>VAZG01000509.1 GCA_005885285.1 Alphaproteobacteria bacterium | reverse complement strand
GCATACTCGCGCGTCGTGCCGGTAACCCGACTGTCGAGAGAGAAGACGACATTGTCGGTGCCGAAGAACGCTTCCAGTGCTCTCGCCACGGCGGTACTATGGGACGCGTGTGCCGACACGTACTCGGGGAAGTTCGGCGTCGGACGCAGCGGCACCCAGGTTGGATCAGGTTCAGTCGCCGGGTTCCCGTCGGTATCGGCTCTGGGGATCGCCTGGTAGGGGCGCCAGAACCAGTAGTGATACTTGGCCTCGAAGCAGGCGATCATCCCGTCGCCGCCCGAGACGTGCGCCATCGCCAGCATGCGCGCAGTCCGTACAAGGTCGAGCCCGTGGTCCACGGCGAGCCGGAGCATGCCGTCGTTCCATTGCCGTAAGTCATGATCGGTCCAGAACAGCGCCTGAGTCGTCTGGGCCGGAGTCCTGGCTGTGCTATCGACGCGACCGACTGACTTGACCTGATTGAAGTCGTCCGCGTACTCTTCGCTGGTCAGCGCATTTGGGCCGTCGGGACGAAACTGCGACGCGCTGGTGAGCGCGAGCGGCGTGATACCAGGTAGGCGAAGGCCGAGGACCGGCGGCGCAGGGTTGCCAGGATTTGGCTCCCAAACACCGGGTCCGGGCGGCGGCGGGTTGAGATCGGCGAGCGTCGGATTTTTCTCCCGGCCATCATTGGTGCGCAGCGCGACCACGGCCGCGGCCACCTGCTTGCCGATTGCGATGCCGTTCGTCTTCGCCGTGCCGTCAGGGATAGCGGCGAGGTAGTTCGCATAGTCGCCGTCGAGAATCGCCTGCTGCGCAGGCGTGAGGCCGAGCGCAGGCTGCAAGCCGGAGTGGCCGCAGTCCGGGCACCCGACGAGGGTGTCGTGTGCGGCGGTGGCGATCGCGGCTGCGGATGACGTGTTCGGCGGGGCGGTAAGCGCGATCGCATACGCCTCGTAGCCTCCCTCAATCGCCACCGCCGCATCATACATTGCGGCGTGGACGATCCCCAAATATACGGCCGCTTCGCCCGGGAACTTGTTGCCGTAGTTCTCCGCACCGAAGATGCCACCCGGGCCGGCTGGGACAATGGCGCGCCGCGCCTCATTACTCCAGACGATCACTGGCGTTGCCGTGAAGTCGGCGGCATGCGCTGCAAACGCAGGTCCGATGGCCAGTGCGACTATGATGACCAGCGGCAGGATTGGTATTTTTTTAAACTGAGTAAGTGGATTCATTATTGTTTCTTTCTTTCTTTGTTGAGGCTGGGATTGTAGTTGGTGTGATCCGTTTCTTTTTGGTTTCGTAGTTTTCCTTTCACTGCCATAAGCGAAAACGGGCGATCAAAGTGATCATCTGAATCAACGTTTTTTCGGAAAAGCTTCCGCGTGCAGAGAATTTCGCTGGGTGATAAGCTACTAGGACGAGCTTATGGACGAGCCTTCTGTCTCTCCGCATAGAGTGACCCAGCTCCTGCGGGAATGGACTCAGGGAGATGACTCCGCGCTCGCAGAGTTAACCCCTCTGGTCTATGAAGAACTCCGACGCCTCGCTCATCATTTTATGGAGGGACAACGTCCCGATCATACCCTGCAAACGACGGCCCTGGTGGACGAGGCTTATCTGCGGCTAGCCGACCAAACCAGTCCGAGCTGGCAGAATCGCGCCCACTTCTTCGCCGTCGCTGCTCGGGCGATGCGCCAAATCCTAGTTAACTACGCCAAGAGTTCTCGAGCCCAGAAGCGCGGTGGCGGCGCGCTCAAGGTCGAATTGGACGAAGGAGCAATTGTTTCGCCGGAACAATCACAGGCAATTCTTGATCTGCATGAGGCACTGGAGAAGCTGGGTACGCTCGACTCAAGAAAAGCCCGGGTGGTGGAGCTCAAATATTTTGGTGGACTCAATCATGACGAGATAGCTGAAGTGATGAAGATCTCAACCGTGACGGTTCGGCGGGATTGGGTTTTTGCCAAGGCATGGCTATACGATGAATTGCATAATGCTAACTGAATGAAGTAACATCCTAAACTGCCATTGGCAGTGGGTCGCATATGACGCCGGCGCGGTTACAAACGGTTGAGGAAATCTT
>VAZG01000057.1 GCA_005885285.1 Alphaproteobacteria bacterium | reverse complement strand
TACGTCTTCGTCATGGTGGCGTGGTCGGCGGCGACGCGACTATTGCTGGCGCGGGAGAACTGGAAATTCGGCGATGAGATGCCGAAGGGGCCGGTGATGCGGCTCTTCGGCTTCCTCGTCGGAATTCTCGCCACCTTGATGGGCGTGGGCGGCGGACTGTTTTCGAACCTGTTGATGACGTTCTACAGCCGGCCAATCCATCAGGCAGTCGCGACCTCCTCGGCGCTCGCCGTGCTGATCTCGATTCCCGGCGCGCTCGGTTACGTCTATGCCGGCTGGCCGGCGGCGGCGCGCTTTCCCGATGTCGTGGCGCTGCAATTGCCGTTCGCGCTGGGCTATGTCTCGCTGATCGGGGCCGTGCTGGTGATGCCGACGAGTCTTTTGACCGCGTCGCTTGGTGTCAAGGCGGCTCACGCTATGTCGAAGCGCACGCTCGAGGTCGCATTCGGCTGCTATCTGTTTATCGTCGGCGCCAGGTTTGTGATAAGCCTGCTGTACGGACAGTAGCAGTCGCTTGCTGGGCGTGAACTCGAAGGGCTCGCATTCTTTACGCTACGAGTGATCGCGCTTGCCGCCGAGGTAGTTGAATGAGGCCGCAGGAGTTCTCGCAAATGCTCGTGAATCCTCGGCAGCCTCGTCTTGCTCCATAGCCCGGTCCCCCAGCATCGACGCGCTCACTTCGCCTTCGTGTAAATATCCGAATACATATCGCGCAAAATATTCTTCTGCACCTTGCCCATGGCGTTGCGCGGCAATTCGTCGACCACGAACACCCGCTTCGGCATCTTGAATTTCGCCAAACGGCCGTCGAGCGCCTTCAGCACCGACGCTTCGCTGACGTCGGCGCCCTTGTTGCAAACCACGACCGCGGTGACGCCCTCGCCGAAATCGGCATGCGGCACCCCGATCACGGCGGATTCGATCACGCCCGGCATCGCGTCGATCTCGCTCTCGATTTCCTTCGGGTACACATTGAAGCCGCCGGAGATCACGAGATCCTTGCCGCGGCCGAGAATGTGCACATAGCCCTTTTGATCGATTTTGCCGAGATCACCGGTGATGAAGAAGCCGTCGTCGCGGAATTCGGACCTCGTCTTTTCCGGCATCCGCCAATAGCCTTTGAAGACGTTGGGGCCCTTGACCTCGATCATCCCGACGGATTCACGCCCAAGCTCCTTGCCGGTCTCGGGATCGGTGACGCGCACGGAGACGCCGGGCAGCGGATGGCCCACGGCGCCGGCGACGCGTTCGCCCTCATAGGGGTTCGAGGTGTTCATATTGGTCTCGGTCATGCCGTAGCGCTCGAGCACGGCGTGGCCGGTACGCGCGGCCCACTCCCGGTGGGTGTCGGCAAGCAGCGGCGCTGAGCCCGAGACGAACAGCCGCATGTGCCTGGTGGACTCTTTGGTCAGCGCCGGGCTCTGCAGCAGCCTGGTGTAGAAGGTCGGCACCCCCATCAGCACGCTCGCGCGCGCCATCAGCTTGATGATCACGTCCGGATCGAACTTCGGCAGGAAAATCATGGAGGCACGAGCGAACAAGGTGACGTTGCTCGCCACAAACAGGCCGTGGGTGTGATAGATCGGCAGCGCGTGGATCAGCACGTCTTTGTTCGTGAAACGCCAATAGTCGACCAGCGAAAGCGAATTCGACGCGAGATTATCGTGGCTGAGCATCGCGCCCTTGGAGCGGCCCGTGGTGCCCGAGGTGTAAAGGATTGCGGCGAGGTCGTCGTTGGTGCGGGCCACCGTTTTGAACTCGGAGCTGGCTTTGTCGGCGGCTTCCGTCAGCGAACCCTTGCCGTCAGCCCCGAGCATCTCGACCTTGGCGCCGGTCTTCCTTGCGATTGCACCGATCCCTTCTGCCCTGGAAGGATCGCACACCACCAGCGATGGTTCGGCGTCGGTGATGAAATATTCCAGCTCGTTCAGCGTGTAGGCGGTGTTGAGCGGCAGATAGACCGCGCCGGCGCGGACCGCCGCCAGATAGAGCACGAGGCCCGAGACCGATTTTTCGGTCTGCGCGGCGACGCGGTCACCGGGCTTGACGCCACGGCTCACCAGCACATTCGCCGTCTGGCCGGCGCGCGCGATCAGATCTCCGTAAGAGATGCGCTTGCCCTCAAGGGTTTCGATCGCAAGCCGGCCGGGATCGTCAAGGCCGTCAAACAGGCGAGAAAACAGATTGGCGTTGGCGATTGAGTTCATGCAACATTCCATGGGCGGCGGCTGATCAGGTGGTTGGATTAGCAAAAACGCCCATCAAAAAGCAACGGAGACAGCTTGCATGACAAATGGCGGGAAACGCGTGGCCTGGGTGACTGGCGGCGGCAGCGGCATCGGCGAAGCCGGTGCGGAAGCGCTGGCGGCGGATGGCTGGACGGTGGTGGTTTCGGGGCGTCGCAAGGACGCGCTCGATACGGTGGTGGCCAAGATCGAAACAAGCGGCGGCAAGGCTGAAGCGATCCCGCTCGACGTCTCTATCGCGGCCGACGTCAACAAGGTGGCCGAGGAAATCCTCAAACGTCACGGCCGGATCGATCTTCTGGTCAACAGCGCCGGCGTCAACGTGCCGAAGCGAAGCTGGGCCGACATGGAGCTCGAAGGCTGGGACAAACTGGTCGATATTAATCTCAACGGCGTGCTCTATTGCATGCGCGCGGTGCTGCCGGCGATGCGCAAGCAAAAGGACGGCTGCATCATCAACGTCGCATCATGGGCCGGCCGTCACGTGTCGAAAATGCCCGGTCCGGCCTACACCACGACCAAGCATGCGGTGCTGGCGCTGACCCATTCCTTCAACATGGACGAATGCGTCAACGGCCTGCGCGCCTGCTGCCTGTCGCCCGGCGAAGTCGCAACCCCGATCTTAAAGCAGCGCCCGGTGGTGCCGTCGGAAGAAGAGCAGGCGCGCATGCTGCAATCGGAAGACCTCGGCCGCACCATCGCGTTCGTCGCCGGCATGCCGCCTCGCGTCTGCATGAACGAGATCCTGATCAGCCCGACCTGGAACCGCGGCTTCATCCAGACGCCGCATAGCCGGGATTAGCGGCTTCCTTACAATGCGAGCCAACGGGTCGCGCGAATACGCGCCCGATGACAGGCTCCGCGAAGCAGTCCGCCGCACCGCGATAACCTGCATGGATTGCTTCGTCGCTCGCGCTCCTCGCATTGACGGAGAGGCGCATACACGGCCATTGCTTCAAAAAGTTTCAAATCCGCAAAAATTTATAATTCGAAACCGCGGCCAAAACCTCCCGTAATTCCGAGCAACGGCGACGCCGATCATCAACCAAGCAAGCGTCGTTGTTGCCCCTTCACCGCCGGCGCGGCCCGCCGGTCAACCTATTCAATCGGGAGACTATCCATGTCCAAGCGTATTGCCTTTTTGTCCGCCGTTGCCTTCGGCGCATTGGCCCTTACGGCTACCGTCGCAGCACCCGTCAGCGCGCAGGAAAAGACCGTGATGGTCGGCGGCGCGGCGATGTTCCCCTCCAAGAACATCATCCAGAACGCCGTGAATTCCAAGGACCACACCACACTTGTTGCCGCCGTGAAGGCCGCCGGGCTGGTCGAAACCCTGGAAGGCAAGGGCCCGTTCACGGTGTTCGCGCCGACCAACGCCGCCTTCGGCAAGCTGCCGGCCGGCACCGTCGACAATCTGGTCAAGCCCGAGAACAAGGCGACCCTGACCAAGATCCTCACCTATCATGTGGTCCCGGGGAAGCTTGACGCGTCCGACCTGACCGACGGCAAGAAGCTCAAGACCGCCGAAGGCGAAGAACTCACCGTGAAGCGGTCCGACGGCAAGGTCTGGATCATCGACGCCAAGGGCGATAGCTCGATGGTCTCGATTTCCAACGTCCATCAGTCGAACGGCGTCATCCACGTGGTCGACACCGTCTTGCTGCCGGCGTCGTAACCCGCGCGCCCGATTAGTTCCCGTTCCCCAACGGGACGCGCAAGGAAGCGAGCCGCGGAAGCCCGGCTCGCTTTTTTGTGACCGTCACGTCCACCATCAATGATTCTGATAGCGCCAATGCGGTAACAGAAAGCCGGTTCCCAGCGTATAAGCGGGGTGACGGACGCCAAGGACGAATCAGCCATGTCGAGCCTAACAGTCAGCGACCAGCACGTGACGCCCCCGACCGGCAAGGTCATCCAGCCCGGCTGGGTCCGGGTAACGCACTGGATCAACGCGTTCGCCATGGCCCTGATGATCATGTCGGGCTGGCAGATCTATAACGCATCGCCGCTGTTCGATTTCCGGTTTCCGAGCAGCATCACGCTCGGCGGCTGGCTGGCCGGGGCGCTGCTGTGGCACTTCGCCGCGATGTGGCTGTTAGTGGTCAACGGCCTCGTCTATCTTACCGTAGGTTTTGCCACCGGCCGCTTCCGCAAGAAATTGCTGCCGATCACGCCGAGCGGCGTGATCTCGGACATCAAGGCGGCGCTGACCTTCAGGCTCGCGCATGACGATCTGACCAAGTATAATTACGTGCAGAAGCTGCTTTATACCGGCATCATCGTCGTCGGCATCGTCATCGTGCTGTCGGGCTTGTCGATCTGGAAGCCGGTGCAGCTGCATTGGCTGGCGGCGCTGTTCGGCGATTACGACATCGCGCGTTACGTGCACTTCATCTGCATGTCTTTGATTGTCGCGTTTCTCATTGTTCACGTCGCGTTGGCACTGCTGGTGCCCAAAAGCCTGCGCGCCATGATCATCGGCCGCTAAATTTCGAGGAGAGATACCATGGGCCGCATGCGTTCGCTTCTGATCCCGGGCGTCGACAAGAAATTGCTGGTCAGGGACGCCGTGAAGGTGATGCCTGATCCGGCGCGTCGCCGCTTCATCGCCGGCGGCGCCAGCCTGGGTGCGCTGACGCTTTTGACCGGATGCGACATCACCGACAGTTCCTCGGCCGAAGAGGTGTTGAAGAAAGTCTCGAAATTCAACGATGCCGTGCAGGCATGGATCTTCAATCCCGACGCGCTGGCGCCGACCTTTCCGGAAAGCGCGATTACAAAGCCGTTCCCGTTCAACGCCTATTACGAGGTTGACGACGCGCCAGAGATCGATGGCAAGTCATGGAAGCTCGAGGTGCGAGGCCTCGTCGACAACAAGAAGTCCTGGACGCTGGAGGAGCTCTACAAGCTGCCGCAGGTCAAGCAGGTCACGCGCCATATCTGCGTCGAGGGCTGGAGCGCAATCGGGAGCTGGAGCGGCACGCCGTTGCGCGATTTCCTCAAAATAATCGGCGCCGACACCAGCGCCAAATATTGCTGGTTCCAGTGCGCCGACAAGGAAGGCTACAACTCACCTTTGGACATGCGCACCGCGCTGCATCCGCAGACTCAGATGACGTTCAAATTCGCCGACGAGATCTTGCCCCGCGCCTATGGCTTTCCGATGAAAATCAGGGTGCCGACAAAACTAGGCTTCAAGAACCCGAAATACGTGATCTCGATGGAAGTCACCAACGAGTACAAGGGCGGCTACTGGGAAGACCAGGGCTACAATTCGTTCAGCGGCAATTGAGCCGCGCGACGTTCCTGCACTCCGATCGAGCCGGCGCATCCAGCGTTTGACGCGGCGTGTCTTCTTGCCATCACGGCGTCGAATGCAATTCCCATCTCGGGGAGGGATGGAGCAAACCCGGTAAATAAGTCAAACGCATCGGCGGCGGCATAGATCGCAAGCTCGCGCCCGGTCATGACGGTAGCGCCCTTGGCCTGGGCGGCGGTCAGGAGCGGCGTCCACAGCGGAGAATAGACGGCGTCGGCGACCCACAGTCCGGGATGCAGCAGGCTATCCGGAACCGGTGTGCCAAGGCTCGGCAGCATCCCGACCGGGGAAGCGTTGACTACGCCCGCAACGCCGTGCAGCGCCTCCTCGACGCTGGATGCCACCCGCGTGTTGACGTTTGATTTCCCGTGGCCGTCGAGCCTTGCGGCAAGGTCCGCAGCCTTGGCCTGCTCGCAATCGAACAGCCGCAATTGCTCGACGCCTAACCCGACTAGCGCAAAGGCAATTGCCTTGCCGACGCCGCCCGCGCCGATGACGGCCACCGCGCCATTCGAGGAGCCGCAGACGAGTGCGGCAACGGCCCGCGCAAAGCCTGTCGTGTCGGTATTGTGGCCGATCAATCTGCGATCACGCACCACGATGGTATTGACCGCGCCAATCGATTCGGCGCCCGGCGACAGCTCGTCGAGCAGTTCGAGGACGGCTTCCTTATAGGGAAACGTGACGTTGATCCCGGCGAAACCCAGCCGCCGGACGCCTTCAAGCAAAATCCTTAACTCCTCTCGCCCGGCGCCCGCGATCTCGATGAGCTGATAGTGGCAGTGAAGCTCCAGCGCGTCTGCCGCCCGCTCGTGCATGGCCGGCGCCGCAGACTGCGCGATCGGCGCGCCGAGCAAGCCGGCCAGAATACGGCGGCTCCGAGAGACGGGGCTGTTGGCGGATTTCATCATCGTTTCGCTGGCGTCGACAGGGTTTATTGCGAACTCCCATGGCCTGGTCGATGTCACGATAGCCCACCGGCAAGCCAACTCAATTGCCATTCTTAAGAGGTGCTCGAAAGTTTCCTCTGGAACATTGCGGCGATGGCACCGAGAGCCAGCATCGCGGCGGAAACGTTCAGGGCAAATGACAGGCTGCCCATAGCATCCGTGATCGTGCCTACCAAGAGGGGTCCCAGCGTCTGGCCAATCCCGAACGCGATCGTCATCGCCGCGATCCCGGCCGGCCAGCGGGCCGGTGGATAGTTGAAGCGCACGAAGGCGGTGGTCGATCCGACTACTGCAAAAAAAGCCACGCCGAACACCAGCGCCGATATCGCCAGCAGCAGCGGCGAATGTCCGAAGATCGGCAGCGCGGCGCCGATCGCGTTGACGCCGAGGATGATGGTGGTCGGGAGGCCCCCACGATCGAGCGCGAGCACGGACCGCCATACCCATGGCGTCGCGAACGCGCTGATGCCGATCAGGCTCCAGAAGACACTTTGCGCTGCGGCTCCACCGCCGCCGTCGCGGACATAGGCGATCATGAAGGTCATATAGGCGATGTAGCCGGCGCCAAACAGGAAATAGCCCACGAGATAGATCAGCACCGGCCGGATGGAGAATGCGCTACGTGTCGTACGGTCAACGGCGGCACGAGTATCGAGCGGCGCAAGCATGAGCGGGATAGTCATGACGACCGAAAGCAGCGTCAGCGCCCACCATACGATCCACCACGAGCCGGGGCCGAAGGCTTGCAACACGAACGGCGCGATCAATCCGGAAGACAGGATGCCGAGCCCGGGTCCGGCATAAAACAGGCTCATGAGAAAATTGGCCCGCTCGGGGCGTGATTGCGCAATCGTCGTCGCCAGTGCCGCTCCGCCGACGAATACAGCCGCACCAGCGACGCCAATGAGCAGGCGGGCCAAGCTCAGCACCACGAAATTTCCGGACAGCGCGCACAGCGCGAGCGACAAGAGGCAGGCCAGCGTCGCCGAGCGGACGGTGCTGGACAACCCGAAGCGGCGGATCATGCGCGACGCGAGCAGGGCGCCGGCGAGGTAGCCGACGGCGTTGATGGTGTTCATGAAGCCGGCGGCCGAATACGACCAGCCGAGCTGATCGCGCATGTCCGGCAGCACCAGCGCATAGGCAAAGCGGCCGATGCCGAGACCGATGGTCGGCGCCAGCGACAAAATCAGGATCAGCCGCGCGGGATGCGCGTAGGTCTGGGGACGATCGGGGGCGTGCAAGGGATTACTCCGGCAACGCGCAATGTGGCAGGGTTCGGCGCCCTTGCACAGGGCGGCGCCGGCAATGGTGTCTTGCCATCAGCGCAATGCCGCACTAGCACTCCGCGCACAACCGGCATCTTGAGGAAATACCGACCATGGCGACCCACAAACTCCTGCTGCTCCCCGGCGACGGCATCGGCCCCGAAGTGACGGCGGAGGTGAAGCGGTTGATCGACTGGTTGAACGCCAACGGCATCGCGCATTTCGAAACCGAACAGGGCCTGGTCGGCGGCTCGGCCTATGACGCGCACAAGGTCTCCATCACCGAAGACACCATGGCCAAGGCGAAAGCCGCGGACGCCATCATCTTCGGCTCGGTGGGTGGGCCGAAATGGGACAGCGTGCCCTATGAGGCGCGGCCTGAGGCGGGCCTGCTTCGCTTACGCAAGGAACTCGGCCTGTTCGCCAATCTGCGCCCCGCGGTGTGTTATCCAGCGCTGGCCGATGCGTCCAGTCTCAAGCGCGAGGCGGTCGAAGGCCTCGATATCATGATCGTGCGCGAGCTCACCGGCGGCGTCTATTTCGGCGAGCCGAAAACCATCACCGATCTGGGCAACGGCCAGAAGCGCGCGGTCGACACCCAAGTCTATGACACCTACGAGATCGAGCGCATTGCGCGCGTCGCCTTCGACCTCGCGCGCAAGCGCCGCAACAAGCTAACCTCGATGGAAAAGCGCAACGTGATGAAAACGGGCGTGCTGTGGAACGAAGTGGTGACGCTCCTTCACGCCCGCGAATACAAGGACGTGACGCTCGAGCATCAGCTTGCCGATTCCGGCGGCATGAATCTGGTAAAATCGCCCAAGCAGTTCGACGTCATCGTCACCGACAACCTGTTCGGCGATATGCTGTCCGATATCGCGGCGATGCTGACCGGCTCGCTCGGCATGCTGCCGTCGGCGTCCCTCGGCGAGGTCGACGCCAAGAGCAAGAAACGCAAAGCGCTTTATGAGCCGGTGCACGGTTCGGCGCCCGATATCGCTGGCCAAGGGCTTGCCAACCCGATCGCGATGCTCGCGTCGTTCGGCATGGCGCTGCGCTATTCCTTCGACATGGGCGCGCTCGCCGACAAGCTCGACGCGGCAATCGCCTCCGTGCTTGCAAGCGGCCTGCGCACCGCGGACATCAAGTCCGCGGGCACCAAGCCTGCGAGCACGACGCAGATGGGCGAAGCGATTTTGAAGGAACTCGAAAAGCGGCACGCCTAAATTCGAGGCCGTCATGGCCGGGCTTGTCCCGGCCATCCACGTCTTCAGGCGCTTCAAGGAAACAAGACGTAGATGCCCGCGACAAGCGCGCATGACGCCGTCAGTCGATCGCGATCGCGCTCAATACAGCGGGAACGTCTGCGGATACCATCCGCCAAGGTCGGATGGCGGATTGAGCGGCTGCCGGTCGATCGGGCGGTTCTTGTTCTCGCGCGCGAAGGATGGGTATCCGATCTCCGGCGGGAAGGCATAATCCTGGAATTTGCGGTCACCCGGCAAGACTTCGGTACCGGCATCGAGC
>VAZG01000508.1 GCA_005885285.1 Alphaproteobacteria bacterium | reverse complement strand
CCAAGATCTCGGCAAAGATTGCCGTCGGATTATTCATTTTTCTGACAGCGCCTGCCGCATCATTTGCAATGATGGCCGGTGATGCGGGAGCCGGAAACCTGGCAATCAGCGGAATTCCGCCAGGACCCGCAGCCGCCGGTGGAGTCAACAATGTATTGAACGATCCGAGCGGCATCGAAAACGCCTCCAAGATACCCTCGCTGCCGCCGCCGCACATCACCGTCCCGGTCGTTCCGAAGTTCAAGTGAGGCAACGACTCGCCATTTTCGCACGGCCATGCCGCCGGACTATCGTAAATATCATCCAACTCATCAGGAGGCCTAACGCATGAAGCACGCGACGATCACGGACGCGGCTTTGATTGGCGATGCCAATTTGAAGCCTGCCGCAAAACCTCGAGGACGACCGATACATAAAATGCTGGTGTCGTTTTCCGCCGCCTATTTCGTCGGCGCGCTCGTGACCGATCTTGCCTATTGGCAGGCTCCCGACGTCGTGTGGGAAAGGTTCTCGATCTGGCTGATCGCCGCAGGCCTGGTCATGGCTTGCCTTGCCGCCATCGCCTACGCGATCGACCTTACCGGCGGCAGACAAATCGACAGGCCAGCCTGGCCCCGCATTATTGGCTACGTACTCGCCGCCTCGCTCTCGCTAGTCAACGCCTTCGTTCACAGCCGCGACGGCTACACCGCAGTGGTGCCGACAGGTCTGATGCTTTCCGCGCTCGTCGTCGCCGTTCTCTTGTTGACGGCCGGGGTTGCTTCGGCCCTGGCAAATCGGCTTCGGGTTGGAGGTTAGTATGATGCACACCCTCAAAAATGCAGGCTCGCCAAAGCTAGCGCGTCGTCTCGCTTTTCTCTCTGTCGCCGTCGCTGCGCTTACGCTCGCCGGCTGCGACGACAATGGCGGCGACCCGCGAGTGCAGATCGGCGCAAATCCCGTGCTGCCCCAACTCCAGCAGTATTTGATGCCGCCGATACGGATCGCAAAGGCGGTCGGATGGGGAAAGGATGAAACTCCCGCGGTGGCGCAGGGATTGCAGGTCCATGCCTTGGCGACCGGCTTTCAGCATCCGCGCTCGCTTTACGTCCTCCCGAACGGGGACATACTGGTGGTCGAGAGCAATGGTCCAAAAGCGCCGATTTACCGGCCCAAGGATATCATCACCGGCTGGGTGCAGTGGTTCGCCGGCGCCAAAGCAAAGGACGCCAATCGCATCACGCTGATACGCGATACCAATGGCGATGGCGTTCCCGAGCTGCGCACCGTGTTTCTGGATCACCTCAAGTCGCCGTTTGGCGTCGCCCTGGTTGGCCACGATCTTTACGTCGCCGACACCGATGCCATCGTCCGCTATCCTTATCAGGATGGACAGACCAGCATCACTGCGCCGGGCACCAAGCTCACCGATCTTCCCGGCGGGCCCATCGATCATCACTGGACAAAGGCTCTGTTGGCCAGTCCGGACGGCTCCAAGCTCTATGTCGGGGTCGGATCAAACAGCAACATCGGCGAAAACGGAATTGGCGCCGAATATGAACGCGCCGCGATCTGGGAGGTCGACCGCGCGTCCGGCGCGCATCGCATCTTCGCCAGCGGCGTGCGCAATCCCACCGGGCTGCAATGGGAGCCCGAGACCGGCAAACTCTGGGCCATCGCCAACGAGCGCGACGAGATCGGGCCGGACCTGGTCCCGGATTATCTGACCTCGGTGCAGGATGGAGGCTTCTACGGCTGGCCCTATAGCTATTATGGCCAACACCTCGATCCCCGCATCATGCCGCAGCGGCCCGATCTGGTGGCCACGGCGATTGCGCCGGATTACGCGCTGAGTTCGCACGTCGCGCCATTGGGATTGGCGATGTATACTGGCACCGAGCTTCCCGCCAACTACCGCAGCGGCGCGTTTGTCGGCGAACACGGAAGCTGGGATCGAACGCCGCTCAACGGCTACAAAGTGGTGTTCGTGCCGTTCAGCGGCGGAAAGCCCAGCGGGGCGGCGCAGGAT
>VAZG01000353.1 GCA_005885285.1 Alphaproteobacteria bacterium | reverse complement strand
TGGGCCACTTCTCCCTCGCCCCGCTCTTCGCGGGGAGAGGGTTGGGGTGAGGGGCTGCTTCCGCGAAGACGCCGAGAGTTGTGTTCGCGGAAAGTCCCCCTCACCCGAAGCCTTCGGCTTCGACCTCTCCCCGCAGGCGGGGCGAGGTGACGCCCGCGCCGAACCAACCCAGAACCATCGCGCTTTAGAACAGATGCGAGAACACGTAGTACAGCGTGCCGGAGATCACCATCGCCGCCGGCAACGTCAGCACCCACGCCATGGCGATGTTGCGGATCGTCGACCACTGCAGCCCCGATCCATTGGCCGACATGGTGCCGGCGATGCCGGACGAGAGCACGTGCGTGGTCGAGACCGGCAGGCCGAACCCGTCGGCCGCCGCGATGGTCGCGGCCGCCGTGATTTCGGCGCACGCGCCTTGCGCGTAGGTCAGGTGGGTCTTGCCGATCTTCTCGCCGACAGTGACGACGATGCGCTTCCAGCCGACCATGGTGCCGAGGCCGAGCGCGATGGCGACGGCGATCTTGACCCAGCCCGGAATGAATTTCGTCGCGCTGTCGAGCGAGCCCTTGTAGCTGTTGAGCGTGGCAACCTCGGTGCCGGAGAGTTCGGCTTCCTTGTCCTTCATCAGGAAGCGAAGTGCCTCGGAGACCAGGTACATGTCGTTGCGGGTGTTGCCGACGGCCTCCGCCGGGAATTTCGCCAGCGAGCCATACTGGTTGACCTGGTTGGAGATGTCGCGCACCAGCACCGCCAATGACGGATAGGTGCCTTCATTGATCTGGTGCTGCGCGACATAACTGGTCACGGCCGGCCGCGGGTTGCCGATCACGTTGTAGCCGGCGGCCTTGCTCTCGATGACCTTGCTCGCAGCCATCGAATTCGCGCTGAATTGTGCGATCTGGCTCGACGGCAGCGCGCGGTTGAGCGCATAGGCGGTCGGCACGGTGCCGATGAGAATGAGCATGATGAGGCCCATTCCCTTCTGACCGTCATTCGAGCCATGGAAGAAGCTGACCAGCGTGCAGGTCAGGATCAGGATGCCCCGGATCCACCACGGCGGCGGCTGGTTGCCGACGGGCTCGGCGAACAGCGCAGGCGTCGCGCGCTGCAAGATCATCTTCACGACATAGAGCAGGATCGCCGCCAACGCGAAACCAAAAAGCGGCGATAGCAGGAGCGCCTTGGCGATATTGGTCGCCTGCGACCAGTCCACACCGGAGGTGCCGTCGCGGCCGCGCAACAGCGCGTTGGTGATGCCGACGCCGATGATCGATCCGATCAGGGTGTGCGAGCTCGAGGCCGGCAGCCCAAGATACCAAGTGCCTATGTTCCAGATGATGGCGGCGATCAGAAGTGCGAACACCATGGCAAAGCCGGCGCTGCTGCCGACCTGCAGGATCAGCTCGACCGGCAGCAGCGACACGATGCCGAAGGCCACCGCGCCGCTGGAAAGCAAAACGCCAAACAGATTGAACATGCCCGACCAGACCACGGCAATGTGGGCGGGCATCGCGCGCGTATAGATCACGGTGGCAACCGCATTGGCGGTGTCGTGGAAGCCGTTGACGAACTCGAAGCCGAGCGCGATCAGAAGCGCGACAAAGAGCAGGAGATAGGGCAGATACGAGGTGACCCGCGTGCCGGTCGCATCGATATCGGAATAGATGCTGTAGGCAACAAATAGCAGGGCGGCGGCGACCACCCCCATGTAGATAATGCCGGTCAATGGATGAAAGCCCTTGTCGAGATCCGGACCCTTCCGCAGGGCAGGCTCGATCGAACCGGGTAACGCCATATCGCTCATGTCAAACTCCCATGTCCCAATGGGACGGGATTTTGATCGATGCGTGTGACAGTAGGTTGAAATTGGCCGGCTAAATGGCCAGTTCCCGACCGTCCGCGCGGCTCTTAAGCGGCGCGGACTGATTTTTTGAGGAAATCGGCGGCAATCCTGAAATCGTCGACGAGCCGCGCATATTCTCGCGCCCTGGCGTCTTCGTCGGGCTGCCGCAAGATAAAGGACGGATGCACCGTTACCAGCGCCTTGATCCCGTCAGAAAGATCGATCAGGTGACCGCGGTTCTTGTTGATCGGTGTGAGCTTTCCGAACACGCACTGCGCTGATGTCGCGCCCATGGCCACTACCAGGTCGGGTTTGATCGAGGCCAGTTCGCGTTCATACCATTGCCGGCACGCCTTGATCTCCGGCGTATTCGGCTTCTGATGCAGCCGGATTTTTCCGCGCGGGACAAATTTGAAATGCTTGACCGCATTGGTGATGTAGACCTTCTTGCGATCGACGCCTGCTTGTTGCAGCGCGCGGTCGAGCATCAGGCCGGCAGGACCCACGAACGGTTTGCCGGCAAGGTCTTCCTTGTCGCCGGGCTGCTCGCCGACCAACACGATTTGCGCGGCTTGCGGACCTTCGCCGAACACGGTCTGGGTCGCATTTTTGTAGAGGGGACAGGCGCGGCAGGAGGCCGCTTCCTCGCGCAGCGTTTCGATATTTTCGGCTGAGCTTGAGGATTTTCGCTTCATCGAAGCCTCCGGCCATCTCTCGGATGCCGCTCCGGCATTGGCGATCCCAGAGCCGATCCAGCATTCGGTATCGGCGATTAACTGTTTAATGATCGAGGCTTCCGGTAGGTTCCTCCAGTAGGGTTTCGGCCTTTCCGTCTGCGTCGCCTTTACCTTCAGCCGGACCGCATTGAAAATGCCTGCGTAGTGGTGTCGCCAGATTTCCTCGAGCCGGGTTTCGATCGGCGCCCCCTCGTTGGGGATGCCTGACGTAATCGAGACGGCATGGCCGTCCCAATGCGCGCAGACATCGGGGGTGAGGATCGACCACGGCATGTCCGCAAAACGGCTGGCAAAGAACGGCGCGGTCGCTTCGACGATGTGGTGCTCCGGCTCGAACCAGGCGACGAAATGCGAGTATTGTTCGCGGCCGATTTCGCGGAACCGGGTCAAGGCTTGCATCCTGTGCTGATCGCGGTGCACGGCCTTCGCCATCGCTGTTGCCAGCGCAACGTCGGGATCATCAGCGGCGCTCAGCAGGTCATGATGGCTGCGCAGCCGCCACACCAGGCGATACAGAATAGCAAAGCGTTTGACGTCGCGATGCAAGATCGCGGATTGCGCAAGCTCAACGAATTTTGCCGATACGTTGAAGCTGCCTTGTGGTGGTTGAAACGCTTGATCTGCCATAGGTGGTTCGAGCAACTGGGGTTCGTTGCCTCGCACCGCCCATGTCACATCGGACGGCTTCACGTCGTTTTGCGCCAGCACCCGCGCGGCCTTTCGCCAGCCATTGAAATCGGTGTTGCTGTCGAGGGTGATGAAATGCATTGAATCCCCCTGATTTTGCTGGTGAATCCCTTGAAGTGCCAATTCCGGTTGACTCCGCGGGGCCTGTTAGCTTTATATTAGAACATATCATGAACAAATGAGCCAGACGCGGGTTATTAGAAAAAAACCAGCCAGGCCGAAATCTTGGGAGCAGTGCGCATGATGAGCGCACGCATGAGCACGCTTGCGAGTTTACGCGGCGACATCGAGCGCCTTGAGGCGCATGGCGATGGCTACGCCCCTAACAAGGTGGCGCTTGGGCATGCCGGAGCGGATGCGACGCTGCGCGGTGGCCTTGCGGCCGCCACGGTGCACGAGGTGTTTTCCGCAGGTCATCAGAGCGCAGCCGCGACCGGATTCATCGCAGGTCTTGCCGGGCGCCTTGCGCCGCGCCGGCCGCTGGTCTGGGTGCGGCAGGATTTTTCCGAAATCGAATTGGGCGCGCTGTCGATGAGCGGATGGGCCGAACTCGGCCTCGATCCGCGCTGCGTGGTAAGCGTGCGCGCGGCCGATGTCGACACCGCGTTGCGAACCGCAGCCGACGCGCTGGCCTGCGACGCGGTCGGCGCTGTCGTGCTGGAGCTCTGGGGCGAGGTGCGTCAGCTCGATCTTACAGCCAGCCGTAAACTGACCTTGGCTGCGCAAGCTTCCGGCGTCACCGGGCTGCTGTTGCGGGTGGCGGCGCAGCCGTTGCCCTCGACGGCGGAGAGTAGATGGATCGTGCGTGCGGCGCATTCACCGCCCGCCGCACCTTTAACGCTGGCGGCGCCCGGGAGCGCGTGGGGCGCGCCGGTGTTCGACGCCGAGCTCGTTCGCAATCGTCATGGCCCTCTCGGGCGATGGATCATGGAATGGAAATGTGATGAGTGCCTTTTCGGCGAACCGGCGGCGTATCCTCAGCCTGTGGCTGCCGCGCCTGCCCATCGACCGCATCAAACGCAAAGCGTTTTCAAGCGAAGTGGGTACCGGTTCGCGTAAAGAAAACGCGTCAAAAAAAAGTTCCAGCGTCGCGCGCGAGAATGCCGCGCCGGATAATGTTCCCAGCGTTGTCGTCGCCAAAGAGAACAACGCGTTGCAGATTTATGCCCTCGACGACAAAGCCGCGCGTTGCGGTCTTGAGGCAGGCCTGCCGCTCGCCAATGCCCGCGCGATCTGTCCGGAATTGATGGTGTTCGATGCCGATGAGGTCGCGGATGCCAAAATCCTGGACGATATCGCCGACTGGTGCGACCGTTTCACGCCGCTGGTGGCGCTCGATCCGCCGCATGGCCTGTTCCTGGACATTACCGGCTGTGCCCATTTGTTCGGCGGCGAGGCCGCGCTGCTGAGAATGATCTGCGGCGCGCTGACCCGGCATGGCTTTTTCGTCAGCGCGGCGATTGCAAGTACATCGGTTTGCGCGCGCACGCTGACGCGCGGAAGCCCCGGCAGAATCGTGAAGGACGGCGAGGAAGCCGAGGCGGTCAATCCCTTGCCGGTGTCCACGCTCGGCGCCGATGCGGCGATCACAACCGGCCTGCGCCGTGCCGGGTTGAAAACCATCGGCGATGTCGCCGCGCGCGCGCCTTACGAAATCACCGCGCGGTTCGGCGGGGACTTCACGACCCGGCTGGCGCACGCCTTGGGTGAGGGCGATGCGCCGATCAGTCCGCGTAAGCCGTTGCCGGATTACATCGTGGAAAAGCGCTTTGCCGAACCGGTGACGACCGAGAACGTGATTTCGATAACGCTATCGCAATTGGCGCACATGCTTGTCGCGGCGATGGGCAAGCAGGGCAAGGGTGCGCGGCGGCTGGAAGCAGGCTTCTTCCGCACCGACGGCGCGGTACGTGCGATTGTGGTCGACACCGGACAGCCGGCGACCAAGGCTCAAGTGATCGACCGCCTGTTTCGCGAGCGGCTCGAGGCCCTGAATGATCCGCTCGATCCCGGTTTCGGCTTCGATCTCATTCGGCTGTCCGCAAGCCGCACCGAAATCGTCGTGCAGCAGCAGCGTGACCTTGATGCCAATGTCCACGATAATGACAAGCTGGCTGATCTGATCGACCGCATCGCCGCGCGAATCGGCGGCCGCCGCGTGATCGTGCACCTGCCGCAGGACACCCATATTCCGGAGCGCGCGGTTTGGGCGGCACCGGCGCAGCATCATTTGACCGCCTCGGCCCAGGCAGCCTGGCCGGCGCGTGCCGAGAGCGAGCCGCCGCTGCGCCCGTTGCGGCTGTTTGAAAAGCCCGAGCCCATCAAAGTGCCGTTTGCAACGGTTCCAGACGGGCCTCCGCATCACTTCACCTGGCGGCGCGCGGTGCATGCGGTGGTGCGGGCGGAAGGGCCCGAGCGCATCGCCATGGAATGGTGGAAGCAGGACGGCGAAGTGCTGACGCGCGATTATTTCCGCATCGAGGATGAAGCGGGCTTGCGCTTCTGGATCTATCGCGATGGTCTTTATGGCAGCGAACTCGTTACCGAGGAAGGTAAGCCTGCGCCTGCCAACTGGTTCGTGCATGGGTTGTTCGCATGAATAGTCCCGTCGGCGTTGAGCCAACGTCTGGCTATGCCGAGATCGGCATCACCACGAATTTCTCGTTCCTGCGCGGCGGCTCGGATCCGCGCGTCTATGTGCATCAGGCAAGCGAGTTGCGGCTTGCCGTGATCGGCATCGCCGATCACAACACGCTGGCCGGCGTGGTGCGGGCCTACAAGGAGCTGGAAAACCCGGAAGTTCAATATAAGCCGAAGCTGCTGATCGGCTCGCGCCTCGTCTTTATCGACGGCACGCCGGATATCCTGGTCTATCCGCGCGACCGCGCGGCTTACGGCCGGCTGTGCCAGTTGCTCACCCGCGGCAAACGCGGGGACGATATTGAAAGAATCGAGAAGGGCGAATGTCATTTGGGGTTCGATGACCTCCTGGAATTCTGCGAAGGCCAGCTTCTGGTCGTGATGCTGCCGCATCGCTTCGAGGCGGCCGGCGTCCTGAGGGTTCTGGAGCGATTAAGAGATAGCCGCGCCGATGGCGTGTGGCTCGCCGCAAGCCTCATCTATCGCGGCGATGACCGGCGCCGCCTGGCGCGGCTCAATCACATCGCCGTGGCGGCAAAGGTGCCGCTGCTCGCAACCAACGAGGTGCTCTACCACCATCCCGCGCGCCGCCCCTTGCAGGATGTGCTCACCTGCATCCGGGAGAAGACGACCATCGACGCTATCGGCAAACGTCTCGAGGCCAATGCGGAGCGTTATCTCAAGCCAGCAGACGAAATGGCGCGGCTGTTTCGCGACTTCCCCGAGGCGATCGCGGAAACCATGCGCTTTGCCGGTCGCATCCATTTCTCACTCGATCAGCTCAAATACCAGTATCCGGACGAGCCGGTGCCGCCCGGCAAGACCGCGCAGCAGCATCTGGAAGACCTGACCTGGGCCGGCGCTGAGCAACATTTCCCCGGCGGGCTCAGCGATACGCTTCGCGCCATCTTGCGCAAGGAACTCGACCTCATCGCCGAGCTCAAATACGCGCATTATTTCCTCACCGTGCACGACATCGTGCGCTATGCGCGCAGCCAGGGCATCCTTTGCCAGGGCAGGGGATCGGCCGCCAACTCGGCCGTCTGCTACGTGCTCGGTGTCACCTCCGTCGATCCGACCAAGGTGGATCTTCTGTTCGAGCGCTTTATTTCCAAGGAGCGGCTGGAGCCGCCGGACATCGACGTCGACTTCGAGCATTCGCGCCGCGAGGAGGTGATGCAATATGTCTACCGGCGGTATGGCCGCCACCGCGCGGCGATCATTGCGACCGTCATCCACTATCGTCCGCGCAGCGCGATCCGCGACGTCGGCAAGGCGTTGGGCCTGACGGAAGATGTCACGGCCGCCTTGGCCAATACGGTGTGGGGAAGCTGGGGCAAGGGCCTCAACGATATGCAGGTCAAGCAGGCGGGGCTCAATCCTGCGAATTCGATGATCGAGCTCGCGTTCGAGCTTGCCAGCGAGCTGATCGAATTCCCGCGGCATTTGTCGCAGCATGTCGGCGGTTATGTGCTGACCCAGGACCGGCTCGACACCTATGTGCCGATCGGCAACGCCGCGATGGAGGACCGCACCTTCATCGAATGGGACAAGGATGACGTCGACGCCTTGAACATGATGAAGGTCGACGTGCTGGCGCTGGGCATGCTGACCTGCATCCGCAAATCCTTCGACCTGATCGCCGACCACAAAGG
>VAZG01000582.1 GCA_005885285.1 Alphaproteobacteria bacterium | reverse complement strand
ATCTGTCGATCCTTGGCGCGATGCAGGTCGCCGAGAACGGCGATCTCGCGAACTGGATGATCCCCGGCCGCATGGTTAAGGGCATGGGCGGCGCGATGGATCTCGTTGCCGGGGTCAAGCGCGTCGTCGTGCTGATGGAGCATACCGCCAAAAACGAACCGAAGCTGCTGCACCGCTGCACCCTGCCGCTGACTGGCGCCGGTGTTGTCGACACGGTGATTACCGATCTCGGCGTCTTCGCGATCGACAAGAAGGCAGGCGCCATGGAGCTGATCGAGCTCGCGCCCGATGTGTCGTTCGACGAAGTCAAAGAGAAGACCGAGGCGTCGTTCCGGGTGCACCCCGGTCTGGGATGAGCCCGTCGCCCACCCGGATGGGCGGGCGCTAGATCAATCGCTGCAGTTAGTGGCCGTGGCCGTGCCCGCCGCCTCCACCGCCGCCATGAAAACCACCGCCGCCCCCGCCCGGGAAGCCGCCGCCCGGCATCCCGCCGGCATACATGCCCGGACCGGCCATGTAATGCGCCGAGTAGCCGCTGGCATAACGGCCGCCGCCGTGAGCGCCGCTGGCAAAGTGCATGCTACGAGCGGATCCGCTCGTGACCGTCGACGTCCGGCCACCGCTTCGCGTCGAGGCTTGACGGCCGCTGCTGGTCGCCCCCGTCGACGCGCTCGTGCTTCCGGTCTGAGCGTGACCACTGACCACCTGACCGAGGTTCTTGGCCTGCACAAGCCCGTCGGCCTTCATCTCCTTGAAGACGCGTCCCCAGCCTTCCCTACCTTTCATGGCGGCGATCTGATCCAGAGTCCGAGGCTGTGTGCCGCTGGGCGGGTGCTGAGAATTGAACAGCGACTGCGCAATCCGTTGGCCGCCGGGCGAAAGGTTCTGGAACGCACCCGTTGATGAGGTAGTCGTCCGCGTGCTGGTACCTGCGCTGGCTTGCGTGCCGGTTACGGTCGACATGCTCTGCGTCCCGGTGCCCGTCGACCCTTGCTGGGTCCCGGCCGAGCTTGTTTCGTTGCTGATGCTCGCCGGCGGGATCGCCTTCGATTGGGCCCAGGCCGGCGCGGTGAACGCCAAGGCCGCACCCAATACGAGGCAGGCGCTTTGCAGCTTCATGACTGACTCCTCATGGTGTTCGCGGGCCGTTTTCTCGGGCCCCTCGGGTCGTTTTCCGCGCAGGCGCCAGCAGCCGCGAAAACCGCTGGACCAGTACAAGCATCGATTTGCCGAAGGCCCCCATCTCGCGCGGCAACCTACCGGCGAGCCGCGAAGTACGTCGAGTGTCAAAAGTTTGAATTTAGGCCAGTTGTAGGAAGCTCAGGGTGGGGACGCCGGCCCATGAGGCTCGTGTAACTCTAGGGGGCAGGCTTGTTACCGTTTTGCTGTCCTCTGCGGCCGGGCTGAAACGACACGAGCCGGCAAAAGCCGGCTCGTTTAGGGTAAAATTCTGGAAGGTACTGGCCGAGGCAAAGGTGCTTAGGAAGGTGCTACCGAAAGTTCTTAAAGGTACGTATCGTTACGATGTGTTACAGAATGTCACAGATCGGTTAATAAGGCAAGAGCTTTCGACGCGGGTGCGCGAGATCATTCGCGAAGCTGCCGGTCTCCCGGATCACCGAGTGTCGGCGCTCGGAATAGGCGGTCCGCAAGGATCCCGCTGTGGTACGGCCAAGGGGACCTGCCGACGCCGGCTTTCATCGGGACCGCCGCGACCACAGCCCAGCAGGCCGGGCATATTCTTTTATGCCCGCAAAGCAGGACTTCCCGAACCGCGCGCTGCAGGCATCGCCGATTACCTGACGGGGCTATCGTCGCCCAATCGAACCAGAGCGCGTCCTGGTGACGAGCTCGCGGATGACGGCCGGGAGGCTGATGGCGCAGTCGCTGATCGATGCCGGCGACAATCTCGTCATCCTCGCACCAGTGTGGCCAAATATCGCGGCCGTCGTGACAATGCGGACACTTCTCATAGCGCAGCCCACGGATCCGGAAAGGCTCTTCGTCAAATCAAGGGACTTGGGCCTAGGCGCCGCATCGACGCCCCCGCTCCGGCTTTGCTAAGGTCCGGCGCGTTTTGCCCGGCGTCGCCCCCTTCCCGGAGCTTAATCGGCCTTGCCCGCGTCGCCCACGTCACGCGATCTCCGCCTGGATTTCTTCCGAGGCTTGGCGCTGATCTTTATCTTTATTGATCACATTCCGGAGAACATCCTCAGCTATTTTACACTCGAGGCATTTGGTTTTTTCGACGCGGCAGAAGTTTTCATTTTCATCTCCGGATTCACGGCGGCCCTCGTCTACGGGCGCCGGCTCGTCGAAAAG
>VAZG01000352.1 GCA_005885285.1 Alphaproteobacteria bacterium | reverse complement strand
TTATGCCGACATCGGCGGCCCCAATTCGGTGGTCGCGATCAAGATGGCGGTCGAGGATTCCGGTCTCGCGGCCAAGGGGTGGAAGATCGACGTCTTGAGCGGCGATCATCAGAACAAGCCGGACGTCGGTGTGAACATTGCGCGTCAATGGATCGATTCCGAGAAGGTCGACGCCATCGCCGATACCCCGAACTCCGGTGTCGCGCTGGCCGTAAGCAATGTCGTGCGCGAAAGGAACGCGGTGCTGCTGAACTCCGGCGCCGCCACCGCCGACCTCACCGGCAAGGCCTGTTCGCCGAACACCGTCTCGTTCACCTATGATACCTACATGCTCGCCAACGGCACCGGCAAGGCGCTGACCAAGGCGGGTGGCGATACCTGGTTTTTCCTGACCTCCGACTACGCCTTCGGCCACGCGCTGGAGCGCGACACCGCAGCCGTCGTCACCGCCAATGGCGGCAAGGTGCTGGGCGCTGTCAGGCATCCACTCAACACCTCTGACTTCTCCTCCTTCCTGCTGCAGGCGCAGTCCTCGAAGGCCAAGGTCATCGGCCTTGCCAACGCCGGCGGCGACACCACCAATGCGATCAAGCAGGCGTCCGAATTCGGCATCGTGGCGGGTGGCCAGAAGCTCGCGGCGCTGCTGCTGTTTATCAACGACGTCCATTCGCTGGGCTTGAAGACCGCGCAGGGCCTCACCTTCACCGAATCTTTCTACTGGGACATGAACGACCAGACCCGCGCATGGTCCAAGCGCTTCGAGAAGCTGTCGCCGAAAGGCACCATGCCGTCGATGACGGTGGCGGGAAATTATGCCGCCGTGCTCCATTACCTCAAGGCACTGGAGGCGCTCGGCGGCAATCCGCATGACGGCGCCAAGGTCGTCGCCAAGATGAAAGAAATCCCCACCGACGACCCCCTGTTCGGCAAGGGCCCGCTGCGCATTGACGGTCGCAGGATCATTCCGGCCTATCTGTTCGAGGTGAAGAAGCCCGACGAATCGAAATACCCGTGGGATTATTACAAGACGATCGCCACGATTTCGCCCGAGGATGCGGCCAAGCCGCTCGAAGCAAGCGAGTGCCCGCTGGTGAAGAAGTAGCTGAGGTCAACCAGCCGGCCGGATCGATCAATCCGGCCGGCTGACGAATTGTGATCCTTCACGCCCGCAGAGCCACGTTCCGGAACGCCTTGACCAGTGAGTTCTCCAGTTTTCCGTCCATGCCACACAGGATCTTGTAGGCGTCCGGGCGCGACATCGGAGGCCTGTAAGGTCTCGCCTCAATAAGCGCGGCGAAGATGTCGGAGATGGTCAGCAGTCTCACCAGATCGGAAATCTCCGGCGCTTTCAGCCCATCGGGATAACCGGAACCGTCGAGATATTCATGGTGATGCCTCACTCCATCAAGAATCTCCGGACTGACGCGTGCGATATCTCTCAACAACTCGTATCCGATCACCGGATGGCGTCTCATCGTCTCCTCTTCCGCGGGGTCGAGGCGTCCGGGCTTGTCGAGGATAGACAGGGCGATACGCGCCTTTCCGATGTCGTGCAGCGTTGCCGCCAGTCCAAGTCGCGCCACATCCGGGCCGGCGAACCCAGTGTCCAAGGCGAAACTGACTGCCACTCCCGTGACCAGCAGGCAATGCTGGAACGTTCCTTCATGATAGCGGCGCACGTTGTCGAGCCACGCAGTCAGCCCATTTTGGGCGATGCTATTGACGACTTGCGACGTGGCGTATTCGGCGTCTGAAAGGTTAATCGCTTTACCGTGCCGCACAGCCGAGAACATGGACGCGAAGGCTGCGGCACTATCGGTGACCTCAGGTGAGGCGCCGGCAACGCCATCGGCTTGCGATGCCCTTTTAGCGAGTTCGATCTGCGCCAGTTTGACTATGACTTCCCTTGGGCGCGAGACCACGGCGGTGGCTCCGAGTGCATGCGCTTGCGCCACCATGGAACGAACCTGGTTGCGAACGATAAACAGCTTTTCGACGATGCAATTGAGCTCCCGAAAGACAAGCCTGATTTGCTCGACGCAAACTGACTTGCGCAGGTCGGCGTCGACCATGAGCACATGGCTTGGGCCTATTGCCGTGTCATTGCCTCCCAACAACTGCGGCACAACGTGAAATCGCGGTTCCAGCATCGCACGGACGGCCGGGATCTTGGCGGGCTCGTCGGTTACGAAATGAACAAGCATTGCAACGCCAGATGCGAAAACATGAAGTTGTGGCCTCTCAGCGCCAAACTAAGCGATGACCTGACACCTTGGGAGAAACTTCCTAATCGCCGGCTAACGATCTGCCGAGGTGTTTCCGCCGAACGCCGCTTCTCCAGGGAATGCTGCATTGCACAATCGCCGGCCAGGAAAGCCGGATTTTGATCGGGAAGCGGTCAGCTTTTATTCCCCGCTAGCGTCCGCACCGCGATAACGAATGCCAGCAACAACAGCACTGAGGCCAGCAGGAATGGCGCGCCAGGCAATTTCAGGGGCGCGTCGCTGCCGATGAAATAGGCAAAGGTCAGCGTGAACGGGAATGGCCCGAGCAACTGCGAAACGCTTTGCACGCTCGAGGTCGCGCCCTGCAACTGACCCTGCTGATCGGGCGCGACCAGCCGTGTCATCAAGGCCTGTGTCGCCGCGCCGGCGACGCCCCACAGCGCCATCACGGGAATGCCGAGCCAGAACAGCGCACCCGTCGGCGCGGCGCCGAAAATCAGGAAGCCCGCGGCGCCGCTGGCCAGCCCCAAAAACAGCGCCCGGCGCTCGCCGAAACGCTTGACGATCGGCCCGATCGCCGTGCCCTGCACCACCATGGAGCAGACGCCGACAAGCGCGAGCGTCGCGCCGACCGTGGTCGTGTCCCAGCCGTAGCGGTAGGTCGCGTAGAGCACGAAGGTCGAGGGCAGCACGACATGGGCAAGCTGGGCGAAGAAATTTGCCAGCGACAACCCGGCGAGCAGGCGGCTCGAACGCAACAGATGCAGCGCGCCGACCGGGTTGGCGCTGCTCCAGCGCAATGGCGAGCGGCGATCCCGGGGCAGCGACTCCGGCAGGATCAGCAGGCCATAAAGGGCGTTGGCAAAACTCAAGGCTGCCGCGACCCAGAACGGGAGCCGCGGCTCGATACCGCCGAGCAATCCGCCAAGCGCTGGCCCTAAGATGAATCCGGCGCCGAAGGCGACGCCGATCTTGCCGAACACCGCAGCGCGTTGCTCAGGCGCGGTCAGGTCGGTGATGTAGGCGAATGCCGTCGAGATGCTCGCCGAGGTAATGCCGGAAATCACCCGGCCGATGAATAACCACGTGAGTGATGGCGCCAGCGCCATCAGCACGTAGTCCAGCGCAAGACCAAAGTTCGATAGGAGCACTACCGGCCGCCGGCCAAACCGGTCCGACAGCGCGCCCACGATCGGCGAGAAGAAAAACTGCATCAGCGCCCACACGGTGCCGAACAGGCCGAAGATGCGCGCCGCATTGGCGGTGTCGTTGTTGACGAAACTCTCGATCAGCTTGGGCAGGACCGGGATGACGACGCCGAGCGCCAGCGTATCGAGCAGGATGGTGACGAAGATGAAGACGACCGCCGCGCCGCGTAACGGCGCCACCGCCGCGACGCTTTCGGATGCGCCCTCGCTCATGACGGCCGCTTGCGCTTGTGCGCAAAGGGATTGGCCTTCTCGCGCAGCGTGATCCGCACCGGCGTCCCCGGCAGATCGAACGCCTCGCGCAAGGAGTTGATGAGGTAGCGCAAGTAAGATTGCGGCACGGCGTCGGCGCGCGAGCAGAACAGCACGAAGCTCGGCGGCCGCGCCTTGGTTTGCGTAATATAGTTCAGTTTCAGCCGCCGCCCCGCTACTGCCGGCGGCGGGTTGGCACCGACGGCCTGCTCGAACCAGCGATTGAGCGCCGCGGTCGGCACGCGCTTGTTCCAGACCGCATAAGCCTGCTCGATCGCGCTCATCAGGCGGTCGATCCCCTCACCCATCAGGCCGGACACGGCAACCACCGGCATGCCCTTGACCTGCGGCAGCCAATGATCGGCCTCGGTGCGCAATGCCGAAATCTGTCCGGGCTTTGCCGCCATCAAGTCCCATTTGTTGACCGCGATCACCAGCGCCCGGCCTTCGCGCTCGATCAAGTCGGCAATGCGCAAATCCTGCTCTTCGAATTTATTCTGGGCATCGATCACCAGGACAACGACTTCGGCAAAACGCACCGCGCGCAACGCGTCCGCTACCGAAAGCTTCTCCAGCTTCTCTTCGATCCGCGCGCGCCGCCGCAGACCCGCAGTATCGAACACGCGAAAGTCGCGGTCCTTCCATTTGATGTCGACGGAAATGGAATCGCGGGTGGTACCGGCTTCCGGGCTGGTCAAAAGGCGTTCTTCGCCGAGCAGATGGTTGATCAGTGTCGATTTGCCGGCATTGGGACGCCCGACGATCGCGACCCGGATCGGCCGCTTGGAGAAATCCTCGGCCGTGTCGTCATCGCTCGCCTGATCTTCTTCATCGATGGGCTCCGGCATCAGCGCACGCACGGCATCGTAGAGATCGCTGAGGCCTTCGCCGTGCTCGGCCGAAACTTCGATGGGATCGCCGAGGCCGAGCGCGTAGGATTCCATCGCGCCGACTTCGCCGTGCTTGCCCTCGGCCTTGTTGGCGACCAGGATCACCGGCTTGTCGGCGCGGCGCGCGAAGTCGGCAAAGGCACGATCGTTCGGGGTCAGCCCAGCACGCGCGTCGATGACGAACATCAGGGCGTCGGCGAGCGCGATTGCGGTTTCCGTCTGCTCCTGCATCCGCGCCGTGAGCGAGCCGCGAGCGCCTTCGTCGAGACCGGCGGTATCGATCACGGTGAATTCGAGATCGCCAAGCCGCGCCTCGCCTTCCCTGCGGTCGCGCGTCACACCCGGTTCGTGATCGACCAGCGCGAGCTTCTGCCCGACCAGCCGATTGAACAGCGTTGACTTTCCGACATTGGGCCGGCCGATAATGGCAATCGTGAAGGACATTGATGATCCCAGCGCATTTTATGATGCGCCTGTCAATGAGACGGCGATGGGAAATTAACGCTGGAAGGTGCTGCTCGGCAGCGGCGCCGGGAATGGCTGCGCAGACTGCTGCGCTGGTTGCGCCAGCGGTGCGGCGGCCTGGTCGGACGGCGGTGCGGTGGTGCGTTTGCGCGCGATCTTCTTCGGCTTGGGCGGGGGCGGTGCTGCGGGCGTACCATCCTCCTCGGGCGCCGCCTCCGCGTCGGGCGCGGCCTGCTGCTCGGCCGGAGCCGTGCTCGCGGTAGTGGCCGCCTGCTTGCCCCTGGATTTGGACTTCGCCTGCTTCGCATTCGGCGGCTCAGCCGGCGCAGCGGAAGCGGCCGCAGCGGCCTCGGCGTTCTGCTGCTCCTGCTGTCCGCGTGCGCCCTTGTACAGATCCTTCGGCACGCCTTGTTCGAGGCCCGGCACGCCCTCGGGAAATACCGGTTTGCGTTCGCCCGGCAGCTTCTTCTTGCTGTCGAGCCAGTCGAGCATATCGGTCGGGTCGAAACTGGACAATCCGCCGGAGCAGCCGGCCAGCGCGGCCGACAACGCGACGAGGACGGCGGCTGCGATCAGGCGGTGCGAGCGGCGCATGGTCGATATCCCGATCACATTCTTATCCCCGCCTTATCCCTGCCGTCAGCTCTTCGCGACCGACGGAAGCAAAGCCTGCAGCGCTTCCGCGCGCGAGCGCATGCCCGGCGGCGTCTCGGCGTCGTTGGCAATCATCTCCAGCCATTGGCGTGCGGCTGTGGTGTCATTGGCGCGCCAGGCCGACAGCGCCAGCAATTCGCGCGCGCTGTGGCGGTAGGTCGCCCCCGGGGCGGCGGCGGCCTCGAGCCGTTGAAGCATGTTGGGATAGCTCAAAGCATCCAGCAGCAATCCGGCGGCGCGGACTTTTGCAAGATCCTGCAGCTCCGCGCCGACGCTGCGGTCAGCGGCGAGGTCATCGAACATTTTGGCCGCCGCCTGGGGATCGCGGTTGGCAACCTCCCCGGCAACTCGGAACCGCGCCAGCACGCGGTAGCCTGCCGGGCCTTGCGCGGCCAATTCCGCAAACGCCGCTTCCGCCTCGCCATGCTTGTTCTGTTCGGAAAGCTCGACCGCCTTGTCGAACGCAGCTCCCGCCTCAGCCGCCTTTTTGGCTTCCAGGTACTGGTAGCCGCGCCAGCCGCCCACCGCGGCGACGATCAGAACAGCGAGCGCGATGATGTAGATCGAATATCGGTCCCACAGCTTTTTGAGCTGATCGCGACGTACCTCCTCGTCTACTTCATCAAATAATTCAGACACTTAACGATATCCCATCCCCAGGACCACTATTCGACCGAAAAGCCCGTTCCCAGCGTGGCGCGGCGTTACCCTATCGATATGGCGACGGCAAGGCAAAGCCAGCTGGATCAACGCGTTAACAGTGGAGGACGAACGGCCGACACGGTTCCAAACCACCTTATTGGGCGGCCAGCGCCTCGCGCAATTGCCGTTTCATCACCTTGCCATTGGCATTGCGCGGCAGCGGCACAGCCGTGAGCTCAATCGTCTCTGGCACCTTGAAGTCCGATAGCCGTTCGGCGCACCAGGCCCGCAAAGTCTCAGCACCGACATCATCGCGCGTCACGACCACGGCATGCACGCGCTCGCCGAGCACTGGGCACGGCTTGGCGATGATGGCGCTCTCGACCACGCCGGCGTGACCGGCGAGCACGGACTCGACCTCTGCGGAATAGATCTTCAAACCGCCGCGGTTGATCATGTCCTTCTGGCGATCGAACACCCGCACGAAATTGTCGGCGTCGATCGAGCCGAGGTCGCCGGAATGCCAGAAGCCGCCGGTAAAACTTTCAACCGTCGCCTCATGATTATTCCAATAGCCCTTGATGACCTGGGCGCCGCTAATCCAGATCTCGCCGATCTCGCCGCGCGGCAGCTCGCGGCCGTTCGCATCCATCACCGTAATCTGCACACCCGGACAGGGCAGGCCGACACTGTCGATGTGAGCCGCGGTCAATTCGCCCGGCATCAGCGTCGACGGCGACGTGGTCTCCGTCGAGCCATAGGCATTGATCAGTTTCAGGCCGGGAATTTTGACGGCCAGCTCCTCGATCGTGGCGATCGGCATCGGCGCACCGCCATAGCCGCCGATCCGCCACGCCGAGAGATCGTAGCTGTCGAAATCGGTTTGCAGCAAGCAAAGATTATACATCGCCGGCACCATCACCGTGTAGGTGATCCGCTCGCACGCGGCGATCTCCAGGTATTCCGCGGCCTTGAATTCCGCGACGATGATCAGCGTGCCGGCGCAGCGCGCCATGCTCATGACGTTGGCGACGACGCCCGTGACATGGGCGAGCGGCACTGCCGCGATCGAGCGATCCGCCGATGTCAGCTCCAGGCAGGCCTCAAAGATCATCGCCGAATGGATCACGTTGCAATGCGCGAGCATCGCGCCCTTTGGCCGCCCGGTGGTGCCGGACGTATAGAGGATCATCGCAGTGTCTTCCTCGCCGACGTCGGCGGGCGCTTGCGCCGGCGCGTTGTCGGCTAAAGCTGCGAACGGCGAAGCGCCTTCGTCGCTGACGGCGATCCGATGCATCAGGTCTGGAATATCGGCCGCCTCCGGCAGACGTCCTGATAACGCCGCCTCATGGATCAGGAGCTTTGCGCCGCAATCGGTCAGCACATAGGCGATCTCGGGTGTTCGCTGGCGGGTAGAGAGCAGCACCGTTA
>VAZG01000351.1 GCA_005885285.1 Alphaproteobacteria bacterium | reverse complement strand
GCATGGGCTGCCTCGGCGAGGCATCAAATGCAATGGTGGTTCGGCGCCGGTGTGTCCTGGCGATGGGCTGCATCATGACGTTGTTCGCGATTTCAACCGGCGCCTGGGGGCTTGTGTTCAAGAACATGATATCGGACGTCGGGGCGAGCATTTGGAGCATGATCAAATCTCGGGATCCGCCGCTCCCGGCGCTTGCCTCATCGGGTTCAGACTGACCATAACCCCTACCCGTTGAGATTTAACGCTCCAGCACCGGTGAGGGAGACTCGCCGGCGGAGGGAGATGGATTCGAACTTCCGGTCCCGCCGTCAAGGAGAGGCCGTTCCGAGATGCGTCACATGGAGGTTTCCCGACGCCTTGATTCTGACAGCGAAGCCGCGGGCTGGCGCTCAGCGGGCTAAGCAACGTCGAGGCTAAGATCGGTCAGAGAGAGGTAAAATGGAGCATACCGCGACTGCTAGCGTCGCAATGATTGGGTGGTAAGGGCATCGCGTCTCTCTCACGGCTTGCACTGCGAAAGTCAGACTGGCAGAAGATCCCTATGCGGAAGGAGCGCCAGGCCGTCTTGGAGCTCGCTGGCCGGGAGGTCGTGATCACGAACCCCGACAAGCCATTCTTTCCGGATGCCGGCTACACCAAGCTTCACCTGGTGAGGTACTATGCGGCGGTCGCGGAGGGCGCACTGCGCGGCATCGCGGGGCGGCCGATTGTGCTCAAACGCTATGTCGATGGCGCCGCGGGTGAGCCGTTCTTCCAGAAGCGGGCCCCTGAGCAGCGCCCCGAGTGGATCGAGACGGTGGAGCTGCGCTTTCCGTCGGGGCGGACGGCGCGAGAGATCGTCGTGCGCGACGCGGCGCAGCTTCTGTGGATGGTGAACCTCGGGTGCATCGACTTGAATCCGCACCCGGTGCGCGCCGACGACCTCGAGCATCCCGACGAGTTGCGCGTCGATCTCGACCCTGGCCCGGGCGTGAGCTGGGACTTTGTGCGGCGGGTGACGCTGCTCGTGCGCGACGTTCTCGACGAGCACGGGCTGCGCGGCTGGCCCAAGACCTCGGGCTCGCGCGGTATGCACGTCAACGTGCGTATCCAGCGGCGCTGGAGTTTCGAGCAGGTGCGACGCGCTGCGCTGGCCCTCGCGCGTGAGGTGGAACGGCGCGCGCCCGACCTCGCGAGCAGCAAATGGTGGAAGGAGGAACGCCGTGGGGTCTTCCTCGACTACAACCAGAACGCCAAGGACCGGACCGTGGCCTCGGCCTGGTCGGTGCGGCCCACGCCCGACGCGCGCGTGTCGATGCCTCTAGAGTGGGACGAGGTGGCCGACTGCGATCCTGCGGCATTCACGCTGGCCACCGCGCCGGCGCGGTTGGCGGAACGCGGCGACGCGTCGGCCGGCATCGACAGCGCGGCGGGATCCCTCGACGCACTCCTCGAGCTGTCTGCATCGCAAGAGGCTGCAGGCCTCGCAGACGCGCCGTGGCCGCCGCACTATAAGAAGCAACGTGACGAGCCGCTGCGCGTCGCGCCGTCACGACGGAAGGTCTCGGGCCCCAGCACTGAACGCCGCGGCCACCGTGAGTCCACCCAGCCACTCATCACCGTCGCCAAGGCGGCGCGTAAGGCGGACGCGCTCGCCGGCCTCGAACGCTGGAAGGCCCGGTATCCGGAAGCGGCGGCGCGGCTGCACGTGGACGATGTCCTCGTCGACTCGATGCGCGGCCGATCGACTAACTGGACTCGCATCCGGATCAATCTGCGCAACGTTCCCGAGGGCGAGCGCCCGCCAGAAGATCCGCCCGAACCTGACTATGATCCCTGGCCGGCGGGCGGCGCACGGCTGACTAGGGGGTCGCGCGCGCCGAAAACGCGGTCCAGCTCGTAGGCGGGCGTGACTTCCAGCTGATCGTAGCGGCAGTCCTGCGGGCGCTTGTCTGGACGCCAGCGCAGGAACTTCGCGGCATGTCGGAACCGAGTCCCCTGCATGTGGTCGTACGCGACCTCACAGACGCGCTCCGGCCGGAGCGGCTCCCAGCTCAGATCTTTCCCGCGGTTCCACCGGCTGGTCGCACCGGGCAGCCGCTGTCCCTTCGCGCTGGCTTCCCCCTGTGCCATGGCCCAATCCCGCCATGGATGGTCTTCGAGCGCGTCCGCGCGCAGCGGCGTCAGCTCGACGACGAGCTGCTTGCGCACCGTGGCCGTGAACGCCGCGGCGACCCCGACATGGTGGAGGGTGTGATCGTCGTCGTATAGGCCGAGCAGGAGCGAGCCGATCATCGTGCCGGCGCCCTTCTTGTGCCAGCGGAAGCCGGCGACCAAGCAGTCAGCCGTGCGCTCGTGCTTCACCTTGATCATCGTGCGCTCCCCGGCGCGATAGGGCGCGTCGAGACGCTTTGCCATGACACCATCGAGCCCGGCGCCCTCGAAGCGGCGGAACCAGTCCGCCGCAAGCGCTCGATCGCGCGTAGCCGGTGAGAGGTGCACCGGCGGCGCCGCGCCGGCCAGCACGTGCTCGAGCCGTTCGCGCCGCACGGCGAGAGGCTCGTTGCGCAGATCATCGTCGCCCAGCGCGAGCAGATCCCAGGCCACGAACGAGGCCGGCGCCTGCGCGGAGAGCAGCTTCACCCGCGACGCGGCGGGATGGATGCGCAAGAGCAGGGTCTCGAAGTCGAGCCCGCCGACCCCGACGATCACGATCTCGCCGTCGATTACGCAGCGTTCGGATGGCATGGCGGCCAGTGGGGCGATGAGCTCTGGGAAGTATCGGTTCATGGGCTTCTCGTCGCGGCTCTGCAGTAGGATCTCGTCGCCGTCGCGAAACACCAGCGTTCGAAAGCCGTCCCACTTGGGCTCGAACTGCCATCCCTCGCCGCCAGGCAAGGCGTCAGCGGCGCTGGACAACATAGGGGCAAGAGGTGGAGCGAAGGGCAGGCGCATGGCTCAATACTCCAGGAGGTGCCTAACACCTTGACATGCTCCTGCATGTGATTGCTTGGCAGCCGCGAACTCGTGTATATGGTTAACGCTGGCTTTATGAGCCAGCTTGATCAGGGCAGGGGCGGATCGCGTTTCGGCGCTTGGGATCCGTCCCTGACCCCACGGAGAACGGTGGCCCTGTGCTCTATAGAGTAGAGCACACGCATCGCGGCGTGATCGGGCAGGGCCGCCCCCCCGACCTCGTCAATACCGCGACGGTAAAGACGGAGATTTCGCACGGTCAACCGAGAAAGTTGACAGGATATAATAATGCAACGGCCGTGTTGCACAACAGCCTCACTTAATTACCGAGGCAACTGCCTCTATGAGCGCAACTATCGGCCGGGGCTGTTGCGTTTGGAGACCATCCGTACTGCGAAATGGCGGCGCGGTAAATGGCAAGCGCAAGCTCGCCCCGGCGGGAGCCCCAAACCTGCTCAACGCCTGCTTCTTTCGAGAAAACCACTACTGGAAATCGCTGGTCTCCAACGCAACAGCCCCGGCCAATAGTGGCGCTCGTCGAGGCAAAAAGCAGGCGGGCATGCGTCGGATTTACGCAAATCGGCGTCGCCCGCCTTCCAAGGCCGGGACGCCGGCACCGTCAACTTAGCAGCCTCCGCTTGCGGAAGCGCACCGGGGTGGGTAGTCGGGTAGGATGATGACATCTGCCCGCGCCCGCTATGCCGGTTATCGGTTCCCCTCCGAGATCATCAGCCACGCCGTCTGGCTGTATTTTCGGTTCCCGCTCGGGCTGCGTATGGTTGAGGAGTTGCTGGCGGCTCGTGGCATCATCGTTAGCCACGAAACGGTGCGGCAATGGGCGCGCAAATTTGGCCAGCAGTTCGCTAACCGGATCCGTCGCCGGCTCCCGCGCACCGGCGATAAATGGCATCTGGACGAGGTTGTGCTTAAGATGGGGCGTGTGAAGCACTGGTTGTGGCGCGCCGTGGACCAGACTGGGATCGTGCTCGATGTTCCGGTGCAACGCCGACGCGACAAGCAAGCGGCCAAGCGGTTGTTACGGAAGCTGCTGAAGAAGCAAATGCGACCGCCACGCGTCATGATCACTGACAAGCTGGCCAGCTACGGCGCGGCCAAACGTGAGGTCATGCCCGGCATCGAGCATCGGCAGCACAAGGGGCTCAACAACAGAGCGGAAAACTCGCACCAACCGACGCGCCGCCGAGAGCGGCAGATGAAGCAGTTCAAATCGGCCGGCCAGGCGCAGCGGTTCCTCTCCGCCCACGATCAAATCAACAACCTCTTCCATCTCCGCCGCGATCATGTCACTGCCGCCGAACACAGAGCATCCAGGACCCAGAAATTCGAAATCTGGGCCGAAATCTGCAGTGTGAGTTGGTAATAGGTCTCAATCAATTGCCGGTCACCAAATTCAGCTGACCCGACGCCACAAGTTGACGGTGCCGTTGGGACCACCATCTGCGGATTTATCGCGCGGTACGCATCGGCGAACTGGTCGCCCTTTTCGAGGTGCAGAAAACTGTCCTCCCGTGTGACGCCCTTCAGGTTCAGCGCGATACGCACGCGGAAGCTCGCCTGTGAGCGGTAATAGGCGTCTAGCTTCATATCCCCGTCGTCTGTTACATTCGATCTGGGCGACTGGCACAAGTAGGGGGCCGACTACCCGAAAAAGTGCCGCCTGAATTCCTCGAACCCGCCGTGGCATCCGTATCCGCGCGGCACTACTCCTCCGGCACCCCGGCTTTGCGCAGACCGGCGAAGTAGGTGGCTTCGTATAGGGCGCGGATTTTGGGGACCCCAAAATATCCGTTCGCTATCTGGGCAATGCTCACATAGCTGCCGGGGCCTCTGAGCCTCCGGGCTTCCACGAGTTCTGCGGCCGCACGTTCCCTCTCCCCTTTGAGGCCAAGGGCAGCGGCAAGGGCAATGTGATGAAACGGGACCGCTGGAGTGGCGATACAAGCTTTTTCGAGCCAATTGACCGCTTCGTCGATGCGCGATTGGAGCAAATGCACGACTCCAATCCGCGAGTACCAAATTCCAATTAAGGGGTCGCGTGGGCTAAGGTGGATGGCTTTCTCTTCAAGCGGGATCGTCTCTTCTATCAACCCTTCCGAAAATTTGCATTGACCGAGATTGGCATATGCGCCGGCGAAATTGCCATTAGACGCGATCACCGTTTCATATTCCGGGATGGCCTCCGCGCATAGATGCTTTGCTCTTAGGATCTGGGCTTTGACAAAGTGCGCCATCGGGCTTCTCGGCCAGGCCGCCAGCGCTTCGCCAATCAGCGCTTCCGCACGATCAGTGTCGGCCTTGCTAGACGTGCTCGTCCCGTTGAGTACACGGCCGATCAGCTCGCCAGCCAACCGAATGCGCGCCTCGGAAGAGCTGGGGTCGATGGTAAGCGCCGCCTCGAACGCGCCAATCGCTTTGGTAGAAACAGCGGTGCCCGGAGGGTTCAGTTCCGCGGCCCGTCCGCGCAGGATGTAATCCAGCGCGTCAGGCCGTTCACTTGGCCGAGCGGCTTCTGCGGCAACCAGCGTAATGTTGAGCGCGCGCGCGATCCGCCGCGTGATATCGTTTTGTAGGGCGAACAGATCGCCCGTATCGCTGTCGAACCGCTCCGCCCAAAGGTGCGCGTCGGTAGTTGCGTCGATTAACTGTGCGTTGACGCGGACTTGATTGCCAGACCGACGGACACTCCCCTCGAGCACGTACCGCACGCCAAGCTCGCGGCCGATCTGCTTTGCGTCGATTGGCTTGTTTCGATAAGTGAACGCGGTGTTGCGCGAGATCACCAACATATGGGGGACCCGCGAGAGGTCGGTCGTCAAATCCTCAGTGATACCGTCAGCGAAAAATTGCTGATCTGCGTCGTTACTCAGATTGACGAAGGGCAGCACGACAATTGACAACCGAGGCGCGGTAAGGGGCTGGCCTATCTGTGTACCAGCCGCCCCCGCCGGCGTTGCGGTAGGAGATGATCTTGTCATCGGCCAGAGCCACCAAGCTGTGATCGCCACGACGACAGCGGCCACAATGGCGCCAATGCCGCAGGCTAGAACGCCCCGGCGACGCGACCCCACAATTGGCGCACCACTCACCGGCAACTCGGCGACCGCTTCGGGACGCAACGCATATACCTGCACGGATCGCACGATGTTCTTGACGCTCTGCTCGCCCTTATCCTCGAACGGGTAGGGGAGCTTGTCCCGGATCTGGTCACGCACCACCCGCGAGATGCAGATGCCGCCGGGCTCCGCCAACCCCTCCAGCCGCGCGGCTACATTGACGCCATCGCCGAAGATGTCATGCTCCTCAACGATCACGTCGCCAAGGTTCACTCCGATGCGGAATGTGATGCGTTTGTCCTCGGGCGTTTCGGCATTGCGCTCGGCCATCCCGCGCTGGATCTCCACGGCGCAGCGCACCGCATCAACGACGCTTGGGAATTCAGCGAGCAAGCCGTCGCCGGTATTCTTTACCGTATGGCCGCGGTGCTCCTTGATCTTTGGCTCAATGAGCTGCGCCAGATGGACTTTCAGCCGCGCGTGTGTCCCCTCCTCATCTGCTCCCATTAGACGCGAGTAGCCTGCCACGTCGGCGGCGAGGATCGCGGTGAGGCGGCGGATAGGGGGCATTTCTGGCCCGGCGGTCGCTTTTGCTTAACCAAGTCTAACGCGAAAACGCGCGGAAGCCATAGCGGCACGATCAAGTTGCCCTGCGGTTCCGGCACTCGTCATGCGGGAAAGCCTGAGCCCCCCCGTCAACTCTCTGCCTTGACCTTAACCTGCAGAGGAAATATCGCAACCACCACGAAACTGGCTGGCGCGATCTCCTAAAGCGGGAATATCCCGCAGTAGGGCGTCGGCCGCGCGATGAGCCGTTCGCGCGTTGACTATATGCCGATCTCGGTCGGCCAGTTTGTTCCTGGCTCACCGCTGGAGGGAAATGGTTTCAAACTTCCGGTTCCGCGCCAAATAGCCAACGGCTTCTTCCGAGATGGGTCCATCGACCGTATGCGCGGCAGTGTCACCCGAGCAGCTGCGACCCCGCCTTCCCTCGGCACGGAGGCCGGACGAGCTCGGGTTCGGGCTCGGTGTAGCGGGTGAGCACCAGCTCGCGGCCATCAGTCGTCGGCAGATGCACGTCGATCATCTGCATCGCGGCAAACTTCTCCAACACGCTGCGCGGCGTCAGTCCCGGCGCCAGCGCGTGCAGCCGCCGCGCCAGCGTGACGTGCAGGCAATAAGCCAAGAAGGCGATGAAGACGTGGGCCTCGATGCGCTCCTCCAGCTGGTGAAAGACCGGTCGGAGGGCCAGATCGCCTTTGAGGTTCTTGAATGCCTCCTCGACCGCCATCAGCAGCAAATAATGGTCCCACAGCTTGGCCGGGTCCTCTTCGACGAGGTTGGTGCGTAACAGATACCGGCCTTCGCGCAATCGTGTCTGCCGCAGTTTGTTGCGGTCGAGCCGATAGCTGAAACTGGCGTCCTCTGCGGCAACCTCGATCGTGACCAGGCGCCAGGCGGTGCGGGATTGATCGCGCGCGGCGCCGAGCTTCATCAGCAGTTCCTCACGCGTCAGCTGCATTGTCGACAGCTGCTTGAGCCGCGCCCACAACCGCTTCAACTGGCGCCGCCGCATTGCCCGCTCCTTGGCGACGCGGTCGCGGCTTTGTGCCAGAACGTAGAGCTCGCCTTCTTGCGCCAAGAGCTTGACCTGCACACCGGGTCGCGCCTGCTGCCACCGCTGAGCGATGAGATGCTTCTCCAGGCGCGTCAGGCGGCCCTTCGGCGTGCCCACCAGGTAATGCACGGGCGGGTCAGCAGCGCGCATCTCGGCGAGCACCTCCTCGGTCGGCACGCCGCGATCCATCAGCCAGACGCGGCGCGCCTTGCCGTATTGCCGCTCGATGCGCTCGAGAAAACCCCGCAGCGTCGTCTTATCGGCGGTGTTGCCGGGCAGCACCTCATAGGTCAGCGGC
>VAZG01000350.1 GCA_005885285.1 Alphaproteobacteria bacterium | reverse complement strand
TCGAGAAGAACCCGATTTCGCCGCGCTTCCGCGGCGAGCACGCGCTGCGGCGTTATCCCAATGGGGAGGAACGCTGCATCGCCTGCAAGCTCTGCGAGGCGATCTGTCCGGCGCAGGCGATCACGATCGAGGCCGGGCCGCGACGCAACGACGGCACGCGCCGCACGGTGCGCTACGACATCGACATGGTGAAATGCATCTATTGCGGCCTGTGCCAGGAGGCTTGTCCGGTCGATGCCATCGTCGAGGGGCCGAACTTCGAATTCGCCACCGAGACCCGCGAGGAACTCTATTATGACAAGGCGAAATTGCTCGCCAATGGCGACCGTTGGGAGCGCGAGATTGCGAAAGCGATCGAACTCGACGCGCCCTACCGGTGAGGTGAGGGCATGATCCTTCCCGCGTTGTTCTTTTATCTGTTCGCCGGCGTCTGCGTCGCGTCTGCCGTGATGGTGATCGTGTCGCGCAATCCCGTGCACTCCGTGCTGTTTCTGATCCTGGCATTCGTCAACGCCTCGGGCCTGTTCGTGCTGATGGGCGCGGAATTTCTGGGGATGGTACTCATTTTCGTATACGTCGGCGCGGTCGCGACGCTGTTCCTGTTCGTGATCATGATGCTGGACGTCGACTTCACCGAACTGCGCTCGGGCTTTCTGGAGTACCTGCCGATCGGGCTCGTGATCGGCGGAATTTTCCTTTTTGAGTTGCTGCTGACGGTCGGCTTTTGGGTCATCAACCCCGGCGTCGCCAAATCGATTACGGCCGCGATCCCCACCAATGTCAGCAATACCGAAGCGCTCGGACTGGTGCTGTACACGCGCTACATCCACTACTTCCAGCTCGCAGGCATGGTGCTGTTGGTCGCGATGATCGGCGCCATCGTGCTGACCCTGCGTCACAAGGCGAACGTCAAGCGGCAGGACATCAATGTACAGAATGCGCGGACGCCTGAACTCGCCATGACCGTGCGCAAGGTGGCCTCAGGGCAGGGGCTGCAGGACGCCGACGCCGCGGAGTGGGTGCGATGACGATCGGGCTTGGGCATTATCTTGCGGTCGGCGCCATTCTCTTTACGCTCGGTATCCTCGGCATCTTCCTCAACCGCAAGAACATCATCGTCATCCTGATGTCGATCGAGCTGATTTTGTTGGCGGTCAACATCAACCTGGTGGCGTTCTCGACCTTCCTTGGCGACATCGTCGGCCAGGTGTTTGCGCTGTTGGTGCTGACGGTGGCCGCGGCCGAGGCCGCGATCGGCCTCGCCGTGCTGGTAGTGTATTTTCGCAACCGCGGTTCGATCGCGGTTGAAGACGTCAATCTGATGAAGGGCTGATCCCAACATGGTCCAGGCGATCGTTTTCCTGCCGCTGCTGGGCGCCATTGTGGCCGGCCTGATTTCCATTTTCGGGGCGCATGCGCGCAACCCGGGCGGCGATAGCGTCGAGCATCATGCCGAGGCGGATGATCACGGCGCGAGCTCGCACGCTACGACGCCGGTTGACGAGGACGCGGCTGTCGTTCACCCCGCCTTCCTGCACCACGACGCGCGGATTGCGCTGTTCCCCTGGATCAATTCCGGCGAGCTGCAGGTCGCGTGGTCGTTGCGGGTCGATACACTGACCGCGGTAATGCTGGTCGTGGTCAATACGATTTCTTCGCTCGTGCACCTCTATTCGATCGGGTACATGGACGAGGATCCGTATCGGCCGCGGTTCTTCGGCTACCTCTGGCTGTTCACCTTCGCAATGCTGATGCTGGTGACCGCGGACAATCTCGTGCAATTGTTCTTCGGCTGGGAGGGCGTTGGCCTCGCAAGCTATCTCTTGATCGGGTTCTGGTACCAGCGGCCTTCGGCGAACGCCGCGGCGATCAAGGCGTTCATCGTCAACCGGGTCGGCGATTTCGGCTTCGCGCTCGGCATTTTCGCGATCTTCGCGCTGATCGGCTCGACCGACCTCGAGACGATCTTCGCGGGCGCGCCGGGGCTGACCGGCAAGACCATCGATTTCCTCGGCTGGCACGCCGACGCGCTGACACTGACCTGCCTGTTGCTGTTTATGGGCGCGATGGGCAAATCGGCGCAATTTCTGCTGCACACCTGGCTGCCGGATGCCATGGAGGGCCCGACGCCGGTCTCGGCATTGATCCACGCCGCGACCATGGTGACGGCTGGGGTGTTCATGGTGGCGCGGCTGTCTCCGTTGTTTGAGCTCGCGCCAACGGCGCAGGCGTTCGTGATGTTCATCGGCGCGACCACGGCGTTTTTCGCCGCCACCATCGGTCTCGTGCAGAACGACATCAAGCGGATCGTGGCTTATTCGACCTGTTCGCAGCTCGGCTACATGTTCGTGGCGATGGGGGCGGGTGCCTACTCCGTCGGCATGTTCCATCTGTTCACGCACGCCTTCTTCAAGGCGTTGTTGTTCTTGGGATCAGGCTCGGTGATCTATGCGATGCATCACGAGCAGGACATCCGCAACATGGGCGGACTTTGGCGCAAGATCCCCTACACCTTCGCGGTGATGTGCATCGGCACGCTGGCACTGACCGGCTTTCCGCTGTTTGCCGGCTACTTCTCCAAGGATGCCATCATCGAATCCGCCTATGCCTCGCATAATCCGTTTTCGACCTACGCCTATTTGCTCACCGTCGGCGCCGCCGGCCTGACGTCGTTCTACTCATGGCGATTGATCTTCAAGACCTTCTTCGGCGAGCCGCACGATGAGGAGCATTACGAGGCAGCGCACGAGTCACCACTGTGGATGCTGATCCCGATCGGCGTTTTGGCGGCGGGCTCAATTCTGGCGGGCTTCCCGTTCAAGGGACTGTTCGCCGGGCATGGCGTCGAGGAGTTCTTCCGGGATTCGGTGAAGATGAATCCGCATATCCTGGAAGACATGGAAAATATGCCCTCTCTGCTCGCGCCGCTGCCGTTCGTCATGATGGCGCTCGGTCTTCTGGTCTCCTACATCTTCTACATCCGGCGGCCCTATCTGCCGGTCAAGCTCGCCGAGCAGCAGCCGATGCTGTATCAGTTCCTGCTCAACAAATGGTATTTTGACGAGCTCTACGATGGTGTCGGCGCGGGTACTGGATGTCACCCGCAATGTCGTGAAGATCCAGACCGGCTACCTCTATCACTACGCTTTTGCGATGTTGATCGGGGTCGCAGGATTAATCACCTGGTTCATGCTCGGCTTCGGAGGCCAGTGATGACAACCTGGCCCATTCTCTTCATCGTTACTTTCCTGCCGATCGTCGGCGCGCTGATCATCTATGTCAGCCGGGGCGAGGACGAAGCGGCACGGCGAAATTCGCGTTGGATTGCGCTGTGGACTACACTGGTCACCTTCGCGATATCGCTGATCCTGGTATGGCGCTTCGATTCGGCGAACCCGGATTTCCAGTTCGTCGAGAAAGCATCGTGGCTCGCGGCCGGCATCACCTATCACATGGGTGTCGATGGCATTTCGCTGCCTTTCGTGATCCTCACCACCGCCTTGATGCCGTTCTGCATCATCGCGAGCTGGAAATCGGTCACGATACGCGTGCGCGAATACATGATGGCGTTCCTGCTTTTGGAAACGCTGATGGTCGGCACTTTCTGCGCGCTCGACCTCGTGCTGTTCTATCTGTTCTTCGAGGGTGGCCTGATCCCGATGTTCCTGATCATCGGCGTATGGGGCGGCCCGCGCCGGGTCTACGCCTCCTTCAAGTTCTTCCTGTACACGCTGCTCGGTTCGGTCCTGATGCTGCTCGCGATCATGGCGCTGTACTGGAATGCGGGCACCACCGATATTCCGACCCTGATGCACGCGGCTGTGCCGCGCTCCTTGCAGTCCTGGGCGTGGCTGGCGTTTTTTGCCTCGTTCGCGGTGAAGATGCCCATGTGGCCGGTTCATACCTGGCTGCCGGATGCCCATGTCGAGGCGCCGACCGCGGGCTCGGTGATCCTGGCCGCGATCCTTCTGAAGATGGGCGGCTACGGCTTCCTGCGCTTCTCGCTGCCGATGTTCCCGCTGGCATCGCACGATTTCGCGCCGCTGATCTTCTCGCTGTCGGTGATCGCGATCATCTACACCTCGCTGGTGGCGCTGATGCAGGATGATATCAAGAAGCTGATCGCCTATTCCTCCGTGGCGCATATGGGCTTTGTCACCATGGGCATCTTCGCCGGCACCATGCAGGGCGTCGCCGGCGGCGTGTTCCAGATGATCTCGCACGGCATCGTGTCGGGCGCGCTGTTCCTCTGCGTCGGCATCGTCTACGACCGCATGCATACCCGCGAGATCACGGCCTATGGCGGGCTGGTCAACCGGATGCCGCTCTACGCGCTGGTGTTCATGATCTTCACCATGGCCAATGTCGGGCTGCCCGGCACTAGCGGCTTCGTCGGCGAATTCATGACGCTGATCGGGACCTTCAAGGTCTCGATCCCGACCGCGGTGTTCGCGACCACTGGGGTGATCCTGTCGGCGGCCTACGCGCTGTGGCTCTATCGCAAGGTGATTTTTGGCGCGCTGGTCAAATCGTCGCTGATCAGCATCAAGGATCTGACTTTCCGGGAATGCTTGACGCTGATGCCCCTGGCGGCGCTGACCATCCTGTTCGGAATCTACCCGAAGCCGGTGCTCGATATGTCGGCGGCTTCCGTTCAGCAACTCGTCAACAATTACAACACCGCGGTCACCGCCGTTAAGGCCGCTGCACTGCTGCAGTAGAATCAGGCAGCAGGATGGGAACGCGCCATGAGCTTTGAGAGTGCAGGTTATCCGTTGCAGCCGGTGTTGCCAGAGCTGGTGCTGGCGTTCGGCGCCATGGTGCTGTTGATGGTGGGCGCCTATCGCGGGCAGGGCACCACCAAACTCGTCACTGCCCTTTCGCTCTGCCTGCTAGTCCTGACTGGCGTGCTGGAATGGATGTTGCCCGCCGGCAAGCTCACGACTTTCGGCGGCAGCTTCATCGTCGATGATTTCGCCCGGTTCCTGAAAATCCTGGCGCTGATCGGCTCGGCGGCAACCCTCGTCCTGTCTGCGGAATTCCTGTCCGACCCGTCGCGGCGCATCTTCGAATATTCGATCCTGGTGCTGCTCTCGACACTTGGCATGATGGTGCTGATCTCGGCGGGCGATCTCATCATGCTCTATCTCGGCCTCGAGCTGATGTCGCTGGCACTCTATGTGGTCGCCGCCAGCAATCGGGACAACGCGAAGTCTGTCGAGGCCGGGCTGAAGTATTTCGTGCTCGGTGCGCTGTCGTCGGGCATGCTGCTCTATGGCGCCTCCCTGATCTACGGCTTCACCGGCACCGTCAGCTTTGCCGGCGTCGCTGCCGCCGCGAAGACCGGTAGCGTCGGCCTCGTGTTCGGCCTGGTGTTCCTGCTCGCGGGGCTCTGCTTCAAGGTTTCGGCGGTGCCGTTCCACATGTGGACGCCCGACGTCTATGAGGGCGCGCCGACGCCGGTGACGGCGTTCTTTGCTTCCGCGCCCAAGGTCGCGGCACTCGCGGTCTTCACACGCGCGGCGCTGACCGCCTTCCCGGGCATCGTCTCGCAATGGCAGCAGATCATCGTATTCGTGGCGATCGCCTCGATGGTGCTGGGGTCGTTCGCCGCCATCGGGCAGAAGAATATCAAGCGGCTGATGGCCTATTCCTCGATTGGCCACATGGGCTTTGCACTGGTCGGGCTCGCCGCCGGAACCGTCGAGGGTGCGCAGGGCGTGCTCGTCTATATTGCGATCTATGTGGCGATGACGCTGGGGTCCTTCGCCATCATCCTCGCCATGAAGCGGGACGGACAGGCGTTGGAGCAGATCAGCGATTTCGCCGGGCTCTCGCGCACCAATCCGCTGCTCGCCTTCTTTTTCGCGATGCTGTTGTTCTCGCTCGCCGGCATCCCGCCGCTGGCGGGCTTCTTCGCAAAATTCTACGTGTTCGTTGCAGCCATCAAGGCCGGCCTCTTCACGCTGGCCGTGATCGGCGTCCTCGCAAGCGTAGTGGGCGCGTTCTACTATCTGACCATCATCAAGGTGATGTATTTCGACGAGCCGCTCGAAAAGCTCGATCCGATGCGCCTCGAATTGCGCACGGTGCTGGCGGTCGCGGGTATCTTCAATATTTTCTTCTTTGCCTATCCGGGGCCGCTTGTCAGCGTCGCCAGTTCGGCGGCAAAGTCGCTCTTCTAGAGCATGATCCGGAAAAGTGGGCACCGGTTTTCCGAAAAGATCATGCCCAAACAAAAAGGTAGAGCGGGATGACGATTCGAAGAAAAGTCAACACGCTCTAGGGTATGATTGCTGAAAAGGACTCCGGTTTTCGAAAGAGATCATGCTCAAAAAACGACATTTCGCCCAGACCAATTGGGCAAAGCCGGATCAGCCCTGAAATGCCTTTTACGCTCGGTCCCCGCGCTCTGTCAGCAGGTTACCGGCTCGCGGCTTTCGATTCCATCGGCTCGACCAACGCGGAAGCGATGTCGCGCGCGCGCGAGGGCGAGCGCGGACCAACGTGGTTCGTGACGTCGGAGCAAACCGCGGGACGCGGACGGCGACACCGCCCCTGGATCGCCCCACGCGGCAACCTCGCCTGCAGCATTCTGGAGGTGATGGAAGTATCGCCTGCGGTCGCGGCGACGCTTGGATTTGCCGCCGGCCTCGCGCTGGAGGCGGCGCTGCGCAAGCTAAGTGTCGAGGCGTCATTGCGCTCGGCCGGGTCGGAGGAGCTGAACTTTTTGCTGAAATGGCCCAATGACGTGCTGGCGGGGCGGCAAAAGCTCGCCGGCATCTTGCTGGAGGCGGAGGCCATCGCGGGCAATCGTCTCGCGGTCGTGGTCGGGATCGGCACCAATGTCGTCGCAGCGCCAGAGGGAACGCCGACGCCCGCGACCTCGCTCGCAGCACTCGGCATCCAGATCGGCGCGGAAGAGCTGTTCGCGGCACTTTCGGACGGATGGGCGGAATTCCGCGGCATCTGGGATAGTGGCCGCGGGTTCGGCGAAATCCGAAAGTTGTGGCTGTCGCGCGCCGCGGGCCTCGGACAGGCGGTCTCCATCAAGTCGGGCGGCGCGACCATCGAAGGCACGTTCGACACCCTCGACGAGCAGGGCTGCATGATCGTGCGCACGTCGTCCGGTGCGCGCGTGCCTATCACCGCGGGCGATGTGTATTTCGGAGCGGTGGCATCAGTGGGTGCGAGCTGATGGCGCGGCCGGATGAACTGGTATTTGCGCCGCTCGGCGGTGTCGGCGAGATCGGCATGAACCTGTCGATCTACGGGCTCGGTAGCCGCCATCAGCGCTCCTGGCTCGCGGTCGACCTAGGCGTTTCCTTCGGCGACGAAGAGCATCTGCCGGGTATCGATCTGATCATGCCCGATATCCGCTTCCTCGAAAAGGAAGGTAAGAATTTGGTCGGGCTCGTGCTCACGCATGCCCATGAAGACCACTTCGGCGCCATCATGGACCTCTGGCCGAAGCTGAAATGCCCGATCTATGCGACGAAATTCAGCGCCGCTTTATTCGAGGCCAAATGCGCGTCCGAGCGTAATCCACCGAAAATCCCGGTCACGGTGGTGCCGTCGGGCGGCCGCGTCGACATCGGGCCGTTCAATGTCGAATTCATTCCGGTGGCGCATTCGATACCGGAATCGCATGCGCTTGCGATCCATACCGAAGTCGGCACGGTGCTGCACACCGGCGACTGGAAGATCGATCCGACGCCGATCATCGGCCAGCCCACCGATGAACGGCGGCTGCGTGAACTCGGCGATGCCGGAATCATGGCACTGGTCGGCGATTCCACCAATGCGGTGCGCGACGGACGCTCGCCGTCGGAGGCCGAAGTCGCCAAGACCATCGCGGAATTGGTCAAACGGGCAAGAGGCCGCGTCGCCGTGACCACGTTTGCTTCCAACGTCGCGCGGATGCGCGCGGTGGCGGACGCCGCAAAAGCCGCCGATCGCGAGGTTGTCGTGATCGGACGCGCCATGGAGCGGGTGGTGCAGGTGGCGCGCGAAACCGGCCATCTCGATGGCGTCCAGGATTTCCGCGGGGCCGACCTCTACGGCCATTTTCCCCCCGATAAGGTGCTGGCGTTGTGCACGGGAAGCCAGGGCGAGCCGCGTGCGGCGCTGGCGCGGATCGCCAATGACGACCATCCGCAGGTGACCCTCAACAAGGGCGACTGCGTGATCTTTTCCTCGCGCACTATCCCCGGCAACGAGAAGGCGGTGGGCTCCATCGTCAATGGCTTGATCGCGCAAGGCGTCGAGGTCATTACCGATCGAACCCATCTGGTGCATGTCTCCGGCCATCCGCGCCGCGACGAGCTGCGCGATATGATCGCCTGGACCCGCCCGCAGCTTCTGATCCCCGTTCACGGCGAGGCGCTGCACCTGTTCGAGCATGCCAAACTGGCGCGCGCCGCCGGCGTGCCGAAGGTAGTGACCTGCCGCAACGGCGATCTGGTGAAGCTTGGTCCCGGCGAGCCCGGCATCATCGCTGAATTGCCTGCGGGCCGGCTCTACAAGGACGGAACCATCTTGGAGGACGCCAAATCGCGCGCCGTGGTCGAACGGCGGCGAATGGGATTTGCCGGCTGTGCCTACGTCGCCATCGCCATGACCGAACAAGGCGAACTGGCCGACGATCCCGAGGTTGATCTCGTCGGCATCCCCGAGAAGAATACCGCCGGCGACGAACTCGATGACATCGTGTTCGATGTGGTGGTATCGACGGTCGAGGGCCTGCCGCGGGCGCGGCGGCGCGATCCGGACGCGGTTTCGGAATCGGTTCGGCGGGCGGTACGCGCGACGCTCAACGAACAGTGGGGCAAGAAGCCGCTCTGCCTGGTTCACGTTCTGACGGTCTAACACGGAGACGACGATGCTCGGCCGGCTCAATCATGTCGCAATCGCGGTCAAGGACGCCGAGAAGGCCGCCAAAATCTATGGCGCGGGCTTTGGCGCCGAGATCTCGCCTGCGGTGGCGTTGCCCGAGCATGGCGTGATCACTGTGTTCGTGACGCTGCCGAACACCAAGATCGAATTCATCCAGCCGCTCGGCGAGGAGTCTCCAATCGCCAAGTTCCTCGAGCGAAATGCCGACGGCGGCATCCATCACATCTGCTATGAGGTATCCGACATCATCGCGTCACGCGATAGCCTGATCAGAGAGGGCGCGCGCGTGCTCGGCGACGGAACACCCAGGATCGGCGCGCATGGCAAGCCGGTGCTGTTCCTGCATCCTAAGGATTTTTCTGGCGCGCTGGTCGAAATCGAGCAGGCCTAGCAAGATGGCCTACACGCTCTCAACCGGGTTTGCGATCTATTTCGTGCTGTGGTGGGTCGTGCTGTTCGTCACGTTGCCGTTTGGCGTGCGCAGCCAGCACGAGACCGGCGAGGGCGCGCCCGGCACCGATCCCGGTGCGCCGATTGCCAGCCGGATGGGCCGCAAGCTGATCTGGACCACATTGATCTCGGCCGTGATTTTCGCGCTTGCCATGCTCGCCTATAATGCCGGCTATCTCAGTATCGAGCGGCTGTCGAAGCTGATGGGGATGCCCTTCTAATCCTTGGATTTCGAGGGCCGGGGGAACCAATGACATTTCAGAAAATAGCAATCGGGCTTTTCGTCCTGCTGGTCGCGGCTCTCGGCGCCGCCTTCTATATCGATTGGAGAATGGCGGTGCAGCTTCGGACGGTGAAGGCGTTTGTCGAAAGCTACGTGTTTGCTGAAGCGGTCGCGGCCTGCGAAGCAGCGAAGAGCACGACGCCGTTCAAATGGAATGATGGCAAGCAGACCGCGGTGATCGGATTGAATTCGGTCAAGCTCAACAAGGATACCGTGAGCGCGAGCTACACGCTGGTCGCCGACAGCGTCTATTGCGACTACGACCCGATCAAGAAAAAAGCCGACGTCGGATCGAGTTTCCTCGAGCGGGAGTGAGCGTCAAGAGTCAGACATGACCCGCATCCCGTGGCCACATGGTTCGAGACGCGCAGCGTTGCCGCGCTCCTCACCATGAGGGAAGACGTCATCCTGAGGAGCGCGCACTTGTGCGCGTCTCGAAGGATGAAGCCACTGAGCTCGAAAAGGTCTAATCGACGGCCTTGGCCCGCAATCTCTGCGCATAGACGTTGATGATGAGCGCGGCGAGCAGAATGAGACCGCGGATCAGTATCTTCAGGAAGCTGTCGATATTGACGTGATCGAGCCCGTTGTTGAGGACGCCAAGCACGAACAGGCCGACGATAGTGTTGCCGATGCCGCCGCGGCCGCCGAACAGGCTGGTGCCGCCAACCACGACGGCGGCGATGGAATCCAGGAGATAAGTGTCGAACTCGTTCTGCTGCGCGCTGCCGAAATGCGCGACGCCCAACATGCCGCCGATCCCTGAGCAGACCGCCGCGATGAGAGCAGCATCAATGCCGCGACGATCACGATCCAGGGAATGCCGCCGATCGACGATGATCCGAGCGTGGCGACCAGGTCGGGCACCTTGTAGGCGATCTGTCCGCGCACCAGCAGCGCCGATATACCGGCTGCGATCTGCATCATCGCGAGCGTCATGATGAAGGAGGGGATACCGATCACCGTCAGCCCGAGCGCGTTGACGACACCGAGCAACGCGCAAAGCGCCAGCGCGAGTGCGATCGCGGCCCAGCCTGCCATCGGAATGTTGGCGATATTGACGTAGGATTCCTGCTGGGTGAAATAGGCAACCGCAATCCCGGTGACGTTGGCGATGCCGGCGATCGACAGATCGATCTCCGCACAGAGGATGACGAAGGTGAGGCCGACGGCGATGATGCCGGTGACCGAAACCTGGGTCAGAATATTGCCGACATTGTCGAGCGTCGCAAAAGAGGGGCTTGCCGCGGCAAAGAAGCCACTCAAGCAGATCAGCGTCAGGAACGGCGCGATATTGCGCATTTGGGAGCGCAATAGTCCGGCGATCTTGCGCGGCCGTTTCCGTTTCCCCGCCGATACTGTTATGCCTTCACCAGTTACCACATGCGCCTCCTCACGCCGCTTCCAGCAGCCGATCCTTGCTGATCGCCTCATCGGAGAATTCGCGCACGACCGCGCCGCGCCGCAGCACGAGGATGCGATCGGCGAGCGACAGAACTGTCTCGGGCTCGGTCGAGAGCACGATGATGGCGAGGCCCCGCGCACGCAGATCGCGGATGATATTGATGACGTCGCTCTTGGCGCCGACATCCATGCCGCGCGTCGGCTCACATAGCACCAAAAGACGCGGCGGATAGGAGAGCCACTTCGCGAGCGCGACTTTCTGCTGATTGCCGCCCGACAGCATGCCGAGGTTGAGCTCGACGGCCGCCGGCCTGATCTGCAACTGCTCGACCTGCCGCCTTGCGATCGACCGCTCGCGGGACGGCTTCAGCAACAGGCGCGAAATGCGATCGAGGATGCTGACCGAGATGTTCTTGTAGACCGGCTCCTGGTGGAAGAGCATGTCGCGGCGGCTCTCGGAAACGAAGGCGATGCCAGCTCGCCGGGCTTGGGCCGTGCTGGCGAAGGTCGCTTGGCCGCCGGCGACGACAAGCCCACCGTGATCGGGCCTGAGCTTGCCGAAGAGAATGCGCGCCAGCTCGAGCTGCCCGCACCCCATAAAGCCGTAGATGCCGAGGACTTCGCCGGCGCGCACCTCGAACGAGACGTCCTTGAGGCTGCGGGCGAGCGAAAGTCCGCTTGCCTTCAACACCACCGGCCGATTGCTCAGTGGCGGCAGCGGGATGTCCTCCGTATAGCTCTCTTCGAGCGCCTCGCGGCCCTTGCCGATCATGGCCTCGATCAGGGCAGCCTTGCTGGTGTCGGCCGCTTGCGCCTCGGCGACCTTCCTGCCGTTGCGGAAAACCGTCACCGTGTCGGAGACACGCAGGATGTCCTCGATGAAATGGGAAATGAAGATGATGCCGGTGCCCTCGTCGCGCAGGCGTCGCAGGGTCGAAAACAGACGCTCCACCTCCGGCGGCGAAAGGGCGGAGGTCGGCTCGTCAAGGATGATAATGCGGGCGCCTGAGAACAGGACGCGGGCGATCTCGATCAACTGCTGCAGGCCGATCGGCAGGTCGCCGAGCCGGGAAAGCGGATCGACGTCGATGCCGAACCTGGCCAGCTGCTCACCGGCTTCGCGCGCCATGCGCCGCCACTGCACCAAACCGAAGCGGTTGGTGGGCTGGCTGCCTAGAAACACGTTCTCGGCTATCGACAAATCAGGCGCAACGCTGAGCTCCTGATGAACCATGGCGATGCCGGCCGCGTGCGCGTCACGCGCCGATCGAAAACGGCTCTCGCGCCCATCCAGCAACAAACGGCCCGAGAACTCCGTATGCACGCCGGCGATGATCTTCATCAGCGTGCTCTTGCCGGCGCCGTTTTCGCCGACGAGACCATGGATCTCGCCGGCGGAGAGCACGAAGTCGACCCCACGGAGCGCCTCGACGCCGCCGAAGGCCTTCGTGATCCCTTGCAGTTCGAGGATGGGCGAGCGGCCTTGCGGCATCACGGCTCAGATCAGGAAATGATCCTCCATCCACTGCATCCCCGCCGCATTGGCCTTGGTTACGACCGGACCATCCGTCACGACGCTTTTCGGGATACCCTTACCGCTCTTTTCGTCCGCGGTCACCGCGGCGACGCCGGCGACGATGGCTCCGCCATGGATACGGCAGGAAGGATTGCGGACAGTCGCGAACATACGGCCTTCGCTTACCGCCTGGATCGCCGGCGGCATGGCGTCGACCCCGCCGATCAGGATGCTGGTGCGGTTGTGCGCCTTCATGATGTTGTAGGCCGCCAGCGCCATATCGTCATTGTGGAAGAAGGCCGCGTCGATCTGCGGATACTTGGTGAGATAGGTCTCCCATAGCCGCGCCGTCTTCGACACGTCCCAATCCGCGGGCTGGGTATCGAGCACCTCGATGTTTGGAAACTGCTTCACCACGGTGTTGAAGCCCTTGGCGCGGCCTTGCGCGCCGGTATGGCCGAGCGCGCCCTGCGTCATGATCACTTTGCCCTTGCCGCCGATGGCGTTGACAAGCGCCTGCGTCACCGAGGCTCCCATGAATTCATTGTCGGGGGCGAGAAACGCGTGGACGTTGATCTGGTCGAGTGGCGCGATCAGCGTGTCCATGTCGATCACGGGAGTGCCGGCATCGATCATCTTCTGCACGGGCTGGGTCAGCGTGCCGATGCCGAACGCCTGGATGGCGACGAAGTCCCATTTCTGCGAGGCCATGTTGTCGATGGCCGCGCGCTGCTTGACGGCGTCGAGCTGGCCGTCGAACCAGGTGACCTCGACGTTGAACAGCTTGCCCCACCATTCGGCCGCCTGCTTGCCCTGGGCGCACCAGGTGGCCTGCAGGCCCGCGTTGGAGAATGCGGCCTTCAATGGTTTCTCTGAGCGTCCCACTTCCGCTGCCATCGCGGGATTCACGCCCAGCCCACCGAGCAGGGTTGTCGCCGCGCCGGCGCTTGCCGCCGCCTGAAGAAGTTCGCGCCTGGTCGTTGAGGATTTGTCGGTCCCGGACATCACTCGCTCCCTGTTTGCCACGTTTTTGTCACCGACGGCGTCATTGCATGCGCCGCCGGAGGAGGACAGTTTCTCACACTCGGGTAGTTCGCGCCACTTGCTTTGCAGGCACCCGGCATTAGGCCTTCGGCCAACGCCATCGCATTTGTGCTTGGGGCTGAACGATCACATCGTTGAGTTCGACCAGCAGTTTCTGCCACGCCGCGTCGATCTCCCGCGACCAGTCGATGCCCAGCACCTCGCGCAAGGTCGCCGCGATCACGCCGAAGAACGCGACAAACAATTCGCGCGGCGTGCCGTAAGCATCGTGCGATGCCGCTTCGCACTCGATCAAGCGAAAACTCCCCCTGCGGTCGCCGGCAAAATCCAGGATCGCCTCGATCGTTAACGCCAGCATCGAACCCTTCACCAGCTCGCCGCGTTCGCTGCGAAACATGGCTTGTGCCTCGGGGTGTTCACGAAACAGGCGGTGATAGACGAGCGGCGTCAAATCCTCACAGCGCTCGGCGACGCGTTCAAAACTTTGCTGGATCGGATTGGCGGAAGCCGTCATCGAGGTATCGCAAGATCGTCTCGAAAAAGAGCAGGGCGGCGAAACCCTGCTCTAAAGAAAAAAGAGCAGGGCGGTGAAGCCCTGCTCTAAAAATTGTGTCGACCCTTTTCCCCGAAAATTTGGATTTGATCTTGATTGACGGGGCGACGCTGCTTGTGCGCGCCAGGGCTCCTCCCGAGACTTGGACCACCAGACTGAGCCTTGCGGCTAGTCTGTGCCCGCATTGCTAGACCATCTTTTTCGTCTTGTCATCATTTTCAGCAACGATTGTTCAAAATTGCAGCAGGCTGCGTAATGATTGGAATTTGACCATGGCCGAATGGAAGGTGGGGACATTCGAGGTATGCTGGTAGGGCCAGATTATTTGAGGCTCTCCTCGAAACCTGTCCGGGTGAGCGCTATGGGGCGGGCTCGGGCGGATCACGGCGTCGCGATGTGCCACGCGCCGTTAAGCTTGCCGTCTCCATCGGTGTCGCCGGCGGCCTTGTCGTTCTTCCACGCGTAGAGGGGCTTTCCCTTATACGCCCACATCGTCTTGCCGTCGTCGCGCGTGACCACTGTCCAGTCACCGGAAGACTTGGCGTCGGCGCTGGCCATCAGCGGCGGCCAATTATCGGCACAGGGGCCGTTGCACATCGACTTTCCACCGCCGTCCTTGTCGAAAGTGTAGAGGGTCATGCCCTTGCCATCCACCAACGCCTTGCCCTTTGCTGTGTCGGCAATTTTTGCAGGCATCATTTGCGCGAACGCGAGCGAGCTTGCGCAAATAACGGCCGTTGCCGCGATGGCGGCGAATGTCCTGGATGTCATGGCAGAATACCTTCCTCTTGTTGTTCAGACGCGGGTGTCAGCAACAACAAACCCCGCAACTCGAATTTATTCCCGCAGTGGCGCCGTGTTGCGGGAGAATCGCACGTCAGAAGCTCTCCCGCGCTGCGCTGAAAGCATTCTCGACAACGGTTTAGACGGGTGCTACGACGCCCAAGGCGTTTTGGGGAAAATCATGCGACGGCGACTGGAAGTCTTCATTCCAATCGTGCTGCTCTCGATCCTGGTGCAAATGGTTGCACCGATCGCGGCGTTTCGCATGGTCGCTTTCGCTGCCTCCGATCCCGTGCTGGCAGCCTCGATTTGCCACGACAGCGCGGCTTCGGCGGACACGCAGACGGCGCCGGGAGAGACCCAGCGTGATCACGGAATTTGCTGCGTGCTTTGTGCGGCCGGTCATGGCGCGGCAATTTCCGTCGATCCGCCGCCGTTTATTTTTGTAAGCCTCCAACGCCTCTACCAGCGCGTCTCGTGGCTGGAGCCTACGGACAGTATGCGGGCCGCGCGGGTCGGCTCGAACACCCAGGCGCGCGCGCCACCGCAGCTAACGTGAACTTGGCGGCCATCGGCCGCGCTCATGCTTTCACGACTTAAAAGTTGCGGAGAATTTTCATGTCTATCCGTCTTTGGCGCGCGGGCCTGCCAGGGCTCGCGATAATGCTCGTTCCCTTCAATCAAGGCGTCGCCCACGAAATCGTCGGCAATCGCTTCTTTCCCGCCACGCTTGGCATCGATGACCCCGGCGTGAACGATGAGCTCTCGTTTCCGACCGTCGATAGTTTCAAGACCGGCGACGATCCGCCGGTCCGGCAACGCGACATATCCGGCGAGTTTTCCAAACGGATCACCGAGGATTTCGCGATATCGTTGGGCTCGACCTACACTTTCCTCCGTCCGACCGATCCGATGGCGATGAGCGCGAACGGATTTCAGAATTTCGAAACGACCTTCAAATACCGCGTCTACAAGAATCCGGAACACGAGTTCGTCATATCGGTCGGCGTCAGCGTCGAATGGGGCGGGACGGGTTCCCAGAGCGTCGGCGCAGACCCGTTCAACACCTACACGCCGACGATCTATTTCGGCAAAGGTCTTGGCGATCTTCCCGACACGCTGTCGTGGATCAGGCCAGTCGCCGTCACCGGCCAGGTCGGTTACGCGATACCCGGCCGAAATTCGACCACCACATTTAGCGTGGACCCCGATAGCGGCGATGTAGGTGCTGATACGGAATTCCAACCGCGTGTACTGAATTGGGGCGGAACTATCCAATACAGCATGCCTTATTTGAAGTCCGCCGTGATTGATCTCGGCCTGCCGGAATTCATCAATCACCTGATCCCGCTGGTCGAGGCAACCCTGCAGACACCGGTGGCCAATACGCTGACATCGGGCACACAGACGACAGGGACCATCAATCCTGGCGTCATCTGGGTCGGAAACACGTTTCAGTTCGCTATCGAGGCCTTGATTCCAATCAACCGGCAAAGCGGGACCAACGTCGGGGTGATCGCGCAACTGCATTTCTACCTGGACGACATCGACCCCCGCGGCATCGGCAAGCCGATCTTCGGCGGCCCGGTTCAGCCCGCAAGCCCCTTTGCAAGGAATTGACCATGCGACTCTTATCCCTGATTGCGGTCATCCCGCTGCTGTTTTTGTTTGCGACCGGCGAAGTGGGCGCACACGCGTTCCTCGACCACGCCGAGCCCCGTGTCGGCAACAAGGTAGCGGCACCGCCGCGCGAGGTGACGCTGTGGTTTACCCAGAAGCTGGAGCCGGCCTTCAGCACCGTCACCGTGACCAACGCCGCCGGCGAGCGCGTCGATACCGGCAAAGCCCGGGTCAGCGGCACCCAGATGGCGGTGTCGTTGCGGCCCGTCGGTGGCGGGACCTATCACGTGAACTGGCGGGTGCTTTCGGTGGACACCCATACCACCAACGGCAATTTCACCTTCCAAGTCGGCCAGTAGCGGTAAGGGCCGGCTGATGGACTGGTTCGGTGCGGCCGACGGCGGACCCATGGTTGCCACGCGTGCGATACATTTCGCGGCGACGGCCATCGTGACCGGAACGCTGGTGTTCCAGGCCGTCGTGGCGAACCCCGCTTTGCGGTCGCAAGAAGCGGCCGCAAAACCGTTCCGGACGCAAACGCGGTACGTGGCCTGGATCAGTCTCGCCGTCGCCGTGATCTCCGGGCTGGCTTGGGTGCTGTTGCTGACGATGTCATTGAGTGACGAGAGCCTTGGCGAGGCAATAACGTCGGGGGCGCTGCGCGACGTGCTCAACTTGACGCAGTTTGGATCGGTGTCGCAGATCCGCTTGGCGCTGGCGATTCTGCTGGCGTTTTGCCTGGCCTTCGAGCGCTCGGCATTCTGGCGCTGGCTGGGGCTTGGGGCGGCTGTGGGCCTGATTGCATCAATCGCCTGGACCGGCCATGCCGCGTCAACGCCGCACAAATTGGGCTATCTGCATCTCGGCGCCGATGTCCTGCATCTTACCGCCGCGGCGGCTTGGATCGGCGGTTTAGTGCCGCTCGCGCTTCTGCTCGGGGCTGGCAAGCACCATCAGGGCCGGGCAGGGCTGGAACTTGACGTGGTCCGGCGGTTCTCGGCGCTCGGCATAGCCAGCGTCGCGACGCTGATCTTGTCTGGCATCATCAACGCCTGGATCCTGGTCGGTTCGTTCCACGCGCTGGTTATCACGGGCTATGGGCAGCTATTGATGCTCAAGCTCGCCGTCTTCGCCGCGATGTTGGCGTTTGCCGCCATCAACCGGCTCTCATTGATGCCGCGTCTCGCCTTGCCCTCCGCCGATACGCAGCAGGATGCGCTTCGCGGGCTTTCGCGCAATACGTTGATCGAGATCGGATTTGGGCTTTTTCTCTTCGCCGTGGTCGGTGTGCTCGGCACGCTGCATCCCGCCGCTCACCTCGTGCAATAAACGACAAACAGGAGCCAATCCATGCGAATCAAAAAGCTTATGCTCACAGCGATCGCGTCCGCAGCCTTGCTTGCGCATTTCCTTGCAACGCCTCTCCGCGCCGACGAGGTCAAGGCCGGCGATCTCGTGATCACGCAAGCCTGGAGCCGCGCCACGCCGGGCGGAGCCAAGACCGGCGGCGGCTATCTGATCATCGAGAACAAGGGTTCCACGCCGGACCGGCTGATCGGCGGTTCCGCTGACGTCGCTGCCAAGGTCGAGATGCATGAGATGAGCATGAAAAATGGCGTGATGACGATGCGGCCGCTCGACAAGGGTCTCACGATCGAGCCTGGGAAGACCGTCAAGCTTGCGCCGGGCGGCTATCATCTGATGATGATGGACCTCAAGGGCCCGCTTAAACAGGGCGACAAAGTGCCGGTGACGCTCGAATTCGAAAAGGCCGGCAAGGTACAGGTCTCGCTCGATGTGCAGGGTGTGGGCGCCCAGGGGCCTGCGGGTGCCGCCAAGATGGACATGAAGAAGATGCCATCCGACATGAAGATGTGACGCCGTCCGGGGGATCGTGCGGGAAGACGATTTCGACGTGCCGGCGAGACAAGCGCTTGCGTCGCGGCTGCCCGATCGATAAAATGTGAGGAAATCCACTAGCTTAGCGGCTTTTCCTAAATCCCGGTCTTGTGTTTTCCGCGACAATCCGCTTTCACTGCTCTCCCCGCCGATTCTTGTGGTGTGCTGATGCGGTTGTCGCGGTATTTCCTGCCGATCCTGAAGGAGAATCCGAAAGAGGCGGAGATTGTGTCGCATCGGTTGATGCTGCGCGCCGGCATGATGCGGCAGGAGGCGGCCGGCATCTACGCTTGGCTGCCGCTGGGCTTCCGGGTCCTGAAGAAGATCGAGCAAATCGTGCGCGAGGAACAGGACCGCGCCGGCGCACTGGAACTGTTGATGCCGACGCTGCAACTTGCCGATCTCTGGCGCGAAAGCGGACGCTACGACGCCTACGGCCCGGAAATGCTGCGCATCACCGATCGGCACAAGCGCGAACTCCTGTTTGGGCCCACCAACGAGGAGATGATCACCGAGATTTTCCGCGCCTACGTGAAATCCTACAAAAGCCTGCCGCTCAATCTCTATCACATCCAGTGGAAGTTCCGCGACGAGCAGCGCCCGCGTTTCGGCGTCATGCGAGGCCGCGAGTTCCTGATGAAGGACGCCTATTCCTTCGACATCGATGAGGCCGCGGCGCGGCGTTCCTACAACAAGATGTTCGTCGCTTACTTGCGGACCTTTGCGCGGATGGGGTTGAAGGCGATCCCGATGCGTGCCGAAACCGGCCCGATCGGCGGCGACCTCAGCCATGAATTCATCGTGCTCGCGGAGACCGGGGAGTCAGGCGTCTATTGCGACAGCGGAGTGCTCAATCTGGCGGTACCCGGCGAGGACGTCGACTACGATGGCGACCTGTCGCCGATCATTGAGCGGTGGACCTCGGTCTACGCCGCGACCGAAGACGTACACGATGCCGCGCGCTTCGAGCGCGAGGTAGCGAGCGACAAGAGGGTTCATACCAGGGGCATCGAAGTCGGTCAGATCTTCTACTTCGGCACCAAATATTCCGACGCGATGAAGGCCACCGTCGCCGGCGCCGATGGCGCCGAGATGCCGATTCATGGCGGCTCCTACGGCGTCGGCATTTCGCGCCTGGTTGGCGCCATCATCGAGGCCTGCCATGACGATGCCGGTATCAAATGGCCGGAAGCGGTCGCGCCGTTCAAGGCTATCATTTTGAACCTGAAGCAGGGCGCTGACGACACCGATGCCGCTTGCGAAAAGCTCTATCGCGAATTGAGGGCGCGAGGTGTCGAGGTCCTGTACGACGACACCGACCAACGCGCCGGTGCCAAGTTCGCCGCCGCCGACCTGATCGGCATTCCCTGGCAGATCATGATCGGGCCCAAAGGGCTTGCCGAAGGCAGGATCGAGATCAAGCGGCGCAGCGATGGTTCGCGCGAGAACTTGGCTCACGCTGACGTGGTCGCAAAGATCGCCGGATAAATTATTATCCACCGCGGGCATCGTTAGTCGGCCAATCCGGCCACAATTGACCCCGAATCATGGGATGATCGAGCGATGGATGAGACCGTGAACGAACCAATCCAGACGACCCCTTTTGCGCCGTTCGAGTGGATGCTGTCCGGGCGCTATCTGCGGGCGCGCCGCAGGGAAGGATTCATCTCGGTCATCGCCGGCTTCTCGTTTCTCGGCATCATGCTTGGCGTGGCGACGCTGATCATCGTGATGGCCGTGATGAATGGCTTCCGCAAGGAATTGTTGGACAAGATCCTCGGCCTCAACGGACATCTCCTGGTGCAGCCGCTGGAATCGCCGCTGACCGACTGGAAAGACGTCGCCGAGCGCATCAGCCAGGTGCAGGGCATCCGGCTGGCGGCGCCGGTCGTGGATGGCCAGGCGCTGGCATCTTCGCCGTTCAACGCCTCAGGTGTCTTGATTCGCGGCATCCGCGCCGACGATCTGAACAACCTCACCTCGATCGCCAAGAACATCAAGCAGGGCACGCTCGAAGGCTTTGACGAAGGGCAGGGCGTCGCCATCGGCCGCAGACTTGCCGATCAATTGTCGTTGCACGCCGGCGACAGCGTCACGCTGGTATCGCCGCGCGGCGCCGTGACGCCGATGGGCACGACGCCGCGCATCAAGCCGTACAAGGTATCGGCCGTGTTCGAGATCGGCATGTCGGAATATGACGCGGGCATGGTGTTCATGCCACTTGCCGAAGCGCAGGCCTATTTCAACCGCAACAATGATGTCACCGCGATCGAGGTCTTCACCACCAACCCCGATCGCATCGACGCTTTCCGCAAGGCTGTGACCGAGGCCGCCGGCCGGCCGGTGTTCCTGGTGGACTGGCGGCAGCGCAACTCGACCTTCTTCAACGCGCTCCAGGTCGAGCGCAACGTGATGTTCCTGATCCTGACCATGATCGTGCTGGTGGCGGCCCTCAACATCGTTTCCGGCCTGATCATGCTGGTCAAGGACAAAGGCAGCGATATCGCGATCCTGCGCACCATGGGAGCCTCGCAGGGCTCGATCATGCGGGTGTTCCTGATCACGGGCGCTGCGATCGGCGTGGTCGGCACGCTGACCGGATTTTTCGTCGGACTGGTTATCTGCCTGAACATCGAATCGATCAGACAGTTCCTGTCCTGGCTCACCAGCACCGAATTATTCTCGCCGGAATTGTATTTCCTCTCGAAATTGCCGGCCGACATCGATTTCGGGGAGACCTCGGCAGTCGTGATCATGGCGCTGACGCTGTCCTTTCTCGCCACGCTCTACCCGTCGTGGCGCGCCGCGCGCCTCGATCCCATCGAAGCGCTCCGGTACGAGTGAGGGGCTGATGGAGCAGGGGACGGAAGATGTACCGGTCATCTATCTCCACGAGATAAAACGCCAGTACATGCAGGGCGAGGCGCCGCTCGTCATCCTCGACGGCGTCAAGCTGGCGCTGTGGGCGGGGCAATCGGTCGCGCTGGTGGCACCGTCCGGCTCGGGCAAATCAACGCTGCTGCATAT
>VAZG01000349.1 GCA_005885285.1 Alphaproteobacteria bacterium | reverse complement strand
GACCGCCTCTTTGCGCGTATCGAACACGACGAGCTGGTGTTTGGCCTCGATCAGGCGGCGGGCCATGGGAAAGCCCATTTTCCCGAGGCCAATAAATCCGATGTCCATGGTGATGCGCCCTCAACCCTTGTCCAATTCGGCGAACACTTCGCGCGCGATCCGGAAACTGTCGACGCCGGCGGGTACGCCGGCATAGACCGCGACCTGCATGAAGATTTCGCGGATTTCGTCCCTCGTGACGCCGTTGACCAGCGCGCCCTTGATATGGACCCGCAATTCGTGCGGCCGGTTGAGAATCGAAATCATTGCGAGATTGAGCATGCTGCGGGTTTTGCGTGGCAGTTCCTCGCGGCCCCAGACCGCGCCCCAGCAATATTCGGTGACCAGCTCCTGGAATGGCTTGTTGAAGCTGTCGGCGTTCTTCAGCGCATTCGAGACATAGGCCTCGCCGAGCACCGCTTTGCGAATTTCCAGCCCCTTGTCATGTGTTTTCTGGTCCATTGGCGTTTCCTCGATGTTGGCCCGGCGATTGCTTTGATAGTTCGACCGTAACGTCACGGGGTTGGCGGCCCCCAGTCACGCCTTCGTGTTATGCGTGTTTTGGGGTGTGGGTTGCCGGCCAGGAACGGGTGCCTCACTGCCGCCGTTGTGCTAAGCTCTTGTTCTGTCAACCTGGAGAGATTATTGAGCGGCGCCACCCCCGACCCTTCCGAGCCAGCACGCGACGCTAACGCCATTTCGCGGCTCAAGCTGACGCAGGCCCTGCAACGGGCCAGATACGCAATCGCGTGGGAACGCGGCTGGCCGCATCTGGCGCGGCTTTTAACCGTCATCGGGCTGTTTCTGGTGGTGTCCTGGGCCGGTCTGTGGCTGGCGCTGCCGTTCGTCGTGCGCATTGTCGGCTTTGGCGCGTTCGTGGCGCTCGCGCTCGGCGCGCTGTTTCCGCTCTTGCGGTTTCGCTGGCCGAGCCGCGAACAAGGCTTGGCCCGGCTCGATCGCGGTTCCGGCATCCGCCATCGCCCGGCCACCGCACTTACCGATACCCTGGTCACGCAGGACCCGGTGGCGCTGGCGTTGTGGCAGGCGCAGCGCGAGCGCACACTGGCCTCGATCAGGCGCATCCGCGCCGGCCTGCCGTCGCCGCGGCTTGCGATCCACGATCCCTGGGCGTTGCGCGCGCTGGTCGTGGTGTTGCTGGTTGCGACCTATGTCGCGGCGGGCGACGAGCGCGCCATGCGGGTGGCCGCGGCGTTCGACTGGAATGGCGTATTGTCCCCGGCCAATGTCAGGGTCGACGCCTGGGTGACGCCGCCGATCTACACCGGCAAGCCGCCGATCATCCTGTCGGCGGCCAACAAGGAAGCCGCAATGCCGGCGGCCGGACCGTTACCGGTCCCGGCGGGCTCGACGCTGATCGTGCGCTCGAGCGGCGGCTCGCTCGACGTGGTCGCAGGCGGCGGCGTGACCGAGGCGGTGCCGGCCGAACAGCCGCCCAAAGGCACCAACGAGAAGCACTTCACGATTGCAGGCGACGGCACCGCGCATGTTCGTGCGCCTTCCGGTCAGCCGCAATGGAAATTCACCGCGATTCCCGATCGTGCCCCGACGATTACGCTTGCGAAGGATCCCGAGCGCCAGGCCCGCGGCTCGCTGCAGATGTCCTACAAGATCGAGGATGATTACGGCGTCAACGAAGCACAGGCGCATTTCGCGGCACGTCCGGCCGAGGCGAAGGCAACGGCGGAAACCCGCCCGCTGTTCGCTCCGCCGCAATTTCCGCTGGTGCTGCCCAACGCGCGGACCCGCAACGGCGTTGGCCAGACGGTCAAGGACTTGAGCGAAGACCCCTATGCCGGCGCCGACGTCACCTTGACGCTGACGGCAAAGGACGAAGCCGGCAATGAAGGCAAGAGCGAGCCCTTCAACATGCGCTTGCCCGAGCGTCTGTTCACCAAGCCCTTGGCACGCGCGTTGATCGAGCAGCGCCGCATCCTGGCGCTCGACGCCAACAAGAATTCAGACGTCTTTACCGCGCTCGATGCATTGCTGATCGCGCCGGAACTGTTCATGGCGGACGAAGCCGGGCAGTATCTCGGCCTCTACAGTGTTACCCGGCAGATCGAGGCAGCCCACACCGACGATGCCTTGCGCGAGGTGGTCGCAAGCCTCTGGGCGCTTGCCGTCACCATCGAGGACGGCAACATCAGCGACGTCGACAAGGCGTTGCGGGCCGCGCAGGACGCGCTCAAGCAGGCGCTGGAGCGCGGCGCCAGCGATGAAGAAATCAAGAAGCTGACCCAGGATTTGCGCGCGGCGCTGGATAATTTCATGCGCCAGCTCGCCGAGCAGCTCCGCAACAATCCGCAGGCGTTGGCGCGGCCGCTCTGTCGCGCTCCGGCGACAAGGACGCCGCGCGGCAATTGCTCGAACAGCTCCAGCAGATGCTGGAAAACCTGCAGATGGCGCAGCCCGGCCAGTCCGGCGACAACGACATGGAGCAGGCGCTCAACGAGCTTGGCGACATGATCCGCAAGCAGCAGCAATTGCGCGACCGGACCTTCAAGCAGGGCCAGGACTCCCGCCGTGACCGGTCGCGCGGCAAGCAGGGCGGCGACCAAAACATGGGCGATTTGCAGCAGGACCAGCAGGGCCTGCGCGACCGGCTCAAGAAATTGCAGGAAGAACTGGCCAGGCGCGGCATGACCCAGGGCCAGCAAGGCCAGCAAGGTCAGCGCGGCGAAAAGGGCCAACGGGGCGAGCAGGGCGAACAGGGTCAGCAAGGCGGCGACCAGGGCGACGGTCAGGATGGTCTCGGCGAGGCCGATACCGCGATGGGCGACGCCAGCGGCCGGCTCGGTGAAGGCAACGCCGATGCCGCGGTGGATTCGCAAGGCAAGGCGCTGGAAGCGCTGCGCAAGGGCGCGCAGAGCCTTGCCGAGGCGATGCAGCAGGGCGATGGCGACGGCCAGGACGGCCCTGGCAGCCGTGTCGGCAGGCAGCAAAGCGGCGGCAACCAGACCGATCCGCTGGGTCGGCCGCTGCACGGCCGCGAATTCGGCGACGACCTGACGGTGAAGATACCCGGCGAGATCGACGTGCAGCGTGTGCGCCGGATTCTGGAAGAGCTTCGCCGCCGCCTCGCCGACCCGGCGCGGCCGCAGATCGAGCTCGATTACATCGAGCGGCTGCTGAAGGACTATTGACCGGTTCCTCCGCCGTCATCGCCCGGCTTGACCGGGCGACCCAGTATTCCAGAGGCGTTGGTGCTCGAATCGCGAAGCCGCAGCGTACTGGATGCCCCGCCTTCGCGGGGCATGACAAGTTGAGCGTGCGGCCTCTTCCAATGCCGCTCGCTATTCCGCCTTCCTGGCCGCCAGCGCGTCGGCGACCGCGGTGCGAATATCCGCCACCGAAAACGGTTTTGTGATCACGTCATGCGCGATGGCGTTGAGGTTGGAAGCGCGTTCGCGCTGATCGGCGAAGCCCGTCATCAACAAGATTGTCAGATCAGGGAAATCGCGCGCCGCCGATAGCGCGAGCGCGATCCCGTCCATGACGGGCATCTGGATGTCGGTGAGCAGGAGATCGAACGCGCCTTGCTCGCGGGTCAGGATTTCCAGCGCTTCGGCGCCATCCTGCGCGGTGACGATATCGTGGCCGTCCATGGCGATAGCGCGTGCGACCAGCGCGCGCATCGAGTCTTCGTCGTCTGCGATCAGGACTCGCGGCATAGGACGGCCTTCACTCGTGCCTGACTTGCTACGCGTTGCCGCCGGCGAGATCATGCCGGTTGAAAAAGCGTATATCGATATTGCGTCCTTCAGGGGGCGGCGAGGCCAGGCGCGACTTGAACCAGGCGCGTTCGCCGGGCTTCAACACCGGCTGATCCAGCACCGTGTTCCAGGCGTAGATTTCGGCGCCTTGCGCGTCGCGGACGGCAAAGCGCAGCCGCGGCAATTCGACCGGCTTCTTGGTCTCGCCGACGATGACGCCCTCGATCACCAGCACCGGTTTGCCATCCACGGTTTCCGTCGTGACCTTGACGTCCTTGAACAGCACCCCGCGCAGGTTCACGTCGAGCCCGACCATCTTGTAGAATGAAGCGGTCTGCGGTAGCAGGCGCACCACGTCGCTGCGCCAGACGATGAGTGCCAGCACCAGCGCGCCCATGGCGGCACAGGCGGTTGGCAGGCCGAGCAGCGCCGGCAGGCGCCGTGAGCGCCTGGGCCGTGCTTCGGGTGCATCATGGCGGGCTATCGAATGCCAATCGTCTTCCTCGCCGCCATCAGCGGCGTCGGACCAATCGCCTGCTATCGGCGGGCTGTCGACGACGGGGGTATCATTGCTGGCTTCCTCGCCGGCGAGCGCTGCCCATTCCGCGGCGGCGGCATCGGCTGTCGATTCCGGCGGACTTGCCTCCGCCATTGCAGGTTCCGGCGCGAGCGCTTCCATCGCATCCTGCGGCCGCGCCAGCCACACTTCCTTGCAGCGGGAGCAGCGCACGGTACGGCCCGCCGCGCCCAGCGTGGCCGGATTGATCGCATAGGAGGTTGTACAATGGGGGCAAACGATGTGCATGGAGCCGATCTCCACAATGATATCTTGCGGATGCTACAAGCCGACCGTTAACGAATCGGAAACCATAACGGCCGCAAAACCGGTTTGTTGCGGGCCCCTCGTGGCCGGTTCTGGGGTTCCGGCCGCGCCACATCTCGCACGGAGCTGAGCTTGGTTCGGTTCGAAAATGTCGGATTGCGCTACGGGCTCGGCCCGGAGATTTTGCGCGACCTGTCTTTCCAGGTTCCGCCCCATTCCTTCCAATTCCTCACCGGGCCGTCCGGCGCCGGCAAGACCTCGCTCTTGAAGCTGCTATTCCTGTCGCTGCGGCCGACACGGGGCCTGGTCAACCTGTTCGGGCAGGACATATCGCTGCTCGGCAAGGACGAGATCGCCAATTTGCGCAAGCGGATCGGTATCGTGCTGCAGGACTTCCGCCTGCTCGACCACATGACTACCTACGAAAACGTGGCGCTGCCGTTCCGCGTGATGGGCCGCGAGGAGTCGAGCTATCGAAAGGAGGTCATCGATCTCCTGAAATGGGTGGGGCTCGGCGAACGGATGGATGCGCTGCCGCCGATCCTGTCCGGCGGCGAGAAGCAGCGCGCGGCGATCGCGCGCGCAGTGATTTCGCGCCCGCATTTGCTGCTGGCGGACGAGCCGACCGGCAATGTCGATCCGACCCTGGGCCGGCGGTTGTTGCGGCTGTTCATCGAGCTGAACAAGTCCGGCACCGCGGTGATCATCGCAACCCACGACATCACGCTGATGGATCAATACGATGCGCGGCGGTTGGTGCTGCATCAGGGACGCTTGCACATCTATGAGTAGGATCGACGAACAGCGCCCATTGGTGGACCTCGGACAGGAGCGGCCGCAGGTGTCGGCGCGCGCGCGCAACCTGTCGCCGATCGTGCCGCGGGCTTCGATCTCGGGCCGCGCGCTGGTCGCGGTCGTTGCCATCATGACTTTCCTTGCGTCGATCACGACCGGCACCGTGCTCCTGGTGAGCGCGTCGGCGGCGGAGTGGCAATCCGAGGTCGGCAGTGAAATCACCATCCAGGTCCGCCCGCAAGCCGGGCGCGATATCGAGCGCGACGTCGCGGCGGCGGCCGACGCCATGCGCGCGGAACCGGGGATCGTCGAGATCAGGCCCTTCACAAAAGAGGAATCGGCCAAGCTGCTGGAGCCGTGGCTTGGCAGCGGTCTGTCGCTCGACGAGTTGCCGGTGCCGCGCGTGATTGTCGCCCGCCTCCAGCCCGGCGCCATGCTCGATCTGGTGGCGCTGCGCTCAAGGGTGATGCGGCTGGCGCCGACCGCGAGCGTCGACGATCACCGCGCCTGGATTGATCGGATGCGGTCGATGAGCGGTGCGACGGTACTTGCCGGCGTCGGCATTCTCGCCCTCGTCATCATCGCTACCATCATTTCGGTGTCGTTCGCGACCCGCGGCGCGATGGCGGCCAACCGCCCGATCGTCGAAGTCCTGCACTTCGTCGGCGCCGGCGACCGCTACATTGCGGACCGGTTTTTCCGGCATTTCCTCCGGCTGGGCCTCGAGGGCGGACTGATCGGCGGCGGCGCCGCGATGCTCGGCTTCGGCTTCTCCGAATCGATCGCGGGCTGGTTCTCCGGCACGCCGGTCGGAGACCAGTTTGCGGCACTGCTGGGGACGTTTTCGCTGCGTCCCTCGGGCTATCTGGCGCTCGCCGTGCAGGCCGTGCTGATCGCCGCGATCACCGCCTGGGCCTCGCGACGAACGCTGTTTGCCACGCTCGATGACATCGATTGAGCAGCATGGATTGAGTAGCTTGGATTGAGTAGCTAGCGCGGTTTGCGTGAATGGCGAGTCAAACCGGACTCCACTTCGCCTGAAAACCCTCTAAAATCGAGAGGGGGAGAGTTATAAGCCATCGCATGAGTCTGCAGGCCGACGATCATTCGCCGAATGCGCCAGCGTACGCGCCACGCGGCTTGCTGCGCGCGACCATCACGGGAATGCTGGCGGTCGTCCTTGTCATCGCGGCGATCGGCTTTGTCGGATTTTTATCGCAGTTGCACGGCACCGAGACAAAACCCGCCCGTCACGCCGACGGCATTGTGGTTTTGACCGGCGGCTCGTCGCGGGTCTCCGACGCCATGGAGTTGCTGGCCGCAGGTTACGGCAAGCGGCTGTTGATTTCCGGGGTGCATCGCACCAACGACGCCAGCGATATCTCCCGTTCGCTGCCCGATAGCCAGTCATTGATGAACTGCTGCGACGATCTCGACCGCTCCGCTGTCAACACCCGCAGCAACGCGGCGGAGACGCGGCGCTGGGTGCACGAACGCGGCTTCAAATCGCTGATCGTGGTGACATCGAATTACCACATGCCGCGCGCAACCGTGGAATTGTCACACGCGATGCCGGATATTGTGCTTATTCCATTCGCGGTGGTCGGCGACAAATGGCGCGACGAGCCATGGTGGACGAATGGCGCGACCTTGCGGCTGTTGCTGTCGGAGTATGTGAAATATGTCGCCGCCGAGGTGAGGGTGCGGCTGGCCGATTTCGGCCTTGAACTGACGTCCGAATCGCCGGACCAGCCCTCCGGTTCGTTGCCGCAGCGCCGTCCGGCCACGGCAGAGGCTAACTGATCGGGTCTTCGATGGTTTCGATTTTCCTGCGCTCGCTCGCCTTCAACGTGCTGTTCTATTTTGTGCTGGTGGTGTTGATCATCATTGCAATTCCGACTTTGGCGATGCCGCTGCCGGCGCTGTTGACGGTCGCCGGATGGTGGGCGCGAAGCAGCATCTTCCTGATGCGCGTGGTCTGCAACATCAGGGTGGAATTTCGCGGCGTCGAAAAAATCCCAAAAGGCCCGCTGATAGTCGCCTCGAAACATCAGTCGATGTGGGAGACGTTCGCGCTGCTGCCGTGCTTCGAACAGCCGATCTTCATCGTCAAGCGCGAGCTGACCTGGATTCCGGTGTTCGGCCTGTTTCTGATCAAGGCGCGCATGATCTCCGTTGACAGGGGCGCAGGCGCCCGCGCGTTGAAGGACATGACGCGCCGCGCCGCCGCAGCGGTCCGAAGCGGCCGCCAACTCGTCATCTTTCCGGAAGGCACGCGAACGCCCGTCGGCGCGCCGCCGCGCTATAAGCCCGGTGTAGCCCAGGTCTATGTCGGCAGCGGTGTGAACTGCCTGCCGGTCGCGCTCAATTCCGGGCTGTTCTGGCCGCGCCGGACTTTTAGGCGCTATCCGGGAACGCTGGTGGTCGAATTTCTCGATCTGCTGCCGCCGGGGCTGCCGCGCGATCAATTCCTTGCCCGTGCCCGCGAGGTGATAGAGGACGCCACCAACCGCATCGTCGAGGCCGGGCGAGCCGAGCAGGCGCAATTGTTCGGCCGCGTGCCGAGCGCGGCGCCGTCGAAGGGGTAGTCATCCTTCGCGACGCACGAGGCGGTCTGGCCAGGTCCGTTGATCGGGGTAGATCGGAAGCGGTCCGCGGCGCGTCAAACGGGCGCTTTTGACCCCGAAGCCGACATCAGTGGAGTGAAGCCATCACCACGAACGATTGCTGCGGGAATGTCAGCTTGCCACCCGCCAGCATCGAATGGTCAACGCGGGAGGCGGCGTCATCGGCAATCGACATGATCATGCGCTCACGCTCAGGCGCACCTTTGTCTTTCAAGAGCGCAGCCACCGGCGTCGCCGTAAGCGAGTGATGGCGGTCGCGCCTGTTAACCACGAAACAAGTCTGCGGATGAAAAATGGTAAAATTTAAGTTAAATTGAAGCAATCGAAGAGTTCACCGACGCGCTGCGTCTCGTGAGCAAGCAAGAATAGCTTTTTCTTCTTCGGGTTGCCGTCGGCGGGCGGTTGTGAATTTTCATACTACCGGCGCACAGAGAAACACACATGAAGCGGCTTTTGTTGGCCGCCATCGTTACGATGGCGGCGAGCGCGCCTGCATGCGCTCAATCATCGACAGCGACGGGGACGGGCGTCGGCGTTGCCAAGTCGACATCGAACTCGCAGGCGATCTCGGGGCAGGGCGGCACGGGGGTCGGCGTCGCGGCAATCACCACCAACAGCACCGTGCCGGCCGATCAGACGGTCAAGAACGTGCCGAGCGTTGTCGCACCGGGCTTGGCCGCGGCCGGGCTCGAAACGTGCCTCGGGTCGGTTTCCGGCGGCGGCGCGTTTGTCGGGACCGGATTTAGCTTCGGCACCACGATCCCTGATCCCGGCTGAGCGGCGCGGCTCGATGCGCGGACGCTGTGGAGCATGGGCCTGAAGAAGGCCGCGGTGGCCAGGCTTTGCCTCAGCGGCGACATCTACCGCGCGATGCCGGAGGTTTGCGACCAGTACCTGCCGCCGCCCGCCCCGAGCTATCCCGTCTCGCCGCCGGTCCCCACCCGTTACGCGCAGGCGGAAGCCTCCGAGGAGCGGCCCTACACCATCGGCGACATTTGGCTGGTGGAAGGGGCGACCGGCAAGAACCGTCTTTGCAACGACTACGATGTGACCGAACAGCGCTGCCGCGTCTGGGCTCACGTCGCTCACCATTCGACGCCGAAGAAGAAGGCGACAGCGAGTGGTGAAACCTCTCACGCGGCGGCACCGCCCGCCCCGGCACCCGCCGAGGCGGCAACCGAAAAGAAGGAAAAGTCATAATGAAGAAGCTGTTGATGAGTATTTCGTTCATCGCCCTGGTGTGCAGCGCTGTTCCGGCTGGTGCCGGCTCCACGCTCGCCATCGGCGGCGGTGCCAATCTTGGTAATGTGACCACGCTCACCGGCGCTGGAGCGTTGGGCAACGCTGCGGCTGCTTCGGCGGCCAATGGTGTCAATACCTCGGTGGGTAGCGGCGTTGCCGTTGCTACGCCTTTGGGGAGCCTCAGTGCGGGCATTGGCACGTCCATCGGTCAGTCAACCGGTCAGTCCGGTGCAGAGGCCGGTCCGGGTGGTGGCGCGGCCTTGAGCGGCGCCTTCTCCAACAATCTCGGTGTCGGTGTCGGCGGAGGCTTCACCAACGTGCTGCCCTAACGTAGACGACAGCAGCATGGTGGCGAATCTTCGTCACCATGCTGCTGATCGGGTGGGGGTGGGATGTTTGGTGGGTTGCGCCGCCGCATCAATGCGTTACCACGATGAAATCCGTGTCTTTTCCCGTCTCATGGCTAAATCCGTTGTCGGAAATAATCAATGAAGAGGCCGGCGTCAGAAGTTCAGAGATCCTCTCAACCGTATCCTGGGGTATTTCGATGCGGTTGAGGACAGCGTTGGCTTTATCGGGCGAGGGTACCGATAGGGCGGTTTGCTTCACGGGCGCTTTGCGCTCTTTCGTGGCGCCCTCGGACACGCGAGGAAATTCCTCCGGAATGGACACGACGGTCCAGCGAATAGCCGCTCCCTCGTTGTGGAATTCCATTGCGGTAAACACGTGCGTTCCTAGCGGCTCCTGCGGATTTTCGATCTTGACCGGGACATCAAACAACGGCGAGAAGCCCTGACGCACGAAGAGCTTGCTCAACTTACGACTCACGAAGACGGAGATCGGGACGATCTTTTTAGGTGCGACTCCAGCGGGAGCCGAGCCTGAATCCTGGAGACTAGTGGCTTCTGAAGACTCGGCGTCGGACACTAGTGTGCTCTTACCCGCGACTGTGGCAGTCTGAAATTCCGGCGAACCGGACACGGCTTTCGGCTGAAAGAGGTGCGGATTGGTTATCTCGACCGGCTGGACATCGTCGTGCGCAATGATCACGCGCGTGCCGCGCTTCGTGAGATGCCAGAGTCGAATGGCAAAGTCATTTTTCAAACGGATGCAGCCGTGTGACGCCGGATGCCCAGGCACGACACCGGCATGCAACGCTATCCCTGACCAGGTGATGCGCTGCATGTAGGGCATGGGGGCAGCGCTATAAATATTTGAACGGTGCCATCGTTGTTTGCTGATCACGCTGAACACGCCGAGGGGCGTAGGATGCCCCTGAGTTCCCGAGGACACCGAAGAGCGTGCGATGAGGGC
>VAZG01000581.1 GCA_005885285.1 Alphaproteobacteria bacterium | reverse complement strand
TGCATTGCGGCTCAGCCCGAAATACTCCTTGCCCGCCCGGGGAACGCTAATCGTTTTGGGCGGCTGTGTCGGTTCGGAGTTCATAACGTGCCTCCTTCACCCGTCTTCAGCGTTGATCAGGGTGGATTGGGATGATATATACCCCAATATGTGGTTTAGCAAGCCCCCGCCCCTAATCGGAAGGTTCTCGTGCCGCGCAGGCCTCTAGCGGATAAAGGAGTGCAGACTTCTGTACGCCTGCCCCGTGACCTTTATGACCGGCTCATTTCCGCGGCTGGCGACAAGGGGATTGGGGAAGAGATAAGGCAGCGGCTAGAGGCGTCGTTCACCCCCACGACGGTCGGATTAGAGGACCCGCGATTTCGTGAGCTACTGACGGCAATCGGCCACGCCGCAGCGGCGGCTGCGAAAATGCCTGCGACACGAGAGGTGGCAGTGCGGGGCGGCGGCAATGTCCGGAGGGAGGACGACAAGACGCCCTTTGTGGCCTTCCGGGAAGCTGTGACCAGCTTGATGGACGCGTTCGAACCTGAGGGCGTTCGGATGGCCTCAGATCAGATCTTGATCCGATTGGCTGATCAGCTCGTCGGTATAGCTCTCGGTGCGCTCGGCGATCGAGGGCTCACGGCCTTCAGCAATCTGGCTGAAGTCGATCAGGCATCGATGGAGAGGTCGGGCGGAGAGGCCCGTGCGCTTGCGGCAAAGGCAAAGAGACGCCGGCCGCCCGAGGAGGGGAGCCAGACATGAGGCCGTCCGGTCATTTACGGCAGCGCTCATCGGGCTCCTATGAGCTGCGCTATAGCCTCGGCACCGACCCGGCGACCGGCAAACGAAAGACCATTACCACCACCGTGCGCGGGACCCGCAAGCAGGCCGAGAAAGAGCTGAGGCGGCTGCTGCACACCATTGATAATGGCGAGCACGTCGACCCTAGCCGGATCACGGTTCGCGACTGGCTATCAACGTGGCTGGGCGCGGTGCGGCAAGAGGTCTCCCCGAGGACACACGAGCGGTACTCGGAGCTAATCCAGCACTTCCTTGCCCCCGCGATAGGGCACGTCCCGGTCCAGAAGCTGTCGCCGGCCCAAATTCAGGCGACTTACAATGAGCTGGCCACCGGCAAGCGCCGAGACGGCAGACAGGGCGGGTTGTCGCCACGGACTCGGCGCCAAATTCATGCAGTGCTCTCTAGCGCCCTGGCTCGTGCAATTGAGCAACAATTGATCGCCCACAATCCGGCCGAAGCCTTCCGTCGCCGGCTTCCCAAGGTTGAACATCGCGAAATGACGACCCTGACGGCCGAAGAGTGCGGCCGGCTGCTGGCAGCTGTTCGGCATCGGCGGCTCTACTGGCCGGTGCTGCTGGCCCTGGCTACTGGTATGCGCCGTGGCGAAATCCTTGCTCTTCGCTGGCGTAACGTCGATTTGGACAGCGGCACCATCCGGGTAGTCGAAAGTCTGGAGCAGACCAAGCAGGGGTTACGGTTCAAGCCACCCAAATCGGATCGCTCCCGGGGTGTTACGCTTCCGGCCGCCGTGATCGAGGAGCTGCGTCGGCTAAAGCGCGAGCAGGCTGAAGAGCTACTGAACCTGGGCGTAAGGCAATCGGCCGCCACGCTGCTCTGTGGGCGCGCAGACGGTGAACCGCTGCAACCCCGCAGCCTAACCCACGAGTTCGCTATTTTGATGGGACGCCTCAGTGACTTACCGCGGGTCCGGTTCCACGATCTTCGGCACAGCCACGCGACGCAGCTGCTCTTGGCCGGCATCCATCCAAAGGTAGCTCAGGAACGACTTGGCCATTCGACCATTACGACCACATTCGACCTGTATAGCCATGTGACGGCCACTATGCAGGAGGAGGCAGCTGCCAAACTCGACAGCGTGTTTCGATCTGCTATAAGCACGCGCCCCGCGTAGGCAGGCTGAGCGGTTCGGGCGTTTCGGTAGCAAATTGGGTAGCAACCAAGGCCGTAATGCCCTTAAGTCATTGATTTATGGGGCGTAGCCAAGTGGTAAGGCACCGGATTTTGATTCCGGCATTCCCTGGTTCGAATCCAGGCGCCCCAGCCAGCCTCTCCCCCTTAATGGCGTGTGGACGCCTTAAGGCTGGGAGGACGGTGGCATCGGCGCCACCAAAGCCCGCCGCACCTTCCT
>VAZG01000580.1 GCA_005885285.1 Alphaproteobacteria bacterium | reverse complement strand
CACCCGGAGACTTAGCTATCGCTTCGTCTCCGACCTCTCCCCGCAAGCGGGGCGAGGTTAAAACCCACTCAAGCATTCCCGCGGTCTTCGCGGAACAGATCGAGCTTCTGCTGCACGGGGCGATCGGAGAAGCTGAACAGCACGGAGTCGGCATCCGCCTCGTGCGTGACCCATTGCCAGCTCGGCACCACGAACAGGTCGCGCGGGCCCCACTCGAAAGTCTGTTCGCCGATCCGGGTGCGGCCCTGGCCTTCGATCGCCGCGAACACGGTGGCATCCGTCGAGCGATAGCGCGCTGTCTTGAAGCCCTTCGGCAAAAGCTGGATGAAGGTGCCTATCGTAGGCATAGCGAAATCGCCGGTCTCGGGGTTGGAGAATTTCAGCTTCAATCCGTGACAGGCGTCCCACTCGTTGCGCGTTTTCGCCTGCTCCAGCGCCTCGCGGGTGTAGCTATAGGGGTAATTGAAGATCGGCGAGGTCTTCGACGTACGCTTCTCGTCGACCGGCAACAGGTTGTGGCCGTAGCGCGCAAAGCTGTCGCCGGCTGGCCGCGTGATCTTCTGCTGGTCCTCGTTCGATCCTTCGGCAAAGGATGCATCGAAGAACTGCACCATCGGAATGTCGAGCCCGTCGAGCCAGAACATCGGCTCCGAAGTCTCGTTGGAATGGTCGTGCCAGGTCATCGACGGCGTGATCACGAAATCGCCTGGCGCCATCGCGGTGCGCTCGCCGTCGACGGCGGTATAGGCGCCCTTGCCCTCGAGGATGAAGCGCAGCGCCGACTGGCTGTGCCGGTGCGCGGGCGCGATGTCGCCGGGGACCACCATCTGCACGCCGGCAAACAGCGACGTCGTGATTTTCGATTGCCCGCGCAGCCCGGGATTTTCCAATACCAGGACCCGCCGCTCGGCTTCCTTGGCGGTGATCAGCTTGCCGGCCTCGGTCATGTAGTCGCGGATGGCGTCGAACTTCCACAGATGCGGCCGGCAGGCGCTCTTTGGCTCCGGCGTGATCAGGTCGCCCATCACGTTCCACAGCGCGGATAGATTCTCGCCGTCGATCTTCCTGTAGAACGCCTCGCGTTCCGGCGTCTTCACCACGGCTTCCATGAGCGATCTCCCGTCGTTCTTGTTGGCTGATTGACAGCATACTTACAATATGGGTAGCGTCAATCCGAGAGCCGGAACAAACGATAAATTTGCAAGGGATCTACCAAGGGAGGGTTCCGATGAAGCTGCACGGCTATTTCCGCAGCAGCGCGTCATACCGGGTCAGGATTGCACTGAATCTCAAGGGTTTGCGCGCCGATCACATTCCGCACCACCTTCGCAAGGGCGAACAATGCGCGCCTGCCTATCTCGCCATCAACCCGCAAGGGCTGGTTCCGGCGCTGGAGGACGATGGTGGAGGTGTGCTCACCCAGTCGCTCGCCATCATCGAATGGCTGGACGAGACCCATCCCGAGCCGCCGCTGTTGCCAAAGGACCCGTTGCGCCGCGCCAAGGTTCGGGCCTTTGCGCAAGCGATCGCCTGCGACATCCACCCGGTGCAAAATACCAAGGTGCTGGCACGGCTGCGCGAACTCAACTTGCCGGAGGAGCAGGTGACGGCTTGGGCGGCCTGGGCCAATCGCGAGGGCCTTGCGGCCTGCGAAAAGCTGATCGCGGGCGAGGCCGGACCGTTCTGCTTTGGCGCGACGCCGACCATCGCCGATCTCTGTCTCGTTCCGCAACTCGCCAATGCGCGGCGCTTTGGCATCGACGTCTCGGCCTTTCCGCGGCTCCTGAAGGCCGAGGCGGCGGCGAAAACCATCAAGGCGTTCGCCGACGCCGCACCGGACAAGCAACCCGATGCCGAGTAGACAGCCGCCCATTACCATGGACGCGGTTTATACCGCGCCAGGTTACTTGTTTCGGCGGATGCAGCAGATCGCGGTGTCGATCTTCATCGAGGAATGCAAGGCCTGTGATCTGACGCCGGTGCAATTCGCGGCATTGGTCGCGATTCACACCCATCCCGGCATCGACGCCACCAGACTCTCGGCCGTGATTGCGTTCGACCGCTCGACCTTGGGCAATGTTATCGAGCGGCTGGAAGCGAAGGGATATATCGAGCGCAAGCCTTCGCGCGGGGACAAGCGGATCAAACTGCTCTATCTGACGAGGTCAGGCGCGGTGCTGCTGCGCGACAGCATGCCGTCGGTCGGCCGCGCACAGGCGCGGATGCTGCGGCCCCTGAAGGCCGCCGACCGCAAGACCCTGATGGCGCTGTTGGTGCAATTGGTCGACCTCAACAATGAGGCGTCGCGGGTGCCGCTGCGCGCCGAAGACGCGCTCGAACATCTCGGGAAGTCGGGCTGATGGCGTCGGTGGGTGCACGGCCGGTCCTGATCGCGGGCGGCGGCATCGGCGGCCTCGCCGCAGCACTTGGCCTGGCCCAAAGGGGCTTTCGTTCGATCCTCCTGGAAAAGGCGGCCGCGCTCGGCGAGATCGGCGCCGGCATCCAGCTCGGACCCAACGCGTTCCATGCTTTCGACTATCTCGGCGTAGGCGAA
>VAZG01000579.1 GCA_005885285.1 Alphaproteobacteria bacterium | reverse complement strand
CGTCATCAGGCGCAGCAAATGGGCGCACGCGGCTTCTCACCTCCGGAGCAGCGTACTCCAGCGATTGCTGCAATTCCATCGTCATCGCCCGGCCTCTCAATGCGCGGGGACGCGCGTCTGCGCCCAGCGCTGCAAGCGGTTGACGACAAAGATGATCAGGAACGATGCCACCAGCATGACGACGGCGATCGCGGTGGCGTCCGCATAGCGGAATTCCGACAGCCGGATCACGATCAGGAGCGGCGCGATTTCGGAGACGTTCGGCAGGTTGCCGGCGATGAAGATCACCGAGCCGTATTCACCGACGGCGCGGGCGAACGCGAGTGCAAGCCCGGTCAAGAGCGCCGGGATCAGGCTTGGCAGGATCACTTTCGACACCGTATGCCAGCGGTTGGCACCGAGACTCGCCGCAGCTTCCTCGATCTCGGGATCAAGGTCGATCAGCACCGGCTGCACGGTGCGCACCACGAAGGGAATGCCGATGAAGACCATGGCAACGAAAATGCCGACCGGCGTGAACGCGACCTTGATTCCGACGGCCGCAAGCGGCGCGCCGAGCCAGCCTTTTTCCGCAAACAGCGAGGTCAGCGCCACGCCGGCGACTGCGGTCGGCAATGCAAAGGGAATATCGACGATGGCGTCGAACAGCCGCCGTCCCGGGAAACGATAGCGCACCAGCGCCCAGACGATGATCGTCCCCATCACCAGATTGACGAGGGCGGCGGCAAAGGCGAGGCCGAACGAAATCTTGAGCGCATTCAACGTGCGGCGGCTGGTGAGAATGTTCCAGAACTGATCGGGGGACAGCTCAAACGTCTTCAGGAACAACGCTGCCAGCGGTATCAGGACGATGATGGAAAGCCAGGTCAGGGTCAGGCCTAAGGAAAGACCGAACCCCGGCAACGTACGGCGTCGTTTCAAACTTGCGCTCAAAATGCCCCCGGCGCGTCGGCCGCACCAACCCGATCAGTTCTTGTAGATTTGGTCGAAAACGCCGCCTTCGGCGAAATGTTCCTTTTGCGCCTTGGTCCAGCCACCGAACACCTCGTCGATCGTGAACAATTCGACCTTGGCGAACGAGTTCTCGTATTCCTTGGCAATTTCCGAATCGCGCGGACGATAGGAATTGCGTGCAGCAATCTCCTGGCCTTCCTTTGTATACCAGTACCTCAGATAGGCTTCCGCGACGGCGCGCGTGCCCTTCTTATCGGCAACGGTATCGACGACGGCGAGCGGCGGCTCCGCGAGAATCGAAAGCGGCGGCGAGACAATCTCGAACTTGTCCTTGCCGAATTCGCGCTGCGCCAGGAAAGCCTCGTTCTCCCAGGCGAGCAGCACGTCACCGACGCCGCGCTCGACAAAGGTCACGGTCGAGCCGCGCGCGCCGGCATCCAGCACCGGCACGTTCTTGTAGAGATCGGCGACGAATTGTTTTGCTTTGTCGGCCGAGCCGAATTTCCTCTCGGCATAGCCCCAGGCGGCAAGATAATTCCACCGCGCGCCGCCGGATGTTTTCGGATTGGGAGTGATGACGTCGACACCCGGCTTGATCAGATCGTCCCAATCCTTGATGCCTTTCGGATTTCCCTTGCGCACCAGGAACACGATGGTCGAGGTGTAGGGCGCGGCATTCAGCGGCAAGCGCTTCTGCCAATCGGCGGCGATCAGGCCCTTCGATGCAATGGCGTCGATGTCATAGGCGAGTGCCAGCGTCACTACATCGGCTTGCAAGCCGTCGATCACCGCGCGCGCCTGCGAGCCGGAGCCGCCATGCGACTGCTTGATCTCGACGCTCTTGCCGGTTTCCTTACTATACGCCGCGGCGAACGCCTTGTTAAAATCAGCATAGAGCTCGCGCGTGGGGTCGTACGAAACATTGAGCAATGTGAGGTCGGCCGCGACTGCCGAACTTGCCCACAACAACAATCCGGCAACGGCCGGCAGCAGACGACGGATCATCTCAATCTCCCCTTGCCTTGACGACAATATCGATTGTCGAAATCGACCGTCCAAGGTCTGCGGACATAACTCGGGATCAAACGTCCCCAAGTCAACGAAACCGGATTTCCTTGTTTCACGCCCGGCAGCCGCGTTGTGCTACGCAGTCTTCGTCGTATGGATGCCGCATTCTGTCTTCGGTCGGCCGCGCCAGCGGCCGGCGCGCGCGTCCTCGTCCGGCGAGGTGCGGCTGGTACAAGGCATGCACCCGACCGACAGGAAGCCCGATGCGACCAATGGATGCGGCGGCAGGTT
>VAZG01000348.1 GCA_005885285.1 Alphaproteobacteria bacterium | reverse complement strand
GGCATGATCCAGCCCGACGTCACCCATTCGCGCAACGAGGAAAAGCCGGCGCTGTTCCGCGTCGGCTGCGTCGGGCGGATCACCCAGCTCGCCGAATCCGGCGACGGCCGCTACATTCTCGAACTCACCGGCATTGCGCGCTTCAAGGTGGTCGAGGAAATGACCGTGCTGACCGCGTATCGGCAATGCAAGGTGGATTATTTCCCCTTTGTCGACGATTTCACTGCGCGCAAGGGCGAGGAAGCAGTCGACCGCGAGGCGCTCCTGGAAGTGCTGACGGATTTCCTCAAGGCCAACAATCTCAAAGTGGATTGGGAAGGCGTCGAAAGCGCCCCCAACGAGGCCCTGGTCAACGCGCTGGCAATGATGTCGCCTTATGGTCCTGCGGAAAAGCAGGCGATGCTGGAGGCGCCCGATCTCAAGACCCGCGCCGAAATCCTGATCGCCGTCACCGAAATGGACCTCGCCAAGAAGCGCACCAGCGGCGATCCGCCGCTGCAGTGAAGCTTTATATTATTAGCGATACCCCAATCGTGCCTAATTAGTTTCACGCGCCATCTACTGTCCGGTCGGGTGAATGAGCGCAAGCGAGGCGCGGCCGTGCTTTCGATAGACCAAGAAATCAGAATCCAGCGTCAGGACGGCATGCCGATCATAAATTTCCGTCATGCGCACGATGCACGCATCGGCCAGCGACATCGGGGTGTCCCGATATTTCTGGAGCAGCTTGCGTAATGCAGCAATATTCTCATCGATCTGGAATGCGACGCTGAGCGCACCATTTTGGAGGAGATCGAGCAGGGCGTCATGCGCCCGCGAGTGGCGCGCGAGCAGGTACATGGTCTCCGCGAGTACCGGTTCGCAGACGAGCAGAGGCGCATCGAGTTCCTCGATGCGCGCGGCGACCCAGTGGTGGTGTTGTTCGGCCCGATCGAAAAAAGCGACGAGCGGCCCCGTATCATCGATGGCGGCGGTCATCGCGGCCGAAGTCTTTAAGGTGCTCGGGATTGGAAGCGAGGTCTGGAACTCCGGAGTCGATCGTCCCCCGCGCGCGCCTCATCAGCCCTGCAAGGCTGTGACGCCCACGCGCTTTGGGCGGAGCTTCGAGCACGAGCCGCAGCCCCTCCTCGACCAGATCCCTAAGCTTGCGGCCGCGCAGCGCCGCCTCCGCCTTGGCTCGACGGTACAAATCATCAGGTACTTCCACCGTGGTCTTCATCATCCGCACCGTTCCATAAAACCATAAAAGCATATTTATGAGCCAGGGCGGAAAAATCAAGCGCGACCCCCGGAACGACGGCCTCGATCGGCCTGCCGCGTCACCTCAATTTCCGTCGCCCCAAAACAATATGAACCGGAAACCACAGCGCCAGCAAACATCCGGCGGCGATGTGGATCCAGCTCATCCAGGGCCGCAGCGTTTCCGATCCGAGGTAGTAAAGCCCGAACGCGGTCACAATCAGCACCGCATTGAACGTGGCCATCACCGATCCCGAGATGCGATTCTGCGCGGCTCGCCAGGCGCGCAGCGCATGCAGCGGAATGAGGGCGCCCAGCAATAACAGCGTCGCCATGGCAGCGCCGCCATGCACCATCAAGAGATAGGCTGCGGTCTGCTGCCAGGCCTCGCCCGTAGAAAACTCTTTTTGCCAATCTGCCACGAGCCAGCCCGCGCCGGTCAGGAACAGGACCGCGAAAGCCGCGTAGACCGACCAACGAAATGAGGGTTTAAGCCGCAAGGTGAACTGCGTGATGCCAGTCGGGGGTGATGCGAACGTCGCCGTCGCCGGAGATCAGCAGCGCACTGGCGTTGTAAAGCTCAAGCCATTCGATCGCCCCAGTCCCACAGATCATCACGATCTTTGTCAGCGCGTCGGCCATCATGCAAGACCCCGCGCGCACGGTTGCGCCGTCGATCACACCCGTGGGTTTGCCGGTCGCGGGATCGATGATCGCAGATCCGGTTGTCTCTGCCGAGGAAAGCAGATCGAAGCGGCGCGCCGTGGAGGCCAGCGCCTCATCCGTGATCTCGACACGGCACATCAGGCGGCGCGGATCGCAGGGATGGCGGATATGAATGGTTTGCGGCTCTCGTCCGAATGCGGCGAGATCGCCGCCGGCATTCACAAGCCCGCTCGCCAAGCCGAAGCCGCGCAGCACCTCCAGCGCGCGGTCGACCGCGAAACCCTTGGCGATTCCGCCGAGATCGATCCTGATCCCGCGACCTCCAAATCGGACCCTCTGTCCTTCGAGCAGTTCGACTGCATCGAACGATCGCGCTTGACTTCCGATTGGCGGATCGCCGTCCGGCCGGGGCAGCAACCCCATGTTCTGTAACGTCGGGGCGACGGCAATATCGAATATGCCTTTCGACCGGCGGTGCAGCTCAACCGCAGCTTCCAGGACCCTGAACGTCCATGCGTCGACCTTGACGGGCCGAAGCCACGCCTCGCGGTTGAGACGGCTGACGTCGCTGTCATCGTCGTGAAAGCTCATCAGCCGGTGCACCTGCGCCACGGCCTCGAACGCCGCGTCGATGGCGCCGTCCATTTTGGATTTGGCTGCGCCGGCCGCCTCGATCTCGACGAAGGTGCCGAGCAGGGGTCTCGCACGGCGAACCTTATCGGAGGCGATTGCCATAGGCTGCCAATACTCGCTTCACACCTTCGGTGACATGCGTCGACGACAGGGTCGCGCCGGCGATGTTTCTGATGTCGCCGTTGATCTTGAGCGCGCTGCCGCTGGTCTTGCCGACGAACTGCGCGAGCCAGCTCGGACTGCGGATCTCGCCGCCATAGGACTCCCGATATTGCAGGATCTCGACGCTGTGAACGGCGCCGCCTGGCGTCAGCGCCACGGCATAGTCGATATAGAGGTGTTTGCCGACCACCCGGTCGAAGATGAAAAAGCCGGCGATGCGTCCGCCGGCTTCGGCCTTCCAGACCCGGCCGGCCTGCACCTCGGTAAAGTGCGTCGCCGACGGGAATGCCTGTTTCTGGGCCTCGTCGATCGAGAGATACTGCATCGCATAGGAAGGCGATGCGATCGAGGTGATCGCCGCAGCCGGCAAGGTATATCGGACCCAAGTCATCATTCAGTTCACTCCGGTCATTCTTCGTGCCCTCAAGCGCGTTCAGGGCCTGGATCAAAAGAAAAATCCGACACCGCCGAGAAACGAGTCCGAGAGTGCGCCGACGACGGTCTTGTCGATCACCCGTTGATAGGTTGCCTTCAGCACCAATTTCGGCGACGGGAAGATCGCAAGACCCGCGGTGTGGAATTGGCGTTGGCCGGCACCGGTTGGCAGATTTGCGTCGGTGCCCGCAAAGCCTGCGGTCTGCAGGTTTTCGTAAGTGTAGCGATAGAATGGCACCGCCTCCCAGTCGCTGTTGAGAATGGTCCCGAGCGGCACGTGATAGGCGATCTCGCCGGCATAGCCGAACATCGACTTGCCGACGTTGTTGAAGGGGTCGGTGTCATTGTTGGCGCGCAGGTTTTCCGGATGGCTGAAGTTGACGTGGACGTATTCACCGCGCAGTTCGAGGCCGGTGTCCGGCACACGATAGCGGAATTCGGCGTCGAATATTCCAATGGCCGTGTGTCCGAGCAGGTCCCCGGTGTCTGCGTACGCTCCGCGCGGCGTTATGTTGGGACTGTAGTAGCCGCTGATGCTTCCGGCAAAGCCGGGGAGAAATGGCGGCGTAAAATCCAGCTTGCCTGCATAGGCGAGCGTATCGTTGAGCTGCCGAAAGTCTCCCTTGACAGGTCTCGATAGTGCCAGTGCATCGAGCCCGCTGATCCCCGCAGCATAACCGGTCGGAAACGGCGGAACGGTGTTGGCATCGGTGCGCACGCCGAAATCGTCGCCAAAGTCCTCGATGCTGGAGGAGACCTGAAACTGGTAACTGAGACCGTCGGCGATCGTCCCGTAAACGCTGCTCGCCCCGGCCATCCAGGTCGATGGAATAAGGCCGTTGTAGAGCTCCGGCCGATTGACGCTGTAGAACTGGGTCGGCTCATGGTGCTGATTGTAGTAGCCGATCGGTATGAGATCGATACCGGGGGCGCGCCAGTTGAATTGATCGACAATCTTGAAATCAACCCATAGCTGCTCGATCTCCGCGGTGCCATGCAGCTTGTCATCGGCATCGAACCCAGAGCCTGCGTGTTCGAACTCGATCTCGGCGTTGAAGATGATGTTGTCGGTGATCGCATACGTCGGCAGCAGCACAATTCGAGCGGCATCGAAGCCATTCTGCCACTGGCCGTTGGCTGCGGGATTCTGCATCGCGCCGAACTTGATTTCGCCGTAAGCGCCGATACTGAGACCCGCAGCGGGGGCAGGCGCCAATCCGAGGATCGGCTTGTCCGGCGACGGCGTCGCCGCATCTAGCGGCTTTGATTTCGATCCCGGCTCGCCCGGCGCGTCCCTCTGATCCGGCGGCGCTGCCGCGTTGGCGTCTTTCGGCGAGCCCTGTACCGTCGCCGATTTGCCGCTCTTGCCGGACGAGGAGGTCTGCTTCTCGGCGGAAGCAGTCTGCTTTTGCTTGAGCTCCGCTTCGAGCATCTCGATGCGCTGCTCCATCTTTGCAAGCTTTTTCATCAGAACTTCGTTCGCGTCACCGTCGGCGGCCCGGGCGCCGCTGCAACCGATGATCGATACCGCCGTGGTCACGAGAAATGTTGTTAGAGCGAAGTGGCGCGTCGATGCAAACATCGGAACAGGCAACTGCACGAGTCGGCGCGAAAACATAGGTCCCCCAAATCTGCGGAGATCAAAGGCTCCGCGGCATTCGGGGACCTAAACACCGTTGCGAAGGGGTTATGCGAGTAGAAATGCAAGCGAACGATTGGAATCGCTCCACATTAGAATTAGAACAAAACCAAAGTACGCGAGGTGACCGCTGGCGTGCGATCGACCAAGGCGGAGTCGCGGGGTTGAGGCCGACGTGCGCGTCTTGGATCCGAGGCGCTAGTAGCCGGCGACGGCGAGCGCCACGACCGCGGTCAGCGCCATCCAGCCAAAGTGCTTACCCCGCGTCGCGAGTGCATTGCCGAGCGCGCCGAAGGCGAACACGCAGGCGAGCGTCACGACGATCCAGTGTCGCGCCGGCTCCGACGCCATCGAGGGCGCTGCGATCAGGAGCACACCGCAGCCGATCCAGGCTGCTGTGGAAGCCTGCCACACCAGCCGGATCAGGGTCCGCAACCGCTCCGGCTCGATGGTGACGCGCGGGAATATTTTGACCTCACCGAGCACGCCGTGGATCAGCGCCACCGCGACCGCGACCAGCCCGGAACATTGCAGCAAAAAGTCGCGCATCGGCCTTGCTCCATTCACATGACATACAGTACTGTATGGTAACTAGGACGCGTGCTGGCACCTGTCAATACAGTTGTGTATGGTGGATTGTCGCAGGGAACGAGCCAAGGTAACGAGCCATGGGCGATCAACTTACGGCAAAAGACTGGCTCGACCAGGGCCTCAAGACCCTTGCCAAGAGCGGCTTTACGGCGCTGAAGGCGGAGCCGCTCGCGAAAACGATGGGGGTGTCGCGGGGCAGCTTCTACTGGCATTTCGCCGATATCGGCGCGTTCCACGCCGCGATCCTGAAGCATTGGCGCGAGGTCGCGGCCGAAGCGATCATTGCCGATCTCGAGCGAGCCTCCGACAACCCGCTGCCGCTGTTGCTCCACCGGGCGTTCAGCGGCAAACTGGCGCTGGAAAAAGCCGTGCGAAGCTGGGCCACGGTCGATTCCGCTGCACGCGCGGCGGTGCAGGCCATCGACCGCCGCCGACTGGATTATATTGAAAGCCTGCTGAGCTCGGCCGGGCTTGCGAGCGGGACCGCGCGGGGGCGGGCGCAAATCCTCTATTGGGCGTTCCTTGGCTTTGCCCTGTCGGACCAGGCCTTGCCGCAACGGCGAATGCAGGAGGTGCTCGATGAATTGCTGCGCTTCGCTTCAAAATGAGGCGCCGCCAAGTTCGATGTGCTATGTGGATTCGAAAAATAATGCCGGAGACCGCGCATGAATGCTTCATCCGAACGTCCCGAAAACACCGTCGATCGCAAATTGCTGGAAATCCTGGTTTGCCCGATCACCAAGGGTCCGCTGGAATTCGACGCGGCGAAACAGGAATTGATCTCGCGCTCGGCCAAACTCGCCTATCCGATCCGCGACGGCATCCCGATCATGCTGCCGGAAGAAGCAAGGAAGATCGAGTGAGGATCTAGCCGCCGCTATCTGAAAGTCGTCATCCCCGCGAACCAAGGGTATCCAGTACGCCGCGGCCTGTCGGTCAATCACCAGCGTTTCTGGAATACTGGATCATCCGCTTTCGCGGATGATGACAGCAATACCTTTGGAATGGCCCTGCGCTGCCTGAGTGCGCTACAGCGCCTCGCCCTTCAACAGCCGCGGCACTTCGCCGACAAGCCCCGCGGCCTGGCGGATGAACATGTTTTTCAGCGGCGGCGCACGATCGACGAGGCCAAGCCCGATATCGCGCACGGTGCGCAACAGCGTCGACTGGTTCGAGAACAGGAAGTTCAGCGAGTTGGTGGCAAAACCCATCGCCATGGTGTCGAACCGACGCCAGCGCTGATAGCGTTCCAGCACGTCGGCTTGGCCGAGGTCGATGCCGAGCCGCGCCGCATCGACCACGACTTCGGCCAGCGCCGCGACGTCCCGAAGCCCCATGTTGAGGCCCTGCCCCGCGATCGGGTGGATCACGTGCGCGGCGTCGCCGACCAGCGCCATCCGCTCGGCGATGAAAGAGCGCGCGACAAAATAGAACAGCGGAAACGCCCGCGGCTTGTCGAGCGCCTTGATCTCGCCGAGATGCAGGCCGAAGCGCCGCTCGAGCTCGCCATGGAATTCGTCCTCGCTCAAAGCCGTGATGCGCGCGGCCTCAGCTCGCTTCTCGGTCCACACCAGCGACGAGCGCTTGCCGCTCAGCGGCAGGATCGCGAAGGGACCAGCGGGAAGGAAATGCTCCTCGGCGCGGCCGTGGTGGTCGCGCTCATGGCCGACGGTGACGACGATGCCGGATTGATCGTAGTCCCAGCCATGGGTTGCGATGCCGGCGCGCTCGCGCAGCCTGGAACGCGCACCGTCGGCAGCAATCAGCAGGCTCGCCTGGATGGTACTGCCGTCGCCGAGCGTCACGTCGATCCCGTCTGAGCGTGAATCATAGGACGTCACTGCGGTCGCTTTGAGATCGATGCCTTCCGCCTCGGCACGCGCGGTCAGCGCGTCGACGAGATGGCGGTTTTCGACCATATGGGCGAACGGCTCGCCCGGCTCGACATCGCCGGCAAAGGTCAGAAATGCCGGACGGATCGCGTCCTCCAATCTGGAATCGGTGACGACCATGTCGAGGATCGGCTGCGCCTTATCCGCAACGCGCTCCCACGCCCCCAGCGTTTGGAATAGCCGCCGGCAGGCCGCGACGATCGCGGTGGCCCGCGGATCGCGGCTCGGCCGCGTCGCAAGCGCCGGATCGGCCACGATGATCGGGATATCGCCGCCAAGTCCCTGACGCAGCGCCACCGCCAGCGCGAGACCGGCAAACGCCCCCCCGCCAATGACGATGCTGCGCTGTGCTGACATGCGAACCGCCCTCGGAACCCGCTTACTCATGCTCTTGCTACCTAACTATAGCTGGGCGAAACAGGTTCACCAAACAAGGCCCGTTAACCCCATTTCGTCATTGTTCGTCGACCCAACCGAAAGCGCTTTCATGTCCAAAGGACTGATTGACCTGATTTCCATCCTTGATCTCGAGCCGCTCGAGGTAAATTTGTTTCGCGGCTCGAGCCCGAAGACAAGCTGGCAGCGGGTGTTTGGCGGCCAGGTGATCGGCCAGGCGATGATGGCGGCGTGCCGCACCGTCGAAGGCCGGCTGCCGCATTCGCTGCATTGCTATTTCATCCTGCCGGGCGATCCACAGATCCCGATCATCTATCAGGTCGAGCGGCTGCGCGATGGCAAGAGCTATACGACCCGTCGCGTCACCGCGATCCAGCACGGCAACGCCATCTTCTCGATCATGGTGTCGTTTCATGCCGAGGAGCAAGGGTCGTTCGACCATCAGGACAAGATGCCCGACGTGCCGCCGCCGGAGAAATTGACCGCCGAGGAAGTCGCAAAGCAGCCGATGTTCCGCGAGATGCCGGATTTCATCCGCCGCTATTATGAATCGGATCGCCCGATCGAATTGCGCCCGGTCGAGCTCGGCCGCTATTTCGGCCAGAGGATCGACGACGGCCGCATCCATGTCTGGATCCGCACCGCTGCCAAACTGCCCGACGATCCGGCGCTGCACATGTGCGCGCTCGCCTATGCATCGGATTTTTCGCTGCTCGACGCCGTCATGGCGCGCTATGGCCGCACCCTGTTCGACAAGCGCATGATGCCGGCGAGCCTCGATCACGCGATGTGGTTTCACCGCCCGTTTCGCGCCGACGAATGGCTGCTTTACGCGCAGGATTCGCCGAGCGCGCAAGGCGGCCGCGGATTGACCCGCGGCCTGATCTTCAAGCCCGACGGCACTTTGGTGGCCACCGTTGCGCAGGAAGGCTCGGTGCGCGAGCGCAAATGAAGGCATTGGTCTCCCTCTCCCCGTTCTTACGGGGAGAGGGTTGGGTGAGGGGCTTGTGCGGCGAAGAAGGTGAGTGTTGCACTCGCGGAGACTCCCCCTCACCCGAAATTCAAGCTGCGCCTGAATTTCGACCTCTCCCGCAAGCGGGGCGAGGTAAGGGGGCGCCGAACGTCGATTCGACAGGGCGTTTACGCGCCGGCTTAAGCGCTGCGCTCAACCAGCGCGAATTGCGACACGTACCATCTTGTGTACCAGCGCAGCACCCAGGGGATGGGGATCAACAATGCACATCCCACGATAAACACCAGGGTTCGCCACAGCACTTCCAATCCCGTCGCGTTGAAGACGATCTCGCGCCGCGTGCCGCTGACGTTGCTGCAATTCCAGCGCATCCAGGCCGTGATCACCCAGGCCCAGCCGATGATGGTGATGAAGGAAATATACGTCAGCACCGACCAGCCGATATAAGTCAGCGCGCTGCCGTCAAACGAGAGCGGAAGCCGCTGGCCGTTCGAGCTGAGATTGGCGGCGACCCAGCGCACGATCATCCACGAAAGAAACGCCTGCGTGGGGATGGCGAGAAGCTGAAGAATAGAGCTGTGAGTTAGTCCGACATAGCTCATCAACCCCATGATCGCGAAGACATACCAGAGATCCATGGGCTGCCCGGTGAAGGCGAAGTTCGGCCGCCCCGGCACACGGATGCGTGACGCCATCCAGCGGTAGAAGCTCGTCGACGTCCAAGGCGCCGGAACAACGAGCAACAGCCCGATGACGAACAAGAGGCCTCGTCCGAGGTAGGACCATAACCCGATATCGAGCGACAGCGGATTTCCGCCTTGTCCGCTCGCGTTCATCGCGCCGGATTGCGGAACGGCAGGCGGCGAGGGGCCGCCCGGCGCCAGGTCCGGAATTTCGCCAGCCCTTTGCCAGCCGGCCATCCCCTCGGACCAGACCAGCGTGTCGGCCCGGACAACTCCTCGTGCGATCAGGTCGCGAAGCTGCGCTTCCGGATAGGGACCCTGTTGCTGACCTTGGGACGCATAGAACCAGGACCGGTTCGCCATCTTGGGTACCCCCTCATTATTGCTTGGTGAGTGTTATTGCTTGTGAGCGCGCCCGATGCGGCGGCAGCCCTAATACGTGGCCTTGCGAAGAACCCGTATTCTGACGGACGATCCAGACGCCTGTACAGAGATGTGAACGACACGCCCGAAATGTTTTCCGCCAAGCCTTGCAACTTTTTTGTGCCATTTGCCCAGAAAGATGTCAGATTTGGCTAGGCGCGGTCCGCTGCGCCTGCCAGTTTGCGAAATTACCGGGAAAACGAAGGCCGCACCCCATGAAACTCGTCGTCGCGATCATCAAACCCTTCAAGCTTGACGAGGTCCGCCAGGCGCTGACCGCCATCGGC
>VAZG01000576.1 GCA_005885285.1 Alphaproteobacteria bacterium | reverse complement strand
CCCGGCCATTGCAATGTCGTGCAGTAGACACGCCATGACGATCCTCTCGTCCAGCCCGGCCTTCTCGGCCAATCTTGCGCTCTGCAGAAGGTGGTTCGCCACCAGCGGCACGAATCGGTGCCGGAAGAAATCCTCGGGCCGTGTTTTCTCCCGCGGCGAGCACTTAGAAATCGACACATATTGATGTGGATCAACGGTGCGCGCGATTAGATTACCTGCGTCTGGACCAGGAGGTGTCCCGTCGAATTGCCACCAAGCTCAGCGATGGACCAGTACCGGGATCTTACAATGCGTGAGGACCTTTACCGTCTCGCTGCCGAGGACGACTGCAGAGATGCCACGGCGACCGTGCGAGGCCATGACGATAAGATCACAGCCTTTTGACTCCGCAGTTTCAATGATTGCCCGGTAGGGATGCTCATGCTCGACATGGACCGTCTCGCAGGTGACGCCTGCTGTTAGCGCTGCGCGAGCAACGGCGCCGAGAGTTTGCTCGGCGTGGTGCTGCATGCGTGCCTTGTATTGAGCCGGCGTGTCCTCGATCATCCTGACGTCGGTCGTGAGCACATGGAACGGCAGCAAGACTGTTAGCGCGGTGACTTTTGCGCCGATCCGCTTGGCCAAGGCGATGCCATGCTCGACTGCCTTCCCGGCGAGTTCTGACCCGTCCGTTGGTATGAGGATGTTGGTATACATCGGCGCCTCCTGGCTGTTTGAGGGTTTCGCGGGAAGTATCCAGCGTATTTTTGACTTCGAACGGCGGCGGCCCCCTCCCCAGCCCGGCCTCTTCACTTAACCGCCCGCGACACGCCGCCAGGTTCATCTGGGCCAATCGGACGCGCTTCAGCGGCAGGGAGAGACGATTGCAGGTCATCGGGAATACCGATCTCGTCGGGCGCCAGCGTGACCAACTGGCTGAGCTTCCGGGTGAGCAACCTCGCAATGCCGGGCTTCGTTGTCATCGGTCGCGGCGGCATGTCCGCCCCCAATCATCGGTGGAACGTTGCGAGGGCTAAACACCTTAGGTTGGCGGATTGTGGAAGTCAAACGTCCTTACGGCGCCGGACTGCGCATCTCCGAGGTCGTCGCGCTCAAGGTCGGCGACATCGATTCCCGAGCGTATGCTGCTGCGGGTCGAGCAGGGCAAGGGCCGCAAGGACCGAACGCCATGCTGTCGCCGCAACTGCTCGAGCTGCTGCGCGACTGGTGGCGGGACGACGATCCTGTCGCCCGCCGAGGTAATCAGTGCATCAGAGAGAGAAGGTGTGTGGCGAATTGAAAGGGGCG
>VAZG01000575.1 GCA_005885285.1 Alphaproteobacteria bacterium | reverse complement strand
ACCTCGGGGATCACCCAAAACCGGCCATAGAGGATCACTTCAAAACCGGCCAACGATAACCATCATTCAGGACGTTGATTTTGGCGCGAGGGCGGCTACCCTCGGTCGATGTGAGCAATGTCTTGAACGAGGAAAAGAAGCAGCAAGTCATAGCATTTGGGCGGCTCGGTTGGTCGCTGCGCAAGATCCAGAAGACCACCGGTGTCCGCCGAGAAACCGCCGCTGATTATTTACGAGCAGCAGGCATAGGCCTGCGTCCACCTGGTGGTTGGGGACGGAGTGCGCCGGCAAAACCGGCCAACGAAGTGACCCCCGACCCCCAGCCGGCAAAACCGGCCAATCGTGCCGAAGTGATCCCCGACTCTGGCGCGGTATTGGCGTCCCCGCCGGCGGCCACAGCCAACGCATCCGCCGGCCGTAGTGCCTGCGAGCCACACCGGGAAACCATCGAGTTGGAACTCTCGAAGGGCCGCAACGCCAAAGGTATCTGGCAGGACCTGGTGGATCGTAGCGGCTTCGCCGGTGGCTATCAAAGTGTCAAGCGGTTCATCCTTGGTCTCCGTGGCAAGTCGTCGCCGGAAGCCTGCGCGGTGATCGAAACTGCACCCGGGGAAGAATGCCAGGTGGATTACGGATCGGGCCCCATGGTGCGCGACTCCGGCAGCGGCAAATATCGCCGTACCCGCCTGTTTGTGCTGACGCTGGGTTACAGCCGCAAAGCGGTGCGGCTGCTGACGTTCTGTTCCAGTTCGCAGGTTTGGGCGGAATTGCATGAGAAGGCTTTCCGACGCCTGGGTGGTGTGACTCGCGTCGTGGTTCTGGATAATCTGCGCGAGGGCGTCCTCAAACCTGACGTCTACGATCCCACACTCAACCCGCTGTACCGCGACGTGCTGTCACACTACGGCTCGGTGGCGCTGGCCTGCCGCGTGCGCGATCCGGACCGCAAGGGCAAGGTCGAGTCAGGCGTCGGCCATGCGAAGAAAACACCCCTCAAGGGACAGCGTTTCGAAACTCTGGACGAAGCTCAGGCCTACCTGGATCACTGGGAGGAACGCTGGGCCGACACCCGTATTCATGGCACTACCAAACGGCAAGTGGCGGCCATGTTCGCCGAAGAAAAACCCGTCTTGCTTCCATTGCCGATCGAACCTTTCCACTACTACCAATATGGCAAGCGCAAGGTCAATCTGGATGGCTGCGTGGAAGTCGATGCCGCCTATTACAGCGCGCCGCCAGGGTGGATCGGCCAGGAGGTCCCGGTGCAATGGGATCACCGCTATGTCCGGCTACTGCACCCGCGGACCGGCGAACTGTTGCGGGAACACCTGCCTCAGGTGCGTGGCAAGCATCGGATCCAGGACGAGGACCGCCCCAAACACACACCGCCGGGGATACAACACCTGCTGCTGCGCGCCGGCCGTGCCGGTCAGCAGATTGGAGTTGTGTGCCGCAAGATGTACGAGGAGGAGGGACAAGTCGCGGTGCGCCGCATTCAGGGCGTGATGGCGATGGCCAAGAAGCATGGCTCGGCGATGGTGGAAGATGCCTGCGCCGTAGCTCTGGAGGCCAGCGCTTCCAACTACTACCGTTTTGTGCGCCGCTATCTGGAACGGGGGCCGCAACTGCCGCTGAGCCTGCGTCAAGTGGATCCGCTCATCCGCGAACTCACCGAATACCGCGATTTCATTCAACGCAAAACGCAGGAGAACCAACCATGAACCTCATTGAATTACAACGGGCTTTACGACAACTCCGGCTCGGCGGCACAGCCGCCGTGCTGGAAACCAGACTGCGCCAAGCGCAGGCCGAAGCCATGGCGCCGATCGATCTGATTTCGTGTCTGGTGAGTGACGAGCTTACCCGCCGCAGCGAGAGACTCTTGGATCGCCGGCGCAAACATGCGGCCTTCCGCGACCCGCACAAGACTCTGGACAACTTCGACTTCACTTTCAACCCGAAGATGAATCGCAGCCTGGTGTTTGACCTGGCCACCTGTGCCTTCATCGGCAAGCGGGAAGATGCACTTTT
>VAZG01000574.1 GCA_005885285.1 Alphaproteobacteria bacterium | reverse complement strand
TTCGAAAATCGGCCACCCCGCCAAAGGCAAGATCTGGCTCTCAGTCAACGGCACCGAGCGGCAGAAGGGCGACCTCTCCGAGCTGATCTGGAGCGTGCCCGAAATCATCTGGCAGTTGTCGCAGCAGGTCGAAATCGGCGCCGGCGATATCATCATGACGGGGACCCCGGCCGGGGTCGCAGCGCTATCGCCCGGCGACAAGATCGAATGCGGGGTCGACGGCATCGGCACGCTGAAGGTCGCGATCGGCAAGGCTGCAGCCTGAGCCCACCTCAAAAAAGCGGGCCCACGGTTCGGGGCCGTTTCGATTGGGGTGACGCGACGAGGCGGTCGCTCAGCCCCGCGACAGCGCCTGTAGACCCTTGAAGGTCAGGCGCTTGGGGTCCGTGATACCGGCCAGGTAGAGGCGTCGAATAAAGGCCGCGACGGCATCACGATCACAACCGGTCAGCACCACCACGGCATCGACGGCAATTCGCTGGGCGTCCATGGGCTTCCTCTAGGCTACCAGCCACAATCAGCAGCCTAGCCGCCGCCGGTTAATCCGGCGCTAGATTTAAGGTTTTAAGCACCGCTAAAAATCATTAAACTAAACGCCAGAAAGCACTGCGGCGCAGGCATTTCTCCTTTAAATTTGTTAACAAATCGTTAAGATCAATTTAGCGGCCAAGTCATCTACTTCCGGCATGGCGTTCCGCGTTGGTATTCGATCGGACGTGTGGACGCGATCCGTCTTGCCGATGCGCGCAAACTAGCTGGCAAGATCATGGTCGGCATCGCGGACGGCGAAGACCTGCAGGCTGACCGCAAGGCCGAACGATCTTCCGGGACGTTCGAGGAATTGGCGAAGAGCTGGTCGAGCAATACGCCAAGAAGCATAATAAGAGCTGGGAGCAGGCCGACTCTTTGGTGAACAAGCATCTGATCCCGAAATGGGGGAAGCTAAAAGCCGCCGCTATCGCGCGCTCTGACGTCAACGGAATGATGGCCCGGATCACGGCCCCCATCGCCGCAATGGCCATTTGCGCAAGTGCGAGGCGCGCAGCTTCGGATTTCAAAACTGGAAGTACAGGAATTCCAGGCGCTGCCACATCCCGAAGAGCGAACTCGAAAGCGCCAACGCGGTGAACAGTGCCCACGCTGTATTGGGGTGCCATCGTACGGATGCATACGGTTCGGGCGAGCGCCGGTATTCACGGTAGCCGAAGATCTGGGATACGTTAGGAAGGAAAAGCGCGATGGCGAAGGCCAGTGCTACCATGCCGCCGCCGATCAGCAGCAGCCGCTCTGGGCGTACCAGAATAGGTAAGTCCATCATCCGCAAGGCGACGCCGGTGGGTTCGTAGGTGGCGCCGGCGCCGTCGAACCCGAAGAGGCTGCCCAGCATCTTCCACGCTCCTGCCATGGTCTTCGCGCGGAAGAACACCCAAGCGATGACCACCGCGAACAGCGTGATTGCCCAAGATAATCCCTTTTCGGTCAATCCTGATAAGGCACGCTTCTTGCTGCTCCGCCAATCGTGCCAGAGATGATTGATGCTGAGATAGAGACCATGCAGGCCGCCCCAGATTAGAAAATTCCAGCCTGCGCCATGCCAGAGGCCGCCGAGCAGCATCGTTACCATTAAATTGGCGTAGCGGCGCTGTTTGCCCAGCCGGTTGCCCCCGAGCGGAATGTAGAGGTAGTCGCGCAGAAAGCGCGACAGCGTGATGTGCCAGCGCCGCCAGAATTCGATAATCGATACCGCCTTATAAGGTGAGCGAAAATTGACGGGGAGCCGGATGCCGAACAATAGCGCGAGCCCGATCGCCATGTCGGAATAGCCTGAGAAGTCGAAATAGATCTGAAGTGTATAGGCCAAAGTAGCGAGCCACGCCCATGATGTGGGGATGCCACCACCCGCGTCGAGATGCGCGAATACTGGGGACGCGAACTGGGCGAGATTGTCGGCGATCACTACTTTCTTGAAGAGGCCGGCGGCAAAGATGGCCAGTCCCCGTGCCGCGAGTACAGCGGAACGGCCGGTGCGGCTCCGCTTGAACTGCGGGATCATCTCGGCGTGATGCACCAGCGGACCCGCGATCAGATGTGGGAAGAAGCACACAAATAAGGTGTAGCTGACGATGTCGCGCTCGACTTTAGCGCCGCGCATTATATCCACTAGATATGCGATCTGTTGGAACGTGAAGAACGAAATTCCGAGCGGCAGGACAACATCGGAGAATGTCAAAGGTATTCCGCTCACCATGCTGACGGTTTCGAGAATGAACCCCATATATTTGAAATAGCAGAGCAGCGCGAGATTGAGCGCGACGCCAAATGCGCCGATAGCGGGACGACGGAGCGGATCCTCCATCCCTAGTCCCAGTGAAAAATTCAACGCTACTGAGGCGATCAGCAGCAACAAATAGACTGGCTGCCAAGCTCCATAGAAAAATAACGAAGCCCCTGCCAGCACAAGGATGCCAGCCCGCGGGGAATGACGCCGCGCCGCCAGGAACGCCAGTACTGTCGCGGGCAAGAATTGAAATAGGAAGGTATACGAGCTGAATAACATCTATGGCTG
>VAZG01000197.1 GCA_005885285.1 Alphaproteobacteria bacterium | reverse complement strand
ACGAAGTCCGGCCCGGCGTGCGCAGGATCCTCTGCGACAATCCGAGCCCGTTCACCTTCACCGGTACCGTCAGCTACATCGTGGGCCGAGGCAAGGTCGCGATCATCGATCCCGGCCCCGACAATGAGGCGCATGCGGCGACGCTGCTCGACGCGGTGCGCGGCGAGACCGTGACCCATATCCTGGTCACTCATACCCACCGCGATCATTCGCCGAACACGGCCAGGATCAAGGCCGCGACCGGCGCCACCGTCTACGCCGAGGGGCCGCACCGCGCCTCGCGGCCGCGCTTCGAGAGCGAGAAGCACAGTCCGGAATCCGGCGCCGACCGCGACTTCAAGCCCGATGTCGCCGTTCGCCATGGCGAAATCATCGATGGCGCCGGGTGGAAGCTTGAGGCGGTGGCGACGCCCGGCCATACCGCCAATCACCTGGCGTTCGCCTGGCCCGATCGCAACATCAATTTCGTCGGCGATCACGTGATGGGCTGGTCGACCACGATCGTGGCGCCGCCGGATGGATCGATGATCGACTACATGGCCTCACTTGAACGGCTGACGCAACGCGAGGAAGCGCTCTATCTTTCCGGCCACGGCCCGGAAATTGCGGAGGGACCGCGCTATGTGCGCTTCCTGATCCGCCACCGCCAGGCGCGCGAAACCTCGATCCTGCATCGCCTCGCCAAGGGCGAGGCGGATATCCCGACCATGGTGCGCGCGATCTACATCGGCATCGACCCGCGGTTGATCCATGCTGCCGGCTATTCCGTGCTGGCGCATCTGGAGGACCTGGTCGCGCGCGGCATCGTTGCGACCGACGGCGATCCGGTGATTGGCGGGAGGTATCGGTTAGCGAGCGAATAGTGAGTAGCGAATAGCGAATGGAGAAGGTGCAGTCTGCGCTGTTCCTGTTCCTTCTATTCGCTATTCGCTACTCACTATTCGCATCTTATTTTTTCACCGTCTTCGCCGGAAGCTTGGGCGGAGGCGGCGGCTTCTTCGCCGGCTTGAGATTGTCATTGTCGGCGGCGGTGTTGATGTCGTCGATCAATTTGGCGATCCGGGTGGCGTTGCTGCCGAGATCGCTCTCGAAATAACGCGATGATGAGCGGATATCGACGCGCGAGTCCTCGCCGTCGGGCGAGACGCGGATCGAGACGTCCTCGCGGAATCCCATGATCGGCGTTCGTGCGACAGCCTCGATGCGGCCGACACGGCGCGGCGGCTGCGGCGGACGTTCGTCGATCACAAGCCATTTGCGTTTGTGGACGAGGGCCAGCGTGATCGCATAGGCGCGATCGACTGGAATTTCGAGCTCCACCGGCTCGATGTCCGGATAGGCCTGGTGCTGCTGCTCGGCCGAATAGAGCCCGGCATAGACGGCGGTGTTGGTGCCGTCGCCGGTGCGCAGCCGTCCCAGTGCCTCGAACCGCGGTGGGTCGATCGGATCGGTGGTGATATCGTGGATTGGCGGCAGCTTGCGGTATTGCAAGGCCAGATAGGCCGGATAGGCGAGCACAACGGCGTCGATCAGGAGCGCGAGCAGGATACGGCTCATGCCGCGCGATCCGTTTTGCCAGATTGCGGCAAACGCCGCCAGCGAGACCAGGATGGAGAGGGCGGCGCAGCCGAGCGCGCCGAAGAACGTCGCAAGAGCCGGTTTCATCTCCAGGAAGCCGAAGCGGACGATGAGGATCGAGACCACGACCGCGACCACCGAAAACACCGCAAGATTGCGTGCCCAGTTGGCGAGGCTGGACACGGGCTCCGATTGATAGGGCGCGGAAAACCTGCGGGCCATGGATCAAATCTTGACGGGTTGGGGTCGCGCCGGGCATGGGCGCCCGGACCAGCGTTTGAGACCACGGACGTGCGGCGAATTCAAGGGGACTTTGCGCACCTTCGTAGCCCGGATGGAGCGGAGCGCAATCCGGGAACGGACCACGCAAAGCCCCTACGACCGTCCCCGGATTTCGCTCCGCTCCATCCGGGTTACAATCGCGCGAAGCTGATCCTCATGCCGCCGCGGTCGGAAAGCTGTAGCTCTTGAACTGATCGCGCAGCGCGGTCTTGAGGATCTTGCCGGTCGCGGTATGCGGAATGCCGTCAACGAACACGATGTCGTCCGGCATCCACCATTTGGCGATCTTGCCGTCCATGAATTTGAGAATGTCCTCGCGCGTTGCGCTCGTGCCCTGCTTGAGCTGCACGATCAGAAGCGGACGCTCGTCCCATTTCGGATGATGGACGCCGATCACGGCTGCTTCTGCGACCGCCGGATGTCCGACCGCGAGATTTTCCAGTTCGATCGAGGAAATCCACTCGCCGCCGGACTTGATCACGTCCTTGGAGCGGTCGGTGATGCGCATATAACCGTATGGATCGATGGTGGCGACGTCGCCGGTATCGAAATAGCCGTCATCATCCAAAATGTTGGTATCGACGCGGAAATAGGCCTTCGACACCGCAGGCCCGCTCACTTTCAGTCGGCCGAACGTCTTGCCGTCCCACGGCAGTTCCTTGCCGGCATCGTCGGTGATCTTCATCTGCACGCCGAACGGCGGATAGCCCTGGGTCTGCAGGATATCGAGCCGCTCTTCGCCGGTGAGCTCGGCGAACGGCGGCTTTAACGCGGCAAGCGTGCCGATCGGGCTCATTTCGGTCATGCCCCAGGCGTGACGCACCCGCACGCCCATGTCGACGAACGCCTTGATCATCGAGCGCGGCATCGCCGAGCCGCCGCAGACCACGCTTTTCAGGTGCGGCAGCTTCAGATTGTTGGCGGACATGTGGTTGAGCAGCATCAGCCATACCGTCGGCACGCCGGCGGTATGCGTCACCTTCTCGGTGTCCAGAAGCTCAAAGACCGACGCGCCGTCGAGCTTGGCGCCGGGAAATACCAGCTTGGTTCCCATCGACGGCGCCGAGAACGCGATGCCCCAGCTATTGGCGTGGAACAGCGGCACCACCGGCAGCATGGTATCGCTGGCATTGGCGCCCAGCGAATCGCCGGAGTTAGCCATCAGCGCGTGCAGCACATTGGAGCGGTGCGAATACAGTACGCCCTTGGGATCGCCGGTCGTGCCCGAGGTGTAGCACATCGCGGCCGCGGTATTCTCGTCAAAGGTCTTCCACTTGAACTTGCCGTCGGCTGACGCGATCCAGTCTTCATAGGCGACCGCGTTCTTGAGCGTGGTCTCTGGCATATGCGCCTTGTCGGTGAACACGACATAGCGTTCCACGCTTGGCAGCTTGTCGGCGATCTTTTCCAGGATCGGCACGAAGGTGATGTCGGTCATCACCACGCGATCTTGCGCGTGGTTGATGATCCAGGCGATCTGGTCCGGGAACAGCCGCGGATTGACGGTATGGCAGATCGCGCCGATCCCCATGATGCCGTACCAGGCCTCGAGATGGCGCCAGGTGTTCCAGGCGATGGTAGCGACGCGGTCGCCGAGCTTGATGCCGTCGCGGTCGAGCCGCTGCGAGACTTTCAATGCGCGATCGCGGATTTCCCTGTAGTTGGTGCGATGGATAGGGCCTTCGACCGACCGCGTCACGATCTCCTGCGAGCCATGAATGAGTGCGGCATGCTCGATAATCCGGTGACACAGCAGCGGCCAATCTTGCATCAAACCAAGCATACGAATTCCCTCCTCGAGCGTTATTGCTTGCGCATGGCCGATCCAGATGGAAGCCGTTCGGCTGCGGTCACGGAATTGACATGAACTCTACCGCGGAGAACGCAAGCCGCAAATGGGCTTATGGCGCCTTTGGTCGCAGGCCAGCTGCAATGGTTACCGTTACGGCGCTGTTGCTGGTGCTTTGCACGCAGATAGGGCCGGCGCAAGCCGCACGGAGGCCCCTTCCTGGCATTTGGGGAGACCTGTTTGGAAACCCTCCGCCGAGATTGCGCAGAAAAGTGCGCGCGGCGAGCGTGCCGTTGCCGAGGCCGCGCCCGGCAGAGGCGCCTGTGGCCCCGCCCGAACCGTCCGCCGCCGAGAAATCAGTTCCTGCCGGGGCCGACAAGCCGGCCGAACAGGCCGCGCCTGCGGCGCCTCCGCCTTCGGCGTGCCGTCAGGCGTTGACGGATGAGATCGCGATCGCTCCCTCTATTCCTGACATCCACGGTCCCGGCGGCTGCGGCGGCGAGGACCTGGTGCGGCTGGAAACGGTGGTGCTGCCGGACAAGCATCGGATGCAGGTCAACCCCCCGGCAATCCTCCGCTGCAAGATGGCCTCCGCCATCGCCGACTGGATCCGCACCGACATGGCGCCGCTCGCGGCAGGCCTCGGCAGCGTTCTCAGCGGTCTCGACAATTTCGACTCCTACGATTGCCGCGGCCGCAACGGTGTGGCCGGTGCGATGCTTTCCGAGCACGGCCGCGCCAACGCGCTCGATGTGCGGGCGCTAAAACTTGCCGACGGCCAATCGATTGCACTGACCGACCGGACGGTGCCGCGGGACTTGCGCGAGAGCGCGCTGCACGCAGCGTGCGCGCGGTTTACGACGGTGCTGGGACCAGACTCCGACTGGTATCATGAGGACCACATCCATCTCGACCTGATGGAGCGGCGCAACAACTACAGGATATGCCAGTGGGACGTCCTGGACCCGCTGCCGCAGGTCGCGCCGCTATTGCCAGCCGAGCGGCCCGCCGACGCGCCGCCGCGCGAGGTCGCTGTCAAGTCTGATAGCCAGCCCAAATCTGACGGCCAGCCCAAGTCTGATGCAGCGAAGCCAGCGACCGCAAAGCCGGAAGCGGAGACAACGCAGTCAACGCAAACGCCAGCAACAAAAAAGCGCCGGAACAACCGGCGCTTTTGATCGTCCACCCCTGGGGAGCGAACTATTGCATCATCGGGCCGCCCTGGGCGCCGCCTTGCAGGGCCATCTGCGAATTGAACGGCGAGTCGCCGCGGTGCGGTTCGAGCACCACGACGATGGTGCCGAGCTTGACCCGGTTATAGAGATCGATCACGTCCTCGTTCGTCATCCGGATGCAACCGGATGAGATCGACGCGCCGATATATTCCGGCTGGTTGGTGCCATGAATCCGGAACAGCGTGTCCTTGCCGCCCGAATAGAGATACATCGCGCGCGAGCCCATCGGGTTGTCCGGTCCGGGCGCCACGAATGTGGGAACGCCCAGCCGCGAGATCTCGCCCGGGGTCGGATGCCAAGCCGGCCACTCGGTCATGCTGCCGATCTTGGCGATGCCCGACCAGGCCATCGCCTCCTCGCCGACGGTGATGCCATAGCGGATCGCTTTGCCGTCACTGAGCACGTAATAGAGGTAGTGATTGTCGGAATCGACCACGATGGAACCGGGCGCTTCCTTGCGGTGATAGTCGACGATAGCGCGGCGGAACGGCTCGGCGACGGGCGTGTTGGTGTAGCGGATTTTGGCCAGCAGTTCCTTGTCGCGCGGTTTGAAATTCGTCGTGTTGGTCGCCTCAAAGGTCGTGGACTGCATGCAGCCCGACAGCATCAGGCCGGCAGCCAGAATTACGAGTTTCACCTTGAGCGACATTGCGTATTCCAATCGAAAGCCCAGCGCTTGTAGCAACTATCTTGCGCCCAAAACGCCATGATTCAGTTAATCCGCATTATCGTCAAAATCGGCCACAATTCCAGAGCGCAGAGTCCCATCCCGCGCTGCGGCAGGTCAGCTGTGGCTTTTTTGCCGCAAGATTTCGGCGTTCCGGCTGGTTTTTGAGCAAATCCGCAACAGGTGCGGTGTCTGCGCCGCGCAACTGCCGTTCACACGCTGGAAATGCGACGGGCGGTCGACAGTCTTGTCACGAAGCGCTTGCCAGAATCGAGCTAAGTCCGCTTTCGTAAGCCTGGTGCCAATTTCGGGGTTTTCCATGTTTTCAGTGTTCCTTCCCGCCGAATCCTCGCTGAAGAAGGCCTCTGTCGAGGGTCTCGCGACGCTGCCGGAAAACGCGATCTGGATCGACCTTGTTAAACCGACCGCGGCGGAGGATCGCGCGGTGGAGCGGCTGGCGGGGATAGCGGTGCCGACCCGGGAGGACATGCAGGAGATCGAGATTTCCAGCCGGCTCTATATCGAGAACGGCGCCCGCTACATGACCGCGACCTTGATGTGCAATTCCGATAGCGACATGCCCAAAACCACCGCGGTCACCTTCATCCTCGCCGGTCACCGCCTGGTCACGGTGCGTTACGATGAGCCGAAACCGTTCGCGCTGGTCGAGCACAAGCTCGCAAGATCGTGCGCGGCCGCGATCACCGGCGAAATGGTGCTGATGGAATTGCTCGATGCGGTGATCGATCGCTGCGCGGACATTCTGGAGCGCTGCGGCGCCGACATCGACCAGGTCTCCCATGACATCTTCGAGCCCGAAAGCGAGCGGCACGGCCACGCCAAGCAATATTCGCAAATCCTGATCGCAATCGGCCGCAAGGGCGACCTGACCTCCAAGGTGCGCGAGAGCCTGGTTTCGATCGGCCGCGTCGTTACCTTCCTCTCGGCGGTGATGGAAGGCGTGAAATGGTCAAAGGACATGCGCGAGCAGCTCAAGACCATGCAGCGCGACGTGGCCTCGCTGACCGACCACTCCTCCTATCTCTCCAACAAGATCACATTTGTGCTCGACGCCATGCTCGGCGTCGTCAACCTCGAACAGAACAACATCATCAAATTGTTCTCGGTGATGGCCGTGGTCTTGATGCCGCCGACCCTGATCGCCTCGATCTACGGCATGAACTTCAAGGTGATGCCGGAATTGGAATGGCAGCACGGCTACGCCTACGCTCTATTCTCGATGGTGCTGGCAGCCGTGCTGCCGTATTTTCTCTTCAAGTGGAAGAAGTGGCTGTGAGGGTCAACGCGACGTTGTGCCGGCCTCAATTTCTCCGGTAAAATTTGAGCGTTGCGCTGAACGTTTGAGCGAAATCTTTCTGCGATAAAGCTGTCATGAGCCGCGAGGACAGCAATGGTTGAGAAAGTCATAACATCATCGGAGAACGTCCTCGATTTCGCCCGCTATCAAGCGGGCCGTAACGTCGCTGGCAGGATGCCGGCGATCTCTGCGCGGCTCTGCCGCTATTGCGGCGCGACGCTATCGGAAGGCGAGCGCGACGAGGAATGCTCCAGCGCCTTTAACGTCAATGCCGCCAACCTTCGCTGGCAGGCCGCGCAGATATTGCGCGGTTTGATCTGAACGGATCCACCGGCGCCGCAGCCAGGCTGTTCATCTGTTCCGGCTATTCATCTGTTAAGGTTGTTAAAGTGGGCTAGCGAACCGCGACCTGCGCCGCCGACACCACGACCTCGGTGAGCAAGCCTTCGCGGCCCAGCGGAAGGAGACGGGCTTGAACATCGCGCACGAAGGGCATCGGTTGCGAAGCCTACACGTGCTGGCCGCCGTTGATGTGGATCTCGGCGCCGTTCACGTAAGAACTCGTCTCCGTGCAAAGCACATAGATGATTTTCGCGACTTCGTCGGGCGTGCCGAGCCGGTGCAGCGGGATCTGCTGCTCGACGATCTTCTCGGTGCCCGGCGAGAGGATCGCGGTATCGATCTCGCCCGGCGCGATCGAATTGACGCGGACGCCGATACGGCCGAAGTCGGACGCCATCTCCCGCGTCAGCGAGGCCAGCGCCGCCTTCGAGGTCGCATAGGCCGCACCCGCGAATGGATGTACCCGTGAGCCCGCGATCGAGGTGACGTTGACCACCGAGCCTTTCGCGGCGGCGAGCTCCTTGATCAGCCCGCGCGCCATCATGATCGGGGCGAAGAAATTGACCCGGAAGACATGGCTCCAGGTCTCGATGTCGGTATCGATCGAGCCGAGCCGCTGGCCGCCTTCGGCCTTCGGCGAAATCGCGGCATTGTTGACGAGCGCATGCAGCGTGCCGCCTTCCAGCCGCCGCCGGATTTCCGCGATTGCCCGTGTGGTGTCGTCATGGTTGGCAAGGTCGACCTGGATGTGATCCTCAGGACCCGCATCCCACGGGCAGTTTTCCGGGAAGGGATGCCGCGAGCAGGTGATGACACGCCAGCCGGCCGACGAAAAGCGGATCACGGTGGCGTGTCCGATGCCGCGGCTGGCTCCGGTCAGAAGCAGCGTGCGCCGCGGCGTGTTGGCGGAAGAAGGCATGAACGGTTCTTTCGGTTTCCGTCTTCGTCATTCCGGGATAGTGCGTTAGCACCAGACCCGGAATCTCGAGATTCCGGGTCCGATGCTTCGCATCGCCCCGGAATGACGGGTAGGGTCATGGATAAAGCCGCGTCTTGGACCAGGGCTGATCCGCCCCGGCGCGGCGGAATTCGATGCGGTCGTGGAGGCGGAACGCCCGGTCGTGCCAGAATTCGAACTGCAGCGGCGCGACGCGCCAGCCGCTCCACCCCTGCGGGCGTGGCACCGCGCCGATGACGTATTTGGCCGCGACCAGCGCGATCGCCTGCTCGAAGGCAAAGCGGCTCTCCAGCGGTTGCGACTGCTTGGAGGCCCAGGCGCCGATCTGGGCCTGTTTGGGGCGTGTTGCGAAATAGGCGTCGGCCTCGGCGTCGGTGACCGCCGACACTAGCCCTCGGATGCGGACCTGCCGGCGCAGCGACTTCCAGTGAAATAGTAAAGCCGCCTTAGGATTTGCGGCGAGCTCGCGGCCCTTTTGGCTCGCGATGTGGCTGTAGAACACAAAGCCGTCGGCGTCGTAGCCCTTCATCAACACCATCCGCACGTCGGGCAGGCCGCTCTCGTCGACGGTCGCAAGCGACATGGCGTTGGGATCGTTCGGCTCGGCCTTCACCGCCTCCGCGAACCACTCGGCGAACAGCGCCAACGGCTCCTCGGCTTGCGTAAAATCACCCGTTGTTAACGGTGGCGGGTGTTTGATGGAGGTCGTGTCGGCCATGTCAGGAGTTCCGAGTTGCGTGCGCCCGCGGTCAGAACCGTGCTGCGATCCCTATGTAGGCACATCCTATATAGGGCATGGGCGCGCGTTGGCCTATCGGCGATCCGGCCCGCAGGTGCCGTGATGACACTCATTCTAATCGGCTTCGACGCCGGCGGCTGCAGCATGTCCCGTATCGAGGGCGCCTTCGCCAAGATGAGCAACAAGGATTTGACAGGCTCGATCGCCGCGGGGCAGGTGGGCGCATCGGTGCCGACCGAGAGCGATCTCGCCTTCGCCCGCAATGCCGCCTCCGACGTGCTGACCAAGGGCAGCAAAGATTCCAGCCAACCCTGGGAAAACCCTGAAACCGGCGCCCGCGGCTCGGTGACGCCGCTGGCGCAAGCCTATTCAGCGGAAGACGGGCGGACTTGCAGGGATTTTTTGGCAAGCTACGTTAACGGGCGGACCGAAACCTGGCTGCAGGGCGCTGCCTGCCAGACCGGTCAGGGCCGGTGGGAAATTCATACGTTAAAGCCTTGGAGACAGGGCTGAACAGGCGGTTGTCCCAACTAGTTGCAAAAATGCAACTGAGACACCAGATGAAGTCGTAGGGCAAATTGCCGTAAAGTTCAGGTCTGATTTCCCTTTAAAGGAGAGGTGACGGATGCGCGACCCCTATGAGGTCTTGGGGGTGCCGCGGGGCGCCAGCGCTGCGGCGATCAAGAGCGCCTACCGCAAGCTCGCCAAGAAGCATCATCCCGACAACAACAAGAACGATCCGAAGGCGGCCGCGCGCTTTGCCGAGATCAATTCGGCCAACGAGATCATCGGCGACGAGGACAAGCGCAAGCAGTTCGATCGCGGCGAGATCGACGCCGAGGGTAAGCCGCGCTTTCAGGGCTTTCCCGGCGGAGGCTTTTCTGGTGGCGACCCGCGCGGGCGCGCCGGCCCGTCGGGCGGCTTCGAAACCTACACGTTCCGCAGCGGCGGCGGCCCGGCTGGCGCGGGCGGGGCGGCCTTCGAGGACATCCTCAACAGCATGTTCGGCGGCGCTGCGGGACGCGGTGCCCGCTCGGGCCGCAGCAGCCCATTCGAGTTCGAGACCGGCGGAATCGGACTCGATCTCGATCTTTCCGTCGCCATGACGGTCTCGCTCGAAGAATCAGCGAGGGGCGCCGAGAAGCGGGTTCGGTTGCCGAGTGGCAAGGAACTCGACGTCAAGGTCCCGCCAGGCGTCGTCGCCGGTCAGCAGATCCGGCTGAAGGGGCAGGGCGAGACCGCGCCCGGCCACCCACCCGGCGATCTCCTGATCACCATCAACATCGCACCACATGCCTTTTTCAAGGTCGAGGGCAGCGATCTCAAGGTCGATTTGCCGATCACGCTCTATGAGGCCGTGCTGGGCGGCAAGGTTCGGGTGCCGACGCTCGGCAACGCAGTGGAACTTTCCATTCCGAAAAACACCTCCAGCGGCCGGACCTTCCGCCTCAAGGGCAAGGGCCTGCCGACCGCCGGCGGCGGCACCGGCGATCTGTTCGTCACTACCCGAATTATGCTGCCCGATGGGAACGATGCCGAACTAGAGGCATTGATGCAGAAATGGCGGGATCGACACCCCTACAATCCCCGCAGCGATCTCGGCTGATCGCGACCGGTATGAGTTTTTGATGTATCTCCGCAGGCCCTGAAACGTGGCCTAAAAAAGGTGCGGCCTCGAGAGGGGGACCAGCGCGGTACCAAACCCCAATCGAGGCCGCTCGCGTCGATCGGCGGATCGAACGCCACTCATTTTCGCGTGATCACCCGGTGCAATTTTGAGACCCGTCGATGTCTTGATTCCAGATTTTCAATGTCGGAATTGGGACACCAGCGATCGTTCGCCCTCAGGTTTAGCTGCCCGCCGCTCTTCTCCGTCTGGTCGTAGACCTGCTCGGGGCTCGTAGGGCTCGTAGCCCGCATGCAGCGCCAGCCGCATGGCCGTTTTCCTCGTTGCATCGATACGTACGCGCCGGCATGCTCCCCGGGATTGGGGAGGCGGTGGTTTCGCGGACAACGCTAACTTTGGCGAGCGCGGAGATTAGTCGCGGCCAGCTTCGTAGCCCGGATGAAGCGCAGCGAAATCCGGGGTGGATCGCTAATGAAACATCATCTCGCTGAGCGCGGCGATTAACCCGGATTGCGCTGCGCTCCATCCGGGCTACAGGTTCTTTCCTAGCCGCCGCTTTTCTCCGTCTGGTCGTAGACGAGGCGTGCGACCTGCATCAGGCGTTCGCGGTCGCTGCTGCCGCTTACCACATATCCGACGCCGCGATCGGCCCAGAACAGCGCGCCGTTATTGTCCCGCTTGGTGTAGCGCATCTGTGTCGCCTCGGTCTCGGCCTTGGCGGTGTAAACGGTGAAGCGTTCGCCTGACGCGCTCTCATACATCAGGAACGATGCCGGTCCGCTCGGGCCGGGCAACAGCCGTCCACCGACGAGCTTGAGGCCCGTCGTGTCGAGCTCCGGTGCATGGACGGTCCAGCCGCAGCGCTTGGTCAACCACTGCTGCAGATGCGTGCGTTCGTTGCCCGGCACCTCGACGGGATGGCGAACCTCGACGACGTAGAGCCGATGCGCATCGAGCGCGTCGAGCGTGAAGCTCTGGAACGTCGAAGGGGAGGCGGCGACGCCATGTGCCACCCAGCCCGCACCGCCGCCGGCGACGAATGCCACCAGCGCTGCTGCGATCGCGCCGTAGATCCATTTGCGCGGCTGCCGCTCCAGCCGCTCGAGCTCCAAGCGCTTTGGCACCGGCTCGTTGGCGACCGCGTCGTAGCGTGCATGCAGCATCTCCGCCATCGCCCGCCACGATCGCACCCGCTCGGCATCGTCGGGATGCGCCGCGAGCCATGCCTCGACATCACCGCGGCGTTCGGCCGGCAGCTCATTGTCGACGTAAGCGTGCAGCTCGTCTTCAGTGACGGGAATCCTGGGATCGGTCATTGTCCTGGTCTCTTCTCAAAAGTCTGGATCGAAACTGCTGAAAATTGCTTCTGCATAACACTTGCCACTAAATCATCGGTATTAGCTATTTCACACGCCGCAGCGCTGGACGCTCGCCTTCGAGCGAGGCTTTCACGTGAGCGCGCGCCCGGGCAAGCCGGGACATTACGGTGCCGATCGGCACGCCCTGAATGTCGGCGACCTCGCGGTAACTCAATCCCTCCAGCATGACCAGCAGCAGCACCGCGCGCTGCTCCTCGACAAGGGTGGTCAGCGCGCGCGAAATGTCGCGGCCTTCCGCTTCGGTGCCACTGGCGTCGGGATTGTTCTCGAGCAGCGGCATGAATTGCGGCCGCCGGGCGAGCGATCGCCGGCGGTTCTTGTTGAGGTTGGTCAGGATGGTGTAGAGCCAGCTCCTGACGTCACCGCCGAGAAACAGCCGCTCCGAGCGTAGCGCCCGCACCAGCGTGTCCTGCACCAGGTCGTCGGCGATATCGGCGTCGCGGGCCAGCGCGCGGGCATAGCGGCGCAGAGCCGGAATCATGTCTTCGACACTCTGACGAAATTGGCTCATTGAAGCTCGATCTTGGCAGCCCAATCTTGAACCGTGGCGCCGTTCGCGCCTTACCCAACATAACACCCTCATGACGCGGCTATTCCGGCTATTCCGCCTGGTCAGGGTTGCCGCCCGGACAGTGTTAACGTGGGGGCGATTTGGGCTGTACCGGGGGAGAGCGCTGGTGTACCCCCAACCTTTCACGAGCCTCGAAGTGGAAAGCGGATGGCGCAAAATTCTTCTCTGATGCAGGGCAAGCGCGGGGTCATTCTCGGCGTTGCCAATAACCGCTCGATCGCGTGGGGCATTGCCAAGGCCTGCCGTGCGGCAGGCGCCGAGATCGCGCTTACCTGGCAGGGCGACGCGCTGAAAAAACGGGTCGAACCGCTTGCCAGGGAGCTTGACGGTATCCTGCTAGGCCATTGCGATGTCACCGATTCAGCAACCATCGATGCGGCCTTCGACATGCTCAAGCAGAAATGGGGCAAGATCGATTTCGTGGTCCATGCCATCGCGTTCTCCGATAAGGACGAACTCGACGGCCGCTATCTCGAAACCACCGCCGACAACTTCTCCAGGACCATGCTGATCAGCTGCTACTCGCTCACGGCGATCGCGCAGCGCGCCGAAAAGCTTTTGGTCGACGGCGGCTCGATTCTGACGCTGACTTATTACGGCGCCGAAAAGTGGATGCCGCATTATAACGTCATGGGCGTTGCCAAGGCCGCGCTTGAGGCGAGCGTGCGCTATCTCGCCGCCGATCTCGGCGAGAAGAATATTCGCGTCAACGCGATCTCGGCAGGACCGATCAAGACGCTGGCCGCCTCCGGCATCGGCGATTTCCGCTACATCCTGAAATGGAACGAATTCAACGCGCCGCTGCGCCGTAACGTCACAACGGAGGAAGTCGGCGACAGCGCGCTGTACCTTTTGTCCGACCTGTCGCGCGGCGTGACCGGCGAGGTGCATCACGTCGATTCCGGCTACCACGTGCTCGGCATGAAACGCCCGGATGCACCGGATATCAGTCTCGCGAAGGACTGATCGTTTGCCACCCTCGTCATGCGCGGGCTTGATCAGCGCATCCATCTTCTTGCAAAGAGCGTTTGATAGATGGATTGCCGGGTCAAGCCCGGCAATGACGGAGTAGGAATGCCCACGATCTACTACATCCGCCATGGCGAGACATCGTGGAATTCGGAAGGCAGGCTGCAGGGCGCCCAGGACGTCCCGCTCAACGATCTTGGCCGCAAGCAGGCGGCCCGCGCCGGCCAGATCCTCGCCGATCTGTTTGTGCGCGACGGGTGCGACAAGACGTCTCTCAGCTTCGTTTCCAGCCCGCTCGGCCGCGCGCGGTCGACCATGGAACTGGTGCGCGGCGAGTTAAAACTGCCGCCGGCGGATTACCGGCTCGACGATCGCTTGCGCGAAATCGGCTACGGGGAATGGGAAGGCTCGACCCTGGCCGAGATGCAAGCGGCCGATCCCGAATTTTTCGCCAGGCGCCAGGCCGAGAAATGGACGATGTCGCCGCCGGGCGGCGAGAGCTACGTCGCGGTGCAGGCGAGGGTGCAAAGCTGGTACGGTTCGTTGCGGGAAGACACGGTCGCGGCGGCGCATGGCGGTACCGCGCGAGCCTTGATGGTGGCGCTCGGCATCGAGACGCCGCAGAGCGCTGCCGACCTCGTGATCGAGCAGGGTGTGGTCTACGTGTTCGGCGACGGCGGGCTGGATAAGTTATAGTTAAGGCCTATCCGGCGTCACGCCCGGGCTTGTCGCGGGCATCCACGCGCGTTACCTCATTACGGTGACGTTAAATGTTAACGCGAGCGTGTCTACGTAACCATCATGTCCTACAACACCTTTGGCCATATGTTCCGGGTCACGACCTTTGGCGAGAGCCATGGGGTCGCGATCGGCTGCGTGGTCGATGGCTGTCCGCCGCTGATCCCGCTCGCCGTCGAAGACATCCAGCACGATCTCGATCGCCGCCGCCCCGGACAGTCGCGCTTCACCACCCAGCGCCAGGAGGCGGATGCGGTGAAAATCCTGTCCGGCGTGATGGCGCATCCCGAGAGTGGCGTGCAGGTGACGACGGGCACGCCGATTGCGCTTGTGATCGAGAACACCGACCAGCGCTCCAAGGATTATTCCGACATCAAGGACAAGTTTCGCCCGGGCCACGCCGACTTCACCTATGAGGCGAAATACGGCCTGCGCGATTATCGCGGCGGCGGGCGCTCGTCGGCGCGCGAGACCGCGACGCGTGTCGCAGCCGGCGCGATCGCGCGAAAAATCGTGCCCGAGGTGAGCGTGCGCGGCGCGCTGGTGCAGATGGGGCCGCACAAGATCGATCGCACCAAATGGGATTGGGACGAGATCGCCAAAAATCCGTTCTTCTGTCCCGACAAGGACAAGGCCGCGTTCTTCGAGAGCTACCTCGACGACGTCAGGAAGAAGGGATCATCGATCGGCGCGGTCATCGAGATCGTGGCGGAAGGCGTGCCGGCGGGACTGGGCGCGCCGATCTATGCCAAGCTCGATGCTGATCTGGCGGCCGCAATGATGAGCATCAATGCCGTGAAGGGCGTCGAGATCGGCGCCGGCTTTGGCGCTGCCGAATTATCCGGCGAGGAGAACGCCGACGAAATGCGGATGGGCAACCAAGGCCCCAAATTCCTGTCCAACCATGCCGGCGGCATTCTGGGCGGCATCTCCACCGGCCAGCCGGTGGTGGCGCGCTTCGCCGTGAAGCCGACCTCCTCGATCCTCTCCCCGCGCAAGACCGTGGACCGCAAGGGCGCCGAGACCGACATCGCAACCAAGGGCCGCCACGATCCTTGCGTCGGCATCCGCGCCGTGCCGGTGGGAGAGGCCATGATGGCCTGCGTGCTGGCCGATCATTTCTTGCGGCATCGCGGGCAGGTCGGCGGCTAGCCTCGACGTCGCCGTTATTGGCGGCTTGACCCGGCAATCCATCAATCTTCATGAGAGGCTTTTTCCAGGAACGTTCGTAAGGCGGATTAAATCTCGGCACTACGAATGAATGCTATTTTAGATAATAAAAAATCAAGCATACAATCATATCTTGTATTGTTGCGGTATAACCCCTCAAACGAAAGCTGCCGCCACCTTCACCGGAAATTAGCAATGCATGCGACTGTTGTATCCGGGGCAAGCGCGCCCATCTTGGTAGCCGCAATTCTGTTTTTCGTAATAGCAGCCGTTCAAGACATGTCTGTGCAGGTGCAGGCTCGAGACCATTTTCCACCTCAATTTCGAGACACCCTGTCGTCTCGATATGCAATGGACACATTTGTTTGGATGCCATCGATCGTTCCGGTGACGATACGCCGCCAGTATTTCAGTTCGTTGATTTGCGCTTCCGTATCGATGGGGCTGTTTGGCTTTTTTCTTCTTGCTCAAGGGGAGAAAGTTGGTGCGTTGCTATTCGGAGGCGTGTTCCTGATGAGCGTGGTTCATACAACTATGCGATGGATCAAATATCGCGAACTTCTGTGATTGATGGACGTTCAAAGCCAGCATCGCCCCGATGAGCTAAGCGATATCCGGAGAAAGCGAGTCGTAACTTTGATGCTTCTATGCGCAGGCTAAGGAAAGCTTTCAGTATTCTGATGGGACTATCCTTATTGGGGCCTATGAGCCTGTCACTGTCAGCAAAAAGATACACCGTGAACGCAGACACGAGGCGGAACGCCAACAAAGAGAAATTCGATCGTGCCGTTTCGGCGATCGACGATTTATTGGGAGCTACGCGTTCGAACGACCTCGAAGTGACCCACCTCTTTGTGGGAATTCTTCCAGAGAGCGACCGGATCAAGGACCACCTGCGGTTCTTCCAAGGTCTCGACAGCAAACCTAACCGAGCGCACCTCAACCACAAGGATTTTATCTATTTTTCCTTTCCTTACGATCGTCTGCGCGCCTTTCGGGGCAAGCATTTTGTCAGAGGGGATATCCTCGTGATTCGGTATTTGACCTCCGACCTTTCTGATGATGCGGCCGTTCTCTCCATAACCGCGACCCTGGTAAATGGTGAGATGCCTTAGGCGGATTGGCGGTAGCGTACCCCGAAGTGAAGAATGCGGCGGCATTGGAAAAATCATCCCGCTTGGCGTATATTAGGGATATGCGCCGCGATGAGGTCATTGCAAAGTTGAAGCAAACTGAGCCCGTCCTGCGGGGTTTCGGGGTAGCGGCGCTTTACCTGTTCGGGTCGCATGCTCGCGATGAAGCCCAACCCACCTCCGATGTGGATGTCTTCGTTGATCCGGCTCCCGATCGCGACTTTGGATTTCTGCCGTTCATGGATGCGTATCAAACCATCCAGAAGGCGTTTGGCGAGGATGTCGAGATCGGTTATTCGACTCGCACAGGCTTGTCCCCTTACATTGTCAAGGATGTCGAACTCGAGGCGGTGCGGATTTTTTGATGGCTGCCAGCAAGAGCCCCCGCGCCCGTCTGCTTCACATTCGCGATGAGATCGAGGGCGTTGCTGCGATCGTTCGCGGCCTCTCGTTCGCGCAATATCAAGGCAGTTATGTGCATCGCCGCGCTGTGGAACGCGCCGTGCAGATCGTTTCGGAAGCCGCGAAAGCTTTGCCGGCGGATTTGCTCGCCAAATATCCCAATGCACCATGGAGCGCCATCATCGGGATCGGCAACATCTTGCGGCACGAATACCAGCGTCTCGACGACCAACAGCTTTGGGAAATCGCGACAGTCCACCTGCCCAACTTGCAGCCGATCGTGGCGCAAATGCTGACCGACATCGACACATAATACGACTTGAGCCCGAAGGGCCGATCGCCAAAACGCAAAGCTCGCTTGTGCTGTCTTGACGATGGGGAACTTAGTCTACAAATGCATCCGCCATGAACGCATCGAGTCTTGAGCACCTCACCGCCTGGCTGATCGACGGCGCGCGGTCGGCGGGAACGCCGGTCGCGCTGTTGAGGGAGACCTGTGAGCGGCTGGTTGCTGCGGGCGTGCCGCTCTGGCGGGTGGGCGCCTTCGTGCGGACGTTGCATCCTGACACTTACGGCCGCAGCTTCATCTGGCGGCAGGGAGGGGAGGTCGTCGTCAATACGGCGGATTTCGATCTGCCGGATTCGCCGGCTTTCCGGCAAAGCCCGCTGGCGCTTCTGTATGGCAGCGGGCAGGAAGTCAGATATCGGCTGGATGATCCCGAGAGCCGGCGCTTTCCGTTCTTCGACGACATGCGCGGTGAAGGCGTCACCGACTACATCGCGCTGCCACTTCAGTTTACCGACGGCACCACGCACGCGACGAGCTGGACCACCAGGCACGCGGACGGTTTCTCCGGCGAGCATTTGACGGCGCTACGCGCGATCGTGGCTCCCTTTGCCCGGCTCGGCGAGATTTGGGCACTGCGCCGCACCGCTGCCACGCTGCTCGATACTTATGTGGGCAACCGCGCCGGCGAGCGGATTCTCGCCGGCCAAATCCGTCGTGGCCATGCGGAAACCATGCAGGCGGCGATCTGGCTGTCCGATCTGCGCGGCTTCACCACGTTGTCGGACCGCCTGGCCCCGGAAATCGTGGTCGACGTCCTCAATCAATATTTCGATTGCCAGGTGCCGACAATTCGCCGGCACGGCGGAGAGATCTTGAAGTTCATGGGCGACGGACTGCTCGCCGTGTTCCCGATCGCAAAGGGTCACGGCAATATCGGTGAAGTTTGCGTGCGCGTGCTGGAGGCTGCGCGCGAGGCCCGCGCCAATGTCGATGCCATGCGCTACCCGAGCGGCGAGGGCGTCGAACGCTTCCGTTTCGGCGTGGCGCTGCATATCGGCGGCATTTTGTTTGGCAATATCGGCGGCTCCAGCCGGCTCGACTTCACCTGCATCGGTCCTGCAGTGAATCTCGCGGCGCGCCTGGAGAAGATCGCCGGCCGTCTTGCGCGCACCGTGGTGGCGTCGGAGGCGTTCGCCGGCGCCTGCGCCGAGGGCTGGACCGATCTCGGCGAATTTCCGGTCGCCGGCCTTTCCAAGGCCGCCCGCGTCTATGGGCTTGCCGAGGAAACGCCGCGCGGTTGATCGGCGGCTATTTCGGTGGCTCGCGTCGGCATCATTCCTCCGGCTCTGTGGTGAACAACAGCGGATAGCCCTTGGCGCGACCGGCGTCGGTCGCCCGCGTCGCCTTGGTCTCGGCAACGTCCTTGGTGAAGACCGCGACCACGCACACGCCAAGCCGGTGCGCCGTGATCATGACTTTGTGCGCCTGGTCCTCGGTCATGCGGAATTCCGCCTTCAGCACCGTGACGACGAACTCGCGCGGCGTATAGTCGTCGTTGATAAGGATCACCTTGTGCAGGCGAGGCCTTTCGGTCTTGGTCTTGACTTTGGTTTTCGGTTTGGTGACGGCGTCAGTCATTCCGGCGGCACCCTGTGATGTTCTCCATTGGATGCAGTCAGAATACCGTCTCCCGGCCCGTGGTGGAACCGGCAGATTTGCGAGGCTTCGTTGCAGCGGCGGCGAATTCAGCCGACCCATCAGGTTAAAGCGAATGTGAAGGGCAAACAATGTTCCCGCTTTGCGCCGCGCAATTTGCGTGTCACGATCCTTTTCGTTCGACGGGGAGGGCAGCTGATGCGCTGGTGTGTCTCGATCGGGGCCGTGTTGATTGCCGGCGCTCTGGCGGGTGGCGATGTCGCGGGCCTCGCCGCGCCGGGTCCGAAGCAGCATTCGGCGGACAAGGATCAGGCGGCAACCGTCGACGTTGAACTGATCCTGGCTGTCGACGTCTCCTATTCCATGGACATGGATGAACTCGCCATCCAGCGCGAGGGCTATGCGCAGGCGATCGTCTCCAAGGATTTCCTGCAGGCGCTCAAAAGCCTGCCGAACGGCAAGGTCGCGATCACCTATTTCGAATGGGCGGCCTCGAGCGACCAGAAGATCATCATTCCCTGGCGGGTGATCGACGGTCCGGAAACCGCCGATGCCGTCGCAGGTGAGATCCTGAAAACGCCGATCCGCCGCGCCTCGCGCACCTCGATTTCGGGCGCGATCTATTTCGCGATGCCGCTGTTCGACGAAAATCCCTATCACGGCCTGCGCCGCGTGATCGACATTTCCGGTGATGGTCCCAACAACAACGGTGCGCCCGTCGCCGGTGCGCGCGAGATGGCGCTTTCGAAGGGCATCATCATCAACGGCCTGCCGATCATGGTGAAGGAGCCGTCTTATTCGACCATGGATATCGACAATCTTGATTGGTACTACGAGGATTGCGTGATCGGAGGCCCGGGCTCCTTCGTGGTGGCGATCAAGGACCGCGAGAAATTCAAGGAGGCGATCCGCACCAAGCTGCTGCAGGAGGTCGCGAGCCATACGCCGGAACGCCGGGTCGTCCCCGTGGCCGAGAAGGAGCCGCGGGTATCCTGCCTGATCGGCGAGAAGATCTGGCAGGACAGGTGGGGGCGGTAGCGGCAGTCCCTCATCTCGTGAACCGCGCGACCAGCTCGACATGCGCCGTGTGGCGGAACTGATCGACCGGGGTCACGGCTTCCAGCCTATAGCCGCCGTCGACCAGGATCCGCGCGTCACGGGCAAAGGTCGCCGCATTGCAGGAGACCGCAATCACCACGCCGACCTTGCTCGCCGCGAGCTGCAGGCTCTGCGCCTGCGCGCCTTGGCGCGGTGGATCGAACACGACCGCCTCGTAGTCGCGCAGCTCCTCTCGGCTCAGCGGACGCCGGAACAGGTCGCGCGCTTCGGCCTTGACCGGTTTTAATCCGCTCGTCGCGGCCGCGGCCTTCTGCAGGGCGGCGACCGCGCCCGCGTCGTTGTCGAACGCTGACACCTTCGCCTTGGCCGCCAATTTCAGGGCAAACGGCCCGACTCCGCAGAACAGGTCGGCGACGTGCCTGGCGTGTCCGGCGTGCTCCGCCACCAGCGCCGCCAGCGTTGCCTCGCCGGCAAGTGTTGCCTGCAGGAACGAACCGGGCGGCAAGGTTATCTGCGCCGCGCCGATCGTGATGACAGGCGGCCGGCGCAGCAGCACCAGTTCGCCATGCCGCGTCAGCCGCGCCAGGCGGTGCTGTTCGGCGATACCGGATAGTCTTGCGATCATCGCCGCCGGCAGCGGCCCGGACCCGCGCACATCGACATCGAGGCCGTTGTCGGTTGCCGTGATCTGGACATCGAGCGGCTTTCCGATTGAAACAAGCGGTTCGGCGATGGCCCAGGCGGCATCGAGCGCGCCGGCTAAAGCCGGATCGAGGATCGGGCAGCGATCGACCGGAATGATGTCGTGCGAATGGGCAGCCGTGAAGCCGACCTTGAGCACCTCATGCGTGCCGATCCGGGCGTGCAGCGTGATGCGCCTGCGGCCGAGGCCATGGGCGTCGATCAGCGGCGCCACGGCGCAGTCGAGCTTCGCCTGCGCCAACGTCTCCACCACGATATTGCGCTTCCAGGCGCGGTAGGCGTCAGCCTGCCAGTGCTGGATGGCGCAGCCGCCGCAGGTCGCGAAATGCGGGCAAAATGGCGCGATCCGCTGCGGGCTTGCGCTTACGATCCGGAGCAGGCGGCGGCGATCGGGATGGCCGGTGACCTTCTCGACTTCGGCGGTCTCGCCGGAGAGCGTGTACGGCACATAGACGCTTTCGTCGTCCACGAAAGCAACGCCATCGCCGCGGTGGCCGACATGGTCGATCGCAATTCTCTCAACCACGGCGCGCGCCGAGGAAGAATTCGATGTTGCCGTCGCCACCCTTGATCGAGGACGGGAATAGCTGGATGTCGGTGCATCCGAGCCTTGATGCAAAAGCTGCGATGTCGTCGCAAACCTCCTGATGCACCATCGCGTTGCGAATAATGCCGCGCTTGGAATGCTTTCGCGGCGCCTCGAATTGCGGCTTGATCAGCGCCAGCAGATGCATCGGTGCGGCCGCCAGCGACAACGCCACCGGCAGCACGGCTTTGAGCGAAATAAAGCTGACGTCGATGACGACGATATCCGGCCGCGCCGGCAAGCGCCTGCCTTCGAAGGCGCGGATGTCGGTCTCCTCCATCGAAACCACCTTGGGGTGATCGCGCAGCGAGGGATGCAATTGTCCGCGCCCGACATCGATCGCAAAGACCAGGGCAGCGCAGCTGGCAAGCAGGACCTCGGTGAAGCCGCCGGTGGACGCGCCGACGTCGAGGCAGACATGGTCCTCGATCTCGATCGGATAGGTCTCGAGCGCGCCCGCAAGCTTCACCCCGCCGCGCGAGACAAAGGGGTGCGCGGGCTGCGCCTGCAAATTCGCGTCGGCGGCAACGGTCTCGGACGCTTTCATGACCGTCTTGTCGTTGGCGGTGACGAGGCCCGCTTCGATGGCCGCCTGCGCGCGCGCCCGGCTGTCGAACAGGCCGCGCTCGACCAGCAAAATATCGGCGCGCTTGCGGGGAGGGGACATGATTTCACTCGCGATTTAATGCGAGACAATGCGCTCGGCCGCCAAACGCACGCAAGCCTCGAATGCGGTGAAGTCGCGCCAGATGTCCGCGGCAGTCTTTGCCGGCGTCACCAGGGCGCAACCATGGAGATCGAACGCATGGACCATCATCAGGTTGTCGGCCAATCCGAAATCCTCGACAGTCAGTCCGTCTGCATCGATCAGGCGACCGTCCTGGGAGCGCACAACGGTGAATCGACGCACCCGATCAACGTAGAGCGAGGGATCGTTGCAGTAGCCGAGGCAGAACTTGCCGCGTGCCGCCATATAGCCGAGCTCGTAGGCGGTTCCGGGGTCGGCGCCCGGTCCGCGAAACGGCGTGAGATTGGCGATGACGGCGTCGGCCGCATCCATCATGACTTCGCAGCCCTTGAAGACGTTGAGCGAGACGTCGCCTGCCGACCGGTCGACCTCGCTATCGAGCGGGTAAAGTCCGGTCAGGCCGTGACGCGCGCAAATCTCGACCTTGCGCCTTCCGATCGCCGCGGCGTCCGGCAGGAACACATCGGGGCCTGCCAGATATATCTTCACCGCTTCAGGCGAGCTTGACCGCTTCGATCTTGAAGTCCTTGCCCAGCGCCTCGAACACCTTGGCGACGATGCCCTTGGCGTCGAGGCCGGCACGGGCATACATCGCGGCCGGCGTATCGTGATCGAGGAACACGTCGGGCAGCACCATCGAGCGCGCTCTCAACAAGCCATTGTCGAGCATGCCGTGCTCGGCCAGCGTCTGCATGACGTGGGAACCGAAGCCCCCGATCGCGCCTTCCTCGACGGTGAGCAGGATCTCGTGCTCGCGCGCGAGCTTCAAGACCAGATCGACGTCGAGCGGCTTCATGAACCGCGCGTCGGCGATGGTGGTGGAAAGGCCATGGGCGGCGAGTTCGTCGGCCGCCTTTTCGCATTCGGCCAGACGCGTGCCGAACGACAACAGCGCGATCTTGCTGC
>VAZG01000573.1 GCA_005885285.1 Alphaproteobacteria bacterium | reverse complement strand
CATGCTGGAAAACCGCGAAATCATGATGCGGCTGTTTCCGGACCTGTTCGCCCGCCATCGCGTAGCACCCGTCGAGCGCTATCCGGACGAACTATTGTCGGCACTGCGATCGGTGGCGCCCTTGAGCGCCTCGGCCGAGCCGACGGTGGCGCTGATGACACCGGGCGTCTACAATTCCGCTTATTACGAGCACTCGTTTCTCGCCGACAAGCTCGGCGTCGAACTGGTCGAGGGGCGCGACCTCATCGTCAAGAACGATGAGGTATTCATGCGCACCACGGAAGGGCTGAAGCGCGTCGACGTGATCTACCGCCGCGTCGACGACGATTTCCTCGACCCCCTGACGTTCCGCCCGGATTCGGCGCTCGGCGTGCCCGGGCTGATGTCGGCCTATGCGGCCGGCAACATCACGCTGGCCAACGCCGTCGGAACCGGCATCGCCGACGACAAGGCGATCTACTCCTACATGCCGGATGTCGTGAAATTCTATCTCAGTGAAGAACCGATCCTCAAGAACGTGCAGACCTGGCGCTGCCGCGAGCCAAAGGATTTGTCCTACGTGCTCGACAACCTCGCCGACCTCGTCGTGAAGGAAGTGCACGGCTCCGGCGGCTACGGCATGCTGATTGGACCTGCCGCGACCAAGGCGACGATCGAAGCCTTTCGCGACAAGCTCAAGCGCGAGCCGGAAGGCTTTATCGCGCAACCGACGCTGGCGCTGTCGACCTGTCCGACCTGCACCACGTCAGGCCTCGCGCCGCGCCATGTCGATTTGCGGCCATTCGTGCTGACCGGGAGGGACCACACCACGATCGTGCCGGGCGGACTGACGCGGGTCGCCTTGAAGGAAGGTTCACTGGTGGTGAATTCAAGCCAGGGTGGCGGCACCAAGGACACCTGGATACTGGACGAGTAGAGAGCAGGATCGCCGCATGCTGTCGCGCACCGCTGAAAACCTCTACTGGCTCGCCCGTTACGTCGAACGGGCGGAATATCTCGCGCGCACCATCGATGCGACGCTGCGCGTCACCGCCCTTCCCACCGCCTATATCGGCAAGACCAATGAGTGGGATTCGGCGCTGCTCACCGCCGGCGTCAGCGCCAGCTTTTACGAAGCCTACCAGGAAGCCAACGAGACGAATGTCGTCGAGTATCTGTCGTTCTCGCCGGATAATCCCTCCTCGATCCGAAATTGCATCGAAGCCGCCCGGCTCAATTCGCGCTCGGTCCGAACCGCGCTGACCAGCGAGATGTGGGACACCATCAACTCGGCCTGGATCGAATTGCAGGAGGTCTGGGGCAAGGGCACCTCGACCCGCGAGGAGCTCGCGAAATTTTTGCGCTTCGTGCAGGAGACGTCGCTGCGGTTCGACGGATCGGCCTACCGCACCATGCTGCGCAACGACGCCTACTGGTTTTCGCGCCTCGGCCTGCACCTCGAACGCGCCGACAACACCGCGCGCATTCTCGACGTCAAATATCACGTGCTGCTGCCCGAGGAGGAGCATGTCGGCGGTCCCCTCGATTTCTACCAGTGGACTTCGATCCTGCGCTCGGTCTCGGCACTGACTGCCTATCACTGGGTCTATCGCGAAACGCTCAAACCCTGGCTGATCGCCGATTTATTGATCCTCAACGATACGCTGCCGCGTTCACTCGCGAGCTGTTACGGCAATCTGGTGCGCAATCTCGACCAGATTGGCGTCGCCTATGGCCGCCAGGGCGCGGCGCAGCGCCACGCCCGCGGCGTCCGCAACCGGTTAGAGCACAGCCACATGGACGATATTTTCCAGCACGGCGTGCACGAATTCATCCAGGAATTCATCTTGGATAATTCACGGCTCGGCGAAATCATCACCAAGCAGTATTTGATTTGATGGTTAGAATTTGTTGATGTGGAATCGGGTGCACCCGCAAGCACAGTCCAAACCTCTCCCATGGGGAGAGGTCGGGTCGCTCTTGCGATCCGGGTGAGGGGTTACGGCCAAAGATAGACCGCAACCCCTCTCCCCACGGGAGAGGGAGTCTCAGCCCGCTTGCCGCACGCTTTTCGCTCTCACTGGAACTTCAAGCCAATGCGCCTGCGAATTTCACACACCACTTCCTATCGCTACGAACCGCCGGCCACGGGCGTCATCCAGATCCTGCGAATGACGCCGGGCAGCCATGACGGGCAATACGTCGCCGAATGGCAGATCGACGTTTCTACCGACTCACGGCTGGACATGCATCAGGATGCGTTCGGCAATGTGATGCATGTGCTGACCCACGGGCCGCTCGCCGACCTCACCATCAATGTCGGCGGCGTGATCGAGACCCACGACACCGGCGGTGTGCTAAAGGGCACTGACGAGCGGTTTCCACCAGGACTGTTCCTGCGCGCGACGTCGCTGACCGACGTCAATCCCGCGATGGCGAATTTTGCCAACGAATTGCGGGCTGAATCGGAACACGACGCGCTCGGATTCCTGCACGCGCTGATGACCCAGATCAACGAGCACATGACGTTCGACGAGGACCCCACCAACAGTGGGACCTCGGCGGTGGAAGCGTTCACTTTAAAGCGCGGCGTCTGTCAGGACTATGCGCATGTCTTTATTGCCTGCGCCCGCTCCGGCGGCATTCCCGCGCGCTTCGTTTCCGGGCATTTCCTGCGCTCGGACGGCATGGTCAATCAAGCGGCCGGCCACGCGTGGGCCGAAGCTTTCGTGCCGAACTTGGGCTGGATAGGATTCGATCCCGCGAACTCCATCTGCACCACGGACGCGCATGCCCGCGTCGCCATCGGTCTCGACTATCTCGGCGCAGCGCCCGTACGCGGCACCCGATACGGCGGTGGCGCGGAGACGCTGACCGTCACGGTCACGGTCGATCAGGCCGGGCGGCCGGGACAGTGGCAGAGCCAGTCGCAGTGAGCACGCTCCTTAAGGCAAGTCCGCAGACAAGGGCTTGATGGTCGGTGAAGCCGAAGAGATCGGGCGATGGCCAGCAATTCCATAAGCTTCCAGATTCTCTTCCCGTCGCCTTATTCGGTTGAAGTTTCCAAACTGCGGCAGCAGCTCGAAGACGCACACTTGGCATGGGCATCCGAGTGGAAGCGGCAGCAACTTGATTTCAGGATCGAAAACATTCGCTTTGTCCATGATCCCTACTGGAACAAGCGCATTTTCAGCCTGCAAGCGGCGCACGACGGAGAGACTTGGTTCTGGCGAGCCACGCACGCCATCGTCGTTGTTGGTGGGCTGTCGATCTGAACAGGCGCTAGACCAGGCCGTTACGTCTTTTGCCCGTCGGGCAGCATTAGTGTGTGCGATATCGCGACTACACCACCGCTTAGTCAATGTCGCATTTTGTCATCGCTCGAATTCAGATCGAACGCTTGACGCTCACCCCAAATCAGCGATTTTCTCTCCGACGTCTCGCGCTCTCTGAGAGGGGCGCTTCGCGATCGTCACGGACGTTGGGTGCGGGATGCGGTGGACGCTTTGGCGACGCAAGACGAGCGGCGTTGATGCGGACGGCAAAGCCGTGTGGTCCTGACGCCCCGACGCTGGCGTCAAGTCTGTGGAGCGATCCGCAAGCGATGGTGGCAATAAAGCCCGGTCACCAAGGAGAGCGCGGAATAAGCCGTAAACCATTGCGCAGGGAAGGTCGGATTGTTTCGGCGAACCTGTGGCGACTACGCTCGTGCGCTTTTTTGTTTGCGTGCGAGGCTATGGGTGCGGCGAGCACCCGGCTTTCCCTGCGCCCTCTCTCTATCGAGGGTGGTTCTGATAGCAACTCCGGCTGCAATTCGCGCCGCGGGAATGTGGAAGCGTGTCTCCTGCTGTTTGTAAATCGAATCGGAAATTGATGAGGCGCGAGGCGACCCGCTCCCTCATCCACCATGAGGGACTGCGTTCACTTATCCAACCACACGTCCTCGAAGCGCAGGTTGTTGTACTGGCTGTTGTCGTGCGGATGAAAATTCTTCACATAAGGCTGCCAGC
>VAZG01000347.1 GCA_005885285.1 Alphaproteobacteria bacterium | reverse complement strand
ATCGAGACCTGCTGATCTTCCAGGTTGATCTGTTCAGCGCGCGCGGCCCGCTGCCGCAGACCCTGCTGGAGGCCGACGAGCGAGCAAAGGACATCCGCTATTCCAGCCGCACCCGCATGAATACCGACAAGAACAGACAGATTCACCAGGCTCGCAAGGCGGTTCGCGATTTGATCGGCAAACTGCCGGACGACTTGCAAAGCGATCCGTCGGTCAAGTTCCTGCGTCAAGCCGCCAAGGAGAACACCGTCACAGTGGTGCACCTGATCTACAAGAGCAAGAATTACGAATCCTCGTCCAAGGATTACGACTTTTCCCATGTCGGCATGGTCGAGCATTGGAGCGCCGGCGTTCGCGACGTTCATTTGTCGATGCGTCACAAGGAATGGCTGGAACGGCCGCAGTCCGACGAGACCATGGTGACTTACGATCTCACCGCGGACGGTTCTGAGACCCTCAGCAGCAAACAGGAGTAAAAGCAGATGGGTACGTTGACAGGCAAGACCGCTGTTGTGACCGGCTCGACCAGCGGCATCGGGCTCGCCTATGCGCGCGCCTTTGCGGCCGCCGGCGCCAATATCGTTATCAACGGCATGGGGGCGCCGGCTGACATCGAGAAGGAGCGCTCCGCGATCGAGACCGACTTCAAGGTCAAGGCGGTGCACTCACCTGCCGACATGACCAAGCCCGCCGAGATCGCCGAAATGGTGGCGCTGGGCGAGAAGACCTTCGGCTCGGTCGACGTCCTCGTCAACAATGCCGGCATCCAGTTCGTCGCACCGATCGAGGAATTCCCGCCGGAGAAATGGGAAGCGATCATCGCGATCAATTTGTCGTCGGCGTTTTATGGCATCCGTGCCGCCGTACCCGGCATGAAGAAGCGCGGCTGGGGCCGCATCATCAATACCGCCTCGGCGCACTCGCTGGTCGCATCGCCGTTCAAGTCGGCTTATGTCTCGGCCAAGCACGGCATCGCCGGCCTCACCAAGACCGTGGCGCTGGAGGTCGCAACCTTCAAGATCACCTGCAACTGTATCAGCCCCGGTTACGTCTGGACGCCGCTGGTGGAGCACCAGATCCCGGAGACCATGAAGGCGCGCAACCTGACCAAGGAGCAGGTCATCAACGACGTGCTGCTCGACGCGCAGCCCACCAAGCAGTTCGTCACCTCGGAGCAGGTCGCAGCCCTGGCGCTGTTCCTGTGCAGCGACGACGCTTCGCAGATCACCGGCGCCAATCTCTCGATCGACGGCGGCTGGACCGCGGAGTAGGGGGCGCTGTCGCCACAGCAAGACCTGGATGCCCCTCGCATGCGGGGCATCCAGTAAGCTCAAGCGACACGTTTCAGTGTCTCACGCTAGGAGAATGGGCCGCCAAATCCGCGGGCACTTGCGAGTCCCTGGATACCGCCTTCCGCGCGCTGAAAAAGACGTATAGCAAATACACGTCTATCAAGATCGTGCCCGCCATCACGCTGTAGGCCCACGGGCTTGCCATCAGGTTCAGCTCGATCAGCACGCGGGAGAGACCGAATCCCACGACCCACGCATCAAAGCTCATGCATATCCGTCGAAAAGTCTCGGCATCCATCCGTCGAATGAAATAGGCGCCGAGCGGGATGCCAACCACGGCACAGCCAGCAAGCACTGGCAGGATGTCGGTGCTTTCGGTAATAAACAGGCCGACTTTGTAATAAACGAAGGCAGTCATGCAGGACTCGGTCACCCGAACCAGCGCCAGACCGGCGCGAAACTCATCTTTGACCAAGCCCTGATTGTTGAACAAGATCGCTAACGGGGGGCCTGAGATGGTCGTTACCGAGTACAGGATCCCCAGCGTCGTTCCAAAGGGCAGGCCAACTAACCACGTCGACTGAAAGGGCCTCCGCCAACCGGCTGCCTGCAGCAAAATAAGGGGCAGGATAATCGAGTAGGTGGCGAATTTGATCCAGACAGGCTCAAGCGAAGCAAGCGCATAGGCTCCGATTCCGATGCCGGGCAGCAACCCGATGAGGATGGGAAACACCCGTCTCCAAACGGCTGGAACGCCGCTTCGATTGATGAAAAGAACGTACAGGTTCACGAAGACTTCGATCAGGACCAAAGCCGGATTGAGCACGCGATTGGCATAGAAGACGAGTCCGACCGGCACGGTGAGCGACGAAAACCCGTAGCCGAGCGCACCGTTTACAAACGCCGCAAACAAGGCGATCCCTGCAAGAACGATCAGTGCGGTGTCAATTGGAGGCATCTTTGGTTCTTATCCTACCAGGCCGAGCGACTAGCCGCCGACACTGCTCATTCCACCAAGCAGGCCGAGACCGAACCCCGACGCGACGTAGAGTTGATCGATCATATCCATGCGGCGTTGGGTTTTGGTTCCAATTATCTAGTGACGCTAGAATAGTCCTGCCGCTCGTAGCCACGCATCATCTGAAATAAGAATATTTCATGCGCTTATCGGAAGCCGATGGTTATTTCCACTATTCGCCGGCGTTCGGCGAAATCGACGTTCTGCAGCGCCGAAATCAAAAAGATTCGTTGGTGGCGTAGCGGACCGTGCAAAGTGGTTCTTTTTGGGGCACAATTGGACAGCCGTGGGTGGCGCGCGGTATGCCAATGCTAACTTAGGCGCTCACGGTCCTGTCCCTTCCCGAACGCCAGCACGTGCAGACCGAGCCGGCGGCGGACGATCCAGAACAGCAGCACCGTCTCGCAGCAAAGCGAGATCGAGGTCGCGGCTGCGGCGCCGTGGCCGCCGAACCGCGGAACCAGCATAACACAGAGCACGAGGTTGATGGCGAAGGCCAGCGCGTAGGCGGCCGCGCAGATATGCTGGTGGCCGAGCATGTTCAGCAGCCGCTCGACCGGGCCGATCGCCGAGCGCACCACAAGCCCGATGGCGGCGACGAACATGATGTCGTAGCCGATGACGAATTGGGGCCCGAACAGCCACAGTAGAGGCTTGCCCAGGGCGAGCAGTACGATGGTCGCCGCTAGCGACGGCCAGAACGTCCAATTGATCGCATGCGCGACATAGGCTGACAGCCGGTCCTTGTCGCCGAGCGCGTGATATTCGGCAAAGCGATGCGCTGTCGTCGCCGACATCGCATAGTGAATGAACGACACCAGCGCCAGCGTCTTGACCACCGCGAAATAGACGCCGACCTCTTCGGAGGTACGAAATTGCTGCAGCACCAGCACGTCCGTATAGGACAGCAGCAGATAAAAGCTCTCCACCAGCAGGATCGGCAGCGAGATCGCGAGCCAGCCGCGGAAATCATATTGTTTGGCGCCTGGTTCGATATGGCCGGCAAGGCGCCGGTTCAGCACGAACATCTGCGAGATCATCGCGATCCACACCGCACCCGCGCTTGCGATCACCGCCGCGACGGCGCCGAGATTGAAGCCGAGCGCGAAGGCACCGGCGGTGATTCCGATGATCAGCGCCTGGCGCACGATGAATTGCGGCATCAGGCCGAGCCGCATCCAGTCGTGCGAGCGGGCGATGCCGTCCTGGGTGTTGGCGACGACAAAGGCCGGCAGCGTGATGCAGCCGATATAAAGCGGGACGATCGCGTTGGCCTCGATCCACGGCGCCAGCAGTCTCACGACACCCGCCAGCAACAGCGAGACAACCGCGGAAACGATGAAGGTCATCCAGCGGCTGCCGGTGAGGAAGCCGCGCAACAGCGCGTGCTGGCCGCTGGTGCGATATTCCGGAATGATTTTTTGCGCCGAGGCCGATATGCCGAAATCCATCATGCTGCCGAACAGCAGTACCCAGGTCCAGACATAGACGTAGACGCCGTACTCCGGGCCGCCCATCCAGCGCGCCAGCAGGATCTGCGACAGATAGGCCAGCGCCGCGCTGAGAACGCGGATGACGAAGATGGTGCCGGCAAGCCGCCGTGTCACCGATGCTTCGCCGCTGCCGCCGGCTAGCATCGACCGCAGCCGGGTGATCAGGCTTCGCGGCAAAGCTATCGCGGATTGGGTGTCGATCGCGGCCACGGGGCGAAAAATCCTGAAAGGCCCGCACAAAGGCGGCGAATGTTCCGCCTATCAACTATTCGTTAAGATTCGGTCTCTCGATGTCGTTCCGGGGGCATGCAAAGCATGAACCCGGAACCTAGAGATTCCGGGTTCGCGCTGTCGCGCGCCCCGGAATGACGCCGCTTCGCGTCATTCCAGATTGATATTGAATTCGTAGGAATGCTCGCCGCCGACCACGGTGAATTTGAGCGCGGCGCCTTCCGGATTAGCGCCTGGGGGCAGGCCGTCGAGCTCGAAGGCGAAACGCTTGACGCCGGGCGGGCCGTGCTCGACGAGGTTGGGGATCGGCAGGCTCCAGTCCGGTGTCGGCCCTTCGACGAACAGACTGACCTCCTTGGCGTCGGGCGTCACCACATCGACCAGCACGGTGGATTTGCCCTCGCGCTTGACGTCGCGGATGGTCAGCGGGTTGGGGTCGCCGACATTGGCGGGCTTCGGCACGGTATCAAGGGCTGCGAACAGTGCGTTGTCCTCGGTGCTCGCCACGCTGTTGAAGGAGAGTTCGGGATTGGCTTCGACGGGAATGCAGAGCTTCTCGCAGACCGCGTAGTTGATGTCGGCGCGCAGCGTCACCGGCTTGTCGGGATTTTTCGCAACGATCCGCAACGGAAGCACGATCTGATTGTGATAGCCCACCGAATGGCCGCCTGCGCCGTCGTCGAACTTGGTCGGGGCCGGCCACAAGATCGTCACGGCTTCGATATTTTCCGACTTCGAGAAGTCGAAGCGTGGTGGTACGCCGGAATCGCCGGGGGTGCGCCAATAGGTCTTCCAACCGGGTTCTAGCTGGAAGGCGATACCGCCGAGCAGCACCGCGCCGCTGTGCGATCCCGCCAAAAGCCGGACCGCGGAGTGCCCGTCCCGTTGCCAGGGCGATGCATCCTCAGCGCGAGCCTCGAGCGACATCAATGACGCCAACAGGGCGGCGGCAAAACCGAATGTGGCTCGGCTGGGAACCATGGCGATCATGACGCGTCTTTACAGGCAAGCGCCGCCTCAAACCATTGAATTGCTTGTGATGGACTGTCACAGGCGGCAGGCGGCGCTTGATTGACAGAACCCTCGCCCAATATCAGGATGTGACTCGAAAGCGGGAGGCCTTTGCGGATGGGTCCTGAAGGCAAGAAACCCGGCAATGTCCGCCGCGAAGCCGCCGGCATTGGCCACAATTCGCCTGATGACGGCTACCTCGACGGCCAGTTGCTGATCGCCATGCCGGTGATGGGTGATCCGCGTTTTGAGCGTTCGGTCATCTACATGTGCGCGCATTCATCCGAAGGCGCGATGGGCATCATCGTCAATCGTCCGGCCGGCAGCATCGATTTTCCGGAACTGCTGGTGCAGCTCGACATCATCAACGAAGCGGATCAGATCAAGCTGCCGGAAAACGCCGAGAGCATGAAGGTGCTGAAGGGCGGACCGGTCGATACCGGCCGCGGCTTCGTGCTGCATTCCAGCGATTTCTATCTCGAGAATGCGACGCTTCGGATCGACGACGGGATTTGCCTGACCGCGACCGTCGATATCCTCAAGGCGATTGCCAAGGGTTCGGGGCCGAAGCACGCCATCCTGGCACTCGGCTATGCGGGCTGGGCGCCGGGGCAACTGGAGAACGAAATCCAGGGTAATGGCTGGCTGCATTGCGATGCCGACCAGGATTTGATCTTCGGCGGCGACGTCGAGGAAAAATACGCCCGCGCGCTGCGCAAGATCGGCATCGATCCGGGCATGCTGTCGAACGACGCCGGGCACGCGTAGGCTGACGGACCTCAACCACATCTCGTCATACGCGGGCTTGACCCGCGTATCCGTCAATCTTCACGAATTGCTTTTGTCAGGGGATGGGTCGCCGGGTCAAGCCCGGCAACGACGGATGATGCTTACTCCGCCGCCTGTTGCGCCACTGTCGGCTCGGTCCCGGCGACGGTGGCCCGGCGCATGTCGCGCGGTTGCGACTGGTCGTAGCGGCGGACCCGGTGCATGGTCTGGCGGTTGTCCCACATCACGAGGTCATGCACGGTCCATTGGTGGACATGAACAAATTCAGGCCTCGTGGCATGCTCGGTCAGGTCGCGCAACAATACCCGCGCCTCCGGCACGCTCATGCCCTTGATGGCGCCGGCATGTGACGACAGATACAGCGACTTGCGGCCGTGCACCGGATGGGTGCGCACCAGCCGTTGCAGCACCGGCTTGAACATCGCTTTCTCCTCCTCGGTGTAGTCGAGGAAGCCGAGCGAGCCCCGCGAATACATCAGCGAATGCTCGCAGATCAGGTCTTCGATCTCGGCCTTGGTCTCGTCGTCGAGCGCGTCATAGGCGGCGCGCATGTCGGCAAATTCGGTGTTACCGCCCTTCGGGTTCACGACGCGCGCCGATAGCAGCGAGAATTTTGCCGGAATGGGCCGGAACGAACTGTCGGAATGCCACAGGCAGTTGCCGAGGTTGAACAGATGGGCGCGGTGATCGCGCGGCAGCGGCCTGCCGTCCTTGCCGAGATTGGAGACGTCGTTCAGCCCGGTCGAGAGCCGCGAGTCTTGCGGTTTGACGATATTGCCGCCGCGCGGATTTTCGCGCTCGCCGAAATTCAGCGCGAACGCCAGTTGCTGCTCGTCGGTGACTTCCTGATCGCGGAATAGCAGCACCGCGTATTTGTCCATGCCGGCTTCGATCTCGATCGCTTCCTGCCTGCTCAGGGGCTTGCGCAAATCGACGCCCGACACCTCGCCGAAAAAATGCGGGTGTAATTGCCTGATCGAGATGGCCATGGCGTTTCTCCTGTCGAGGCCAGCGGTTGTGCCCACTTTCATTTGATCAAAAAATTACCCTCTGATGATGCGATGTCAACGGATCGCGGCGCATGCCGCGCATACAACCTGTCATGCGCGGACTTGATCCGGGCAGCCATCAATCTTCGCAACAGTATCTTCGATTGCAGGGGTCACCGAGGATCGCGTTCGATCGCAGCTACCAGCGCGTCCAACTGCCCGGGGCCTCCGCCGAGCGTCCGACATTGCCCGGCGGTCGCGGCACGCCACCGGGTGAGCGCGGCGGCGGCGCGAGCGGGCGGGGTGCATTGCCGAAGCCGAAGAAGTTGGGCTGCGCGGGCTTCAGCTTCTTGGCCGGCGGCTTTTGCTGCGCGTTGGGTGCTGCAGCCCCGCCATCGGGCGAGGTTGCGGCGACCGGCGTTTCGCCCTTGGCCTGTTCGCGTCCGACCTCGCGGCGCGGCCAGGCAAAATCGTCGGCGCGGCCGGCAGGCGGCGTCAGCGCTTCCCCCTTGACCAGCGTCCGTGCGGCCAGCGCGTCGACCAAGGCCGGCCGCGTGCCGGGACCGCCAAGCAATTGATCGGTGCCGACGGACGAAGCGACCAGCGGCAGGATCGGTCCGGCCAACGGGCGCGGGGCGGGCTGGCCGGGCACGGCATTGGCATCGGGTGTCGCTGGTTCGCTCGGCAGCGCGATCGGCCCGGAACGCGCGGCGAGCAGCCGCGTGATCTCGCGCTCGACGTAATGGGCGAGCTTGCGCGCGCCAGGTTTTGTGAAATACACGCCGTCATAGCTGCGCAACTGGCGGATCTGACCTTCGAAGTCGGGACCCTTCTGCAGGAAGCGGCCGGCTTCGTCGACAAATCCGTCCCAGACATCGACATAGGTGATGCCGGCCTTGCCGGCG
>VAZG01000346.1 GCA_005885285.1 Alphaproteobacteria bacterium | reverse complement strand
GATAACTTTTCTACCCTTCACCTCCGACCTTCTTCCCGCGGAGATTTTCCGCATCATGATCAATCCAAGTGCGGAAAACGGATTGCGGGCGCCTTGCCAGATTATGGCTGATAAATGCAGCACGTTGCCGCTGGCAAAGATCGGCTATGTGTTCGGACGTCTCGGCGCCGCCGATCTCGGAAGGGTGGACCGGGCACTCGCCACATTCTTGGGATTCGTCTGAGAACCGACTAATTTGATTTGAAATCGTGACAGCCCGCTGTCACCCCACCCGCGGAGAACCGGATAGATGGCTCGCATCACGTTGCGGCAATTGCTCGACCACGCGGCGGAGCACGATTACGGCGTGCCGGCCTTCAACATCAACAATATGGAGCAGGCGCTCGCCATCATGGACGCGGCTTCCACCCTGGATGCCCCCGTCATCATCCAGGCCTCGCGCGGCGCCCGCTCCTACGCCAATGACGTCATGCTTCGCCACATGATGGACGCGGTGACCGAAATCTATCCACAGATCCCGGTCTGTGTGCATCTCGACCATGGCAACGAACCCGCCACCTGCATGACTGCGATCCAGGCCGGCTTCACCTCGGTGATGATGGACGGCTCGCTGAAGGCGGACGGCAAGTCGCCGGCTGACTGGAACTACAATGTCGGCGTTACCAAGACCGTCACCGACATGGCCCATCTCGGCGGCATCTCGGTCGAGGGCGAACTTGGCGTGTTGGGCTCGCTGGAAACCGGCATGGGCGACAAGGAAGACGGCCACGGCGCGGAGGGGAAACTCTCCCATGACCAACTCCTCACCAATCCCGATGAAGCCGTCAAGTTCGTCAAGGAGACCAAGGTCGACGCGCTGGCGATCGCGATGGGCACCTCGCACGGCGCCTACAAGTTCACCCGCAAGCCGGACGGCGACATCCTCGCCATGAATGTGATCGAGGAAATCCACCGCAAGCTGCCGAACACGCATCTGGTGATGCACGGCTCCTCCTCGGTGCCGCAGGACTTGCAGGACATCATCAACGCCAATGGCGGCAAGATGAAACCGACCTGGGGGGTGCCGGTTTCCGAGATCCAGCGCGGCATCAAGCACGGCGTCCGCAAGATCAACATCGATACCGACAACCGCATGGCGATGACCGGACAGATCCGCAAGGTGCTCAACGGCAATCCGGAGGAATTCGATCCGCGCAAATATTTGAAGCCGGCGATGGAGGCGATGGCCAAGCTGTGCAAACAGCGGCTGGAAGAATTCAATGCGGCAGGGCAGGCCAGCAAGATCAAGAAGGTGCTGACGACGGCCGAGATGGCCAAGCGTTACAGCAAGGGTGAACTCGATCCCAAAGTCGCATAACGGGCGTTAATACTCCGAGAAAACCGCCCGCCTCCTTGACCTGGATAGGCTCGGCAATTGCCCGAGAAGGGTCTATTTTGGTTGGCAAACCACGCAAAGCCGGAGGACGCCCATGAATCTCTCAGATCTCAACAAAGTTGCGCTCGCCATGGTCACGCCGGGCAAGGGCATCCTTGCCGCCGACGAATCCTCAGGCACCATCAAGAAGCGCTTTGACGCGATCAAGGTCGAATCAACCGAAGAGTCGCGCCGCGACTACCGCGAGATGCTGTTCCGCTCTTCCGAGGCGATGAGCAAATACATCTCCGGCGTCATCCTTTATGACGAGACCATTTGGCAGACGGCCCGCGACGGCACGCCGCTCATAAAACTGGTCGAAGCGTCGGGCGCGATCCCCGGCATCAAGGTCGACGAGGGAACGCAAGCCTTGCCGAACTGCCCGGGCGAACTGGTCACAGTGGGCCTCGACAAGCTCGCCGAGCGCTTGAAGAAATATTATGAGCGCGGCGCGCGGTTCGCGAAATGGCGCGCGGTGATCGACATCGGCCGCGGCGGCGACCGGAGCATCCCCTCGATGACGGCGATCCATGTCAATGCGCACGCGCTCGCGCGCTACGCGGCACTGTGCCAGGCCGCGCAGATCGTTCCGATTGTCGAGCCGGAAGTGCTGATGGATGGCGATCACGACATCGACCGCTGTTACGAGGTGACCCAGCTAGTGTTGAACAATACGTTTGCCGAATTGCGGATCCAGCGCGTCGCGCTGGAAGGCATGATCCTGAAACCCAACATGGCGATCGCGGGCAAGAAGAGCGCCAAGCAAGCATCCGTCGAGGAAGTCGCCGAGAAGACCGTCCGCTTGTTGAAGGCTTGCGTGCCCGCGGCAGTGCCGGGCATCGCCTTCCTCTCCGGGGGTCAGTCTGACGAAGACGCGACCGCGCATCTGAACGCGATGAACCGGACCGCCGGCCTGCCGTGGCGGCTGACCTTCTCCTACGGCCGCGCTTTGCAGGCGGCGCCGCAAAAAGCCTGGTCGGGCAAGCAGGAAAACGTCGCAGCCGGCCAGCGGGCGTTTATCCACCGCGCGCGGATGAACGCGCTTGCCACCAGGGGCGAGTGGGAGACCGGGCTGGAAAAGAAGGCGGCATAGATTGGCCACCAAATCTGCTGCGCCGCGCCCGATGCCGCGGCTCTATCTCGCAACCCCAGTCGTGGACGATCCGCAAGCCTTGATCGCAAGCCTTCCCGGCTTGCTCGCGGCGGCCGACGTCGCCGCAGTGCTGGTGCGCCTCAAGATGGCGGACCAGCGCAGCATGATCTCCCGCGTCAAGGCGTTGGCGGGCCCAATCCAGAACGCCGGCGCCGCGCTGCTGCTCGATGGCCAAGTCCTCGATGGTCATGTCGAACTGGTGGCGCGCTCGGGCGCCGATGGCGCGCACCTAACCGGCGTCGCGGCCCTTGAAGACGCCCTGGCGAATTTGAAGCCGGATCGCATCGCAGGCGTTGGCGGGCTCGCAACACGGCACGATTCGATGACCGCCGGCGAGCTGGGTGCGGATTACGTGCTGTTCGGCGAGCCCGACGCGAAGGGGCAGCGACCTTCGATGGAGGCGATCGCCGAGCGGCTGCAGTGGTGGGCCGAATTGTTCGAGCCGCCTTGCGTCGGTTTTGCGAGCTCGCGCGAGGAGGCCTGTGAGTTTGCCGCCGCAGGCGCGGATTTCGTGCTGGTCGGAGATTTCGTCTGGGCTGATCCGCGCGGGGCAGCGCCGGCACTGGCAGATGCCGAACAGGCGATCCGGCAAGGCTACGCCGCGGCATCAGGACAGAGCAAAGAACAAGTTAAGGCCGGACGGGAATTGCGCTGGGAATGAAGCTCCTCCATTCGATATCGATCCTGGCGAGCGTGTTGCTGCTCACCGCCAACGTCGTGGCGCAGACCTCGCTGACGCCACCGGGTGCCGAAAAGCCTGCAGAGGCCCCTGCCGAAAAGCCTGCGGAGAGCAAGCCGGCCGCCAAGAAGGAGCCGGCGAAAGCAAAACCGCCGATTGCCACCAAGAGGCCCGCAGCGCCAGTAGCGACGCCGAAGCCTGAACCGCCTCCGACCGCACCGACCGCGGCCATCGTCCCGGCGCCTGTGCCCGACGATCCCAATGCCGACGTGGTCTACGGCGCCTATCAACGTGGGCAGTACAAGACGGCGCTCGATCTGGCGACGCCGCGCGCGCAGGCCGGCGACATCAAGGCGATGACGATGCTTGGCGAGCTCTACGCCAATGGGATGGGCGTGAAGCGCGACTATGCGAAGGCGGTCGATTGGTATAAGCGCGCCTCCGACAATGGCGACCGCGAGGCCATGTTCGCGCTCGCGATGTTGCGCCTCGCCGGGCGCGGCGGCCCCCTCGACCGCGAGGCCGCCGTCAAGCTTCTGGCGTCGTCGGCCAAGCTCGGCGAGCCGAAGGCGGCCTACAATCTGGCGCTGCTCTATATCGACGGACAAACATTGCCGCAGGACCTCAAGCGTGCCGCGGAGTTGCTTCGGCTCGCCGCGGACGCCGGCAATCCGGAAGCGCAGTACGCGCTCGCCACTTTCTACAAGGAAGGCACGGGCGTCGAGAAGGACGTCGAAAAGTCGGTGCGGCTGTTACAGGCGGCTTCGCTCGCCGACAATGTCGACGCCGAGGTCGAATATGCCATCGCGCTCTTCAACGGCACCGGCACGCCGAAGAACCAGCCCGCCGCGGTCGCGCTGCTGCGGAAAGCAGCGAGACAAAACAGCCCGATTGCCCAGAACCGCCTCGCGCGCGTGCTGCTTTCCGGAATGGGCGCGCCGATGGACAAGGTCGAGGCGCTGAAATGGCATTTGGTTGCCAAAAACGCAGGCAAAGGCGATCCCGAGCTGGACGAGGCGCTTGCCCAACTAAGCCCGGAAGACCGCGCCAAAGCCGAGGCGGCGGCGCGCCGATGGCTCGGCACTAAATGATCCAGCTTGACCTGACGACGTCAGCAGGGCACCCAGTGCCGCGTCGATGACGGCATTGGGCCGTTTCTTGATTTCATAGCTTGAGCTCATGCTGTACTCCGCCGTCATCAATGTCATGGTCAAAGCCGCGCGCCGCGCCGGCCGCAATCTCAAGCGCGATCTCGGCGAGGTCGAGCATCTGCAGGTGTCGTTGAAAGGGCCCGCCAACTTCGTCTCGCTCGCCGACAAGCGCGCCGAGGAAATGCTCTATACCGATCTTGCGAAAGCGCGCCCGGGCTACGGCTTCATCGGCGAGGAAGGCGGCAACCGCGAGGGCGCCGACAAGACCCACACCTGGATCGTCGATCCCCTGGACGGCACCACCAACTTCCTGCACGGCATCCCGCAGTTTGCGATCTCGATCGGCCTGGCGCGCGAGGGCACGATCATCGCCGGCGTGATCTACAATCCCGCCAACGAGGAACTCTACATCGCCGAGCGCGGCAAAGGCGCATTCCTCAACGACCAGCGGCTGCGCGTTGCCGGCCGGCGCAAGCTTGGCGAATGCGTGATCGCCTGCGGCTTGCCTCATATCGGCCGCGGCGACCACGAATTGTCGCGCCTGGAGATGACGGAAATCCAGAACAAGGTAGCGGGGCTGCGTCGGTTCGGCGCGGCGTCACTGGACATGGCGTTCGTCGCCGCGGGTCGGCTCGACGGCTATTGGGAACGCAATCTACAATCTTGGGACATGGCGGCCGGTCAAATCATCGTGCGCGAGGCCGGCGGCATCGTTTCAGGCATCGAGGGCGACGACGATCCGCTTAAGACCGGCAATTTGATTTGCGGCAACGAGTTCGTGCACGCCGAGCTCGTCAGGATTCTAAAGCCACTGGGGAAGTGACGGCGCTTTCGCCGTCATCATCCGCGAAGGCGGATGATCCAGTACGCCACGGCGGGCGTGTTGAACTCGGGCGTAACGGAGTACTGGATGCCCGCCTTCGCGGGCATGACCGGTCGGGCGAGGGCAAACATTTGTAGAATACGACCTCACCAAACCCCGTTTCAGCCCAAGGTTCCGCTTCCCCGCCGCCCGAATTAGGGGCGACCCAGCTTTTTTCTCGGCTCCGCTGTGCCATAGTGCGGCATGGCCCAAAACTCGCGCAACGGATGACACCGGCAATGCCATCAGGCTCCTCTCCTCGCTCCACCATGGAGGTCGAACTGACCAAATTGTCTTCGCCCCGGATTTTCCTGGTGCGGATGCTGGTTTTCCTGGTGCTGTGCGCGCTGGTCACGGTCGTGCTCTACAAACAGATCGTCATCGCCTTCTTCGCCAATCCCGGGCTCAACGCGCTGATCGGCATGGTGCTGCTGGTCGGCATCATCCTGTCGTTCCGCCAGGTGATCCGGCTCTATCCGGAAGTCGCCTGGGTCAATAATTTCCGCATTGCCGATCCCGGGCTGGCGCTTGCCCGCCATCCCACGCTGCTGGCGCCGATGGCTGCGATCTTGGGTGGCGAGCGTAGCGGGCGGATGACGATCACACAGCAGACCATGCGGCACCTGTTGGATTCGATCGCGACCCGCCTTGACGAGGCGCGCGACATCTCACGCTACATGACGGGCTTATTGGTCTTCCTCGGCCTGCTCGGCACGTTCTGGGGCCTGATCGAAACGGTGGGCTCGGTCGGCAAGGTGATCGACGGCTTGAAGGTCGGCGGCGACGCCGGCGCGCTATTCGATACCCTGAAAGAAGGTCTCGCCGCGCCGCTCGGCGGCATGGGCATTTCGTTTTCGTCCTCGCTGTTCGGCCTTGCGGGCTCGCTGATCCTGGGCTTCCTCGACCTGCAATCGAGCCAGGCGCAAAACCGTTTCTATACCGATCTGGAAGACTGGCTCGCCTCCACCGTGCGCGAATATTCGACTGAAGGCGCCGGCGGTGGCCTCACGGGCGACCTGCAGCACGCCATGGAGCGCCTGCGCGCCGTGGTGGAAGAAGGTGGCGCCCACCGCAACACGACGACGGCAATGGCCAATCTCGCCGAGGCCATTCAGGGACTGGTGGCGCATATGCGCACCGAACAGCAGATGATCCGCGAATGGGCCGACGGCCAAGGCGAGCAGAACCTCGAGATCAAGCGCCTCTTGGAGCGGCTCGCGCGCCAGCCTGAGAAGAGTGAACGATAGCGTTTTCAAGCGAGGTGGGTTGCCGGTTCGCGTGAAGAAAACGCGTCAATTGAAGGAGTTCGTGCCCCGGACGCAGCGCAGCCTCCGGGACACGAGATAGCGGAGAATTCCAATGGCCCTCGCCCGTGCACGCCGCAGCGAATCCGGCTTCAATTACTGGCCGGGCTTCGTCGACGCGTTGTCGACGCTGGTGCTTTCGATCGTGTTCCTGCTGTCGGTGTTCTTGGTGGTGCAGTTCTTCCTGTCCCAGGAAGTCACCGGCAAGGACAAGGCGCTGGAGCAGCTCAACGCCAGGATCGCGCAGCTGAACGAGATGCTGTCCCTGGAAAAGCTCGGCAAGCTCAACCTCGACGACCAGCTCTCGCAGATGCGCGCGGGCCTCGCCTCCGCCGAATCCGAGCGCGACCGGGTCAAAGGCCTCTATGAAGGCCTTGCCGGTGCCGGCAATGACGCGGCTGGGAAAGCAGCCGAGCTGAACAAGGCGCTGGATTCCGAAAAGCAGGTGTCTTCGCGCGCGCTGGCGCAGATCGAGGTGTTGAACCAGCAGATCAGCGCGTTGCGCCGTCAGCTCGCAGCACTGGAGGAAGCGCTCGACGCATCGGAGAAACGCGACAAGGAATCGCAGGGGCGCATCGCCGATCTCGGCCAGCGCCTCAATGTCGCGCTGGCGCAGCGGGTGCAGGAATTGTCGCGCTATCGTTCGGAGTTTTTCGGACGGCTGCGCGCCATTCTCGGCAACCGCCCGGATATCCGCATCGTCGGCGACCGCTTCGTGTTCCAGTCCGAAGTGTTCTTCGATACCGGACAGGCGACGCTATTGCCCGAAGGCCGCGCCGAGCTCGACAAGCTCGCCAGCGCGCTGATCGATCTCGACAAGCAAATTCCAAGCGAGATTGCTTGGGTGCTGCGGGTCGACGGCCATACCGACGTGCGGCCGATCAACAGCCCGATCTTCAAGTCGAACTGGGAATTGTCGTCGGCCCGCGCGATCTCGGTGGTGCAATACCTGACTTCGCTCGGCGTGCCGGCACAGCGGTTGGTCGCCGCGGGCTTTGCCGAATTCCAGCCGCTCGATACCGGCAATACCGAAGACGCCTACAAGCGCAACCGCCGCATCGAGCTGAAGCTGACGGAACGTTAGGGGCGATGTCGTCCAACAATGTCCACCGATCGTCGTTGCCGGGCGTGACCCGGCAATCCATCGGACGAGACCCTAGCGAAGTAGATGGATGCCCGGATCAAGTCCGGGCATGACGATTGTGCTTGGATGACTGACGTTTTTCACCTCCGCCCGTATCGCACTGAGGACGAAGACGCGGCGATCGCGCTGTGGCAACACACCTGGCAACAGACCTATCCGGACATCGACTTCGCAGCGCGAGTGGCATGGTGGCGCGAGCGCTGGTGCAACGAACTCGTGCCGAATGCGACGATCACTGTCGCCGAACAAGCCGGTGCACTGGGCGGCTTCGTAACCATCGATCGCAAAGGCTACCTCGACCAACTGGTGGTCGCGCCCGATCATTGGGGTTCAAAGCTCGCCGAGCGGCTCGTCAATGAGGCCAAACGACTGTCGCCCGACGGCATCACGCTGTTAAAGCGGGATGAAGTTACTTTGAATCGATTAGGGATTCCCAAATCAAGGGGTTTCTGATTCACCGTGCTGGCTGGACTGGAGGCCAGCATGGATGGGTAAAGTTTTATCCCTTGATCTTCGGAAGCGGTTGGTTGCAGCGGTTATCACCGGCGGGTTGT
>VAZG01000589.1 GCA_005885285.1 Alphaproteobacteria bacterium | reverse complement strand
CGCACCAACATCGGCGGGGCCGGCATCAACATGGCGCAACGGGTGATGGATTGCGGCGATGCCGGCCACATTCTTCTCTCCCAGCATGTGGCCGATGATCTGGTCCACTCCCGGCAATGGGCGTCGCGGCTGCGCGACCTCGGTGAGTGCGAGGTCAAGCATGGTGTCCGGCTCCATTTGGTCAATCTCTACGCTGAGCCGCTGGGCAACGCCGCGGTCCGGCAGAAATTTCAACAGGCCAAGCCAACGCCGGCCGAGAAAGAGCCGGTGCGACGCAGCGTCGGATGGATCGCCGCTCTCGTGCTCGTCGCGATTCTTGCGGCCGGCGCAGCATATTATTTCACCGCGCATCGATCGAAGTCCGTCGCCATTCCCGAAAAATCGATCGCGGTGCTGCCGATGGTCAATTCCACCGGCGATCCGGCGAACGAGTATTTCTCCGACGGCATGTCGGAAGAATTCATCTCAACGCTCTCGCGTTTGCAGGAGCTCAAAGTCGTCGGGCGCACCTCCTCGTTTCAGTTCAAAGGCAAGACAGACGACAGCAAGATGATCGGCGAAAAGCTCGGCGTCTATTATCTGCTCGAAGGCAGTGTGCGGAAGTCGGCCGACCGGGTGCGCATCGCAGTGGCGCTGATCAAATCGGGCGACGGCGCCAATGTCTGGTCGGAAACCTACGATCGGGAACTGACGGACATTTTCGCGGTGCAATCGGAGATTGCCGGCGCGGTGGCGAAAGAGCTCAAGGTCGCGCTGCTCCGCAACAACGGGCAGACCTCGCAGTTGACCACCGCGGCCACGCCTTCGAACCAGAATGTCGAGGCCTACAATGCCCTCTTGCAGGGAAATTTTTATTTCAATCGCCGCACCGCCGAGGATAACCGCAAAGCGATCGGCTACTCCGAGGAGGCGATCCGACTTGACCCGCGTTACGCGCTCGCCTACGCGATGCTGTCGCGCGCGGCGATGAATCTGGCGACCAACTACGCCGGTAGTATTGCGACGAAAGAACAACAAGAGGCGATCGCAAAAGCCCGTGCGTCAGCCAAGAGCGCGCTCGATCTGGATCCGAATCTGGCCGAGGCGCATTCGGCACAAGGCGGAATCCTTAGGCTTGTCGATTTCAATTTCGCCGAGGCCGAAGCGGAATATCGCCGCGCCCTCGAACTCGCGCCGCAGAATCCCGTAGTGACCTCGAATCTCGCCGACCTGATATCGACGCTCGGCCGGCTCGACGAAGGGGTCGCGCTCCAACAGCGGGCGATTGCGTTGGATCCGTTACGCTCCGCAGCGCACCTCGCCCTCGCGCTCTATCTCACCCCGCTCGGCCGCTACGACGAGGCCGAGGCGGCGGTGAGGAAGGCCATCGCGCTGCAGCCGCAGGACGCCACAAATTACATGTGGCTGGCGGTGGTGCAGATCCTGCGTGGCAACTCCGGCGCCGCGGTGGAATCGGCCAAACAGGAAACGGATCCGTTCTGGCGCACTTATGCCCTGGCGCTGGCCCACTTTGCCAACGGCGACCGGGCCGAAGCCGACGCGGCGCTGAAGAAATTGATCGATGAAAACGCCGACGCCTCCGGCAGCCAGATCGCCGAGGTCTATGCCCTGCGCAAGGAGCCGGAGAAGATGTTCGAGTGGCTGGAGCACGCTTTGACCACACGCGACGCCGGTGTGACCGACCTGCTGTATAATCCTTTCCTGCGCGCCTACAAAGACGACCCGCGCTTCATCGCCTTCGCGCAAAAGATCGGGGTGATGCCGAAAGCCGCCGCCAAGCCATGAGCACCGACAAAGAGAACCGCGAATGAACGCCAATGAACGCGAATTGATTCTAAAGGAGGAAGTGTATGCGGTAGTCAGCTGCGCAATCGACTGTGAAGCAGCCTCTCTTCATCCTCTTTCATTGGCGTCCATTAGCGTTTATTAGCGGTTTAGCTTCCGTTAGCGCAGCGCCGCTCTAACACATGAAATCTATCTTCGTCGAGCTGAACCAAAGTCGGTGAATCCGACCGGCGAAGAGAACCGCCAATGAATGCGAATGAACGCGAATTGATTCTAAAGGAGGAAGTGTATGCGGTAGTTAGCTGCGCAATGGAAGTCTTGAACATTCGAGGACATGGTTTGCACGAGAAGATTTATGAAAACTGCCTTTGTGTGGAGTTCCGGCTGAGAGGCATCCCATACACTCAGCAAGAGCGGCATCGGGTCATGTATAAAGGTGAGATCGTGGGAGAATATGTCCCCGATCTTGTGTTGCAGGAGCAGCTGATCCTTGACACGAAGACGATCGAGCGCATTACCGACCATGAACGCGGGCAGATGCTGAATTACCTCCGCATCACCGGTCTTCCTGGCGGCGTTATTTTGAACTTCAAGCATGCGCGGCTGGAGTGGGAGCGACTGGTGCTGACCAAAGAACCGCGAAGAGACGCGAATAAACGCCAGTTAGAAGCGGAGAGGGCGGACTTTCTCGCTCCCGGTGAACGACGGTGAAGCAGCCTCTCGTGATTCTCTTCCATTCGCGTCCAT
>VAZG01000345.1 GCA_005885285.1 Alphaproteobacteria bacterium | reverse complement strand
CGCCGCCAAGCGGTCCGAGCGCATCGACGCGGACCGTCAGGTCAAGGAGGCAGAGATCAATGCACGCAAGGAGGTCGAGACGACCGATGTTTCGCGCGAGCAGGCGCTGGACGCCGCAAGACTGCAACGCCGTCGCGCCACCGAGCAGCTCGAAATCGCCCGCGTCCAATCGCTGCAGGAGGCCGAGATCGCCTCCCGCGAGGAGGTTGAGCGCGCCCGTATCGCCTCCGATCGCGGTCTCGACGAGGCCCGAATCGGACGCGAACGCGACCTGCGCAAGCTCGAGGTCAACCGCGAGAAGGACGTCGAAACGGCATTGATGGAGAAAGCGATCGCGATCTATCAGAAGTCGCTTGAGGAATCCGCAGCCAAGGTGGCGGCGGAGGACGCGCGGATGCGGGCGACCGAGGCTACAGAGCGCGTCGTGACCGCGCGCGAAAGCGAGATCGCCAAGCGTCGCAAGACAGTCGAGGTGCTGCTCGCCGAAAAGCAGGCCGAGGAGACCCGTATCGCCGCTGGAGCCGAGCGCGTGCGCGCAACCGTCGAAGCCGAGGCGCAACGGCTGCTCAACGAAGCCGAGAACGTGCTCACCGACCAGGCGCGTTATTCGTTGTTCCGCAGAAAGCTGCTCGACCGCATTGAGGGCATCGTGCGCGAGAGCGTCAAGCCGATGGAAAAGATCGAAGGCATCCGCATCCTGCAGGTCGACGGCCTCAACGGCAACGGTGGCGGCAATGGCGGCCGCAGCGCCACCGATGAGGTGATCGACTCGGCGCTGCGCTACCGCGTGCAGGCGCCGCTGATCGATTCGATTCTCTCGGACATCGGCGTCGAGGGTGGGAGCCTCGCAAGGATGCCGGGCCTCATCCGTGAGGCGCGCGACATGCAGGGCATCAAGGATTCAGCCACGCGCAGTGGCGGCGACACGAAGCCCACCTCGCCTCCTGCGGCTCCCGCTTCAGGCGAGACGCCCACGGAGCGTGGGCCGCGGAAGAAGGGTTGAGAACACGCCATGGCCCGGGTCTATGTGTCCACCGTCGTCAATGCCCGCAGCGACCGCCTCTGGGTGCGCGTGCGGGACTTCAACGGCTTGCCGAATTGGCATCCCGCGATCGCGGAGAGCCGCATCGAGGGCGGCGAGCCACCGGACAAGATCGGATGCATCAGGGACTTTCGTCTGCGCAACGGCGAGCGCATCCGCGAGAAACTGCTCGGCCTTTCCGATTATGACATGTTCTGTACCTATTCGATCCTCGAATCGCCCATGGGGGTCGAGAACTACGTCGCCACCCTGCGGTTAACTCCGGTCACCGACGGCGATCAGACCTTCCTCGAATGGACCGCCGAGTTCGATTGCGCGCCCGAGCGCGAGACCGAACTCGTCAACAACATCGGGAGCGGCGTGTTCCAGGGTGGATTCGATGCGCTCAAGCGGGCGTTTGGAGGTTAGCGTGCCGCACATCGTCAAGAGCACGATCCTCGATGCGCCGACCGGCGCCGTCTGGGACGTGTTGCGCGATTTCAACGGCCATGATCGCTGGCATCCCGCGGTTGCGACCAGCACGATCGAGCGGGCGCAGCCAGCCGACAAGATCGGTTGCGTCCGCCGCTTCAGGTTGAAGGACGGCTCGGAGCTGCGCGAACAATTGCTCGCGCTTTCCGACCTCGAACAGACCTTCAGCTATTGCCTGCTCGATACGCCGATCCCAATGTTCAACTACGTGGCGCATGTCCGCCTGCTCCCGGTAACCGACGGCGATCGCACCTTCTGGCACTGGGAATCGCGATTTACTACCAGGCCCGAGGACCGGGACAGCATCATGCAAATGGTTGCCGAACAGATCTATCAAGGCGGCTTCGAGGCCGTCCGCCGGTATCTCAAGGAGGCCGCATGACGGCGAGAGCGACATCATGCCGGTCACGGTGAAGACATTTGCCACCTCTGGCGAGGCAGCGGCCGCCTTGTCGTCCGACCGCGGCGCTCGTTATCTCGGCGGTGGTACGCTCGTGATGCGGGCGCTGAACGAAGGCGACATCGCGATCTCGACCATTGTGCGCGCAAGCGACCACGCCTTGATGCGCATCGACGCTGCGGGCTCGCGCGTCACGATCGGCGCCGGCGTCACCTTCGCGAAGATTATCGCCGAACGGGATCTTGCCTTCCTGCACGCGCCTGCCCGCTCGATCGGCGGCCCGGCCGTTCGCAACATGGGCACCGTTGGCGGCAACCTCTTCGCCTCCAGTCCCTATGGCGATTTCACTGTCGCGCTGCTCGCGCTTGATGCCACCGTCGCCGTGCAGAGCGGCCTCGGCGCGCGAGAGGTGGGGATCGAGGAATTTCTGCAATCCCGTGAGCGGCAGGCGGGCCTTGTGCTTTCGATCTCCTGCCAGAAACCAGCAAGTGCGGACGCGTTTCGCTATCGCAAGATTACGCGCATCAAGCCAAAGGGCGGGTCCGTCATTACTCTCGCTGCTCACCTACCAACGAGCAGCGGACGGATTGTTGGGGCGCGCATCGCGCTGGGCTCGATGGCGCCGACGCAGCTTCGGGCAAAGTCCGCCGAGCGCGCACTTGAAGGGCGCCCACTCGATGCGACGACGATCAGCGCCGCTGCCGCGGCGGCGACCGAGGGCACCTCGCCGACCGACAATGCGCTTGCCAGCGCTTGGTACCGACGCGAAATCGTTGGCGTTCATCTGCGCCGCTTGCTGTCCGGTCAGGAATAGGACTGCCATGTCGAAGAGTGCCTTACAATTTCTACACAACGGACGGGAGGTCGCGATCTTCGTCGACGGCGGCACCAGCCTGCTCGTCACCTTGCGCGAACTGATTGGCGACATGACGCCCAAATTCGGCTGCGACCAGGGCGGTTGCGGCGCATGCAGCGTGTTGATCGACGGCGAGCTGCATCTGGCCTGCTTAACTCTTGCCGAGACCGTGTCGGGACGCGCCGTCGAGACGCTGGACGGATTGAAGGATGGGCCAAATTTACACCCCCTGCAGCGCGCTTTCGCAGACAACTTCGCGGCGCAGTGCGGCTACTGCACGCCGGGCATGCTGATGGCTGCGAAGGCGCTGCTCGATCGCAATCCCTCGCCGACCCGCGCCGACGTTGTCGAGGCCATCTCCGGGAATATCTGCCGGTGCACCGGCTACGAGCCGATCATCAGCGCCGTGCTCGTCGCCGCCGCGGGCGGACGGACCCGCGCGTAAGGGACGAAAGCCATGCTGGAATTGCGCAAGGACATCTTCGCCGACGAGCGCGATGATAATCTGAAGGAAATCGGCAAGGGAACGCAGCGGCAGGACATGCTCGGACATGTTACGGGCACCTCGACCTATTTCGACGATCACAAGCTGCAAGGCATGCTGCATCTGAAGACCGTCCGCAGCACGCACTCGCATGCGCGGCTGCGCCGCATCGATACGACGGACGCGGAACGTTCGCCGGGCGTGCGCCGGATCATCCGCGGCGCCGATGTGCCGCGCAATCTCAACACCCTGCTGAGCCTCATCAACTTCGGCATTGACGACGAGCCCTCGCTTGCCGTCGACAAGGTGCGTTACAAAGGCGAGCCGATCGTTGCCGTGGTCGCAGACAGCCCGCGCGAAGCTTATGAAGCAATGGCGAGGATACGCATCGATTACGAAGCGCTGCCCTCGGTGTTCGATGTCGAGGAAGCCTTGAAGCCAGGCGCGCCTGTCGTCAACGAGACCTATCCCAAAAACACCTTCACCTACTACGACAAATACGATCATCAAAAACTGCGCTTTGGCGACGTCGAGCGCGGTTTCGGTGAGGCCGATCACGTGCTGGAACAGCGCTACCAGATGTCGCCGATCGAGCATGCGCCGACCGAGACCAACGGCTCGATCGCAGCACCCGACACCAACGGGCGCTATGTCGTCTACACATCGACGCAGGCCCTCTTCTTCTCGGTCGACACCTGCGCCAAGATTCTTGACGTGCCTTCGAACACCTTTCACTTCATCGGCGGAACGGTCGGCGGCGGATTTGGCGGAAAGGTGGACACGATCACCGAGCCGCTCGCCATTCTCGGCGCGATGCTGACCGGGCGTCCCGTGCGGTATATGCTTGGGCGCGAAGAAGAGATGCAGTACGGCCCGCCCCGCGGTGCCGAGCGCATTTACATCAAGGATGGCGTGATGCGCGACGGCCGCGTCGTTGCGCGAAAGGTCCGCGCCTATTTCGACAGCGGCGCCTATACGCGGCTCTCCAGCTACGCTGCCGTCAAATGCGCCGCGCATCTGCCCGGCCCTTACACGATCCCCAATGTCTATGGCGACGTCTATTGCGTGTTCACCAATCGCACGCCGGCGACCGCGATGCGTGGCTTCGGCGTCACCGCGATGGATTTTGCGATCGAGTGCCAGATGGACAAGCTCGCAAACCTCGTCGGCATGGACCCCATGGAATTTCGCATCCTCAATGCCTATCGCGACGGCGATATGAAGGCGCACCGGCGCGAGGCCAAGAACACCGCGTTGATCGAATGCGTGCAGGTCGCCGCGGAAAAGTCCAAGTGGCCGCTTCGTGACCAGTTCAAGCGCGCCTCGTCGCGCAAGGATGGTGGCGGCAGCCGAGCTGTCATACCGCCGACCCCCCGTGACGCGGACGCGCAACGCGCCGCAGCTTTGCAGCAACGGACGACCTATGACCGCGCGCCAGCCGCGGCAGTTCGCGAGGCGCCCCCAGCATCACAACCGTCACCGCCCCCTCCCCCGCGGCCGCAGGCACCCTCGCATGGCGCCGCTCGTTTCTCATCCGTGTTCGGCACCAGGAGACGCTGACATGACCAAGCATCGCGGACGCGGCATTGCTTCAATCAACTATCCGATCGGGATGAACCTCGGCGGCGATCCCAGCCAGGCATTGGTTCATTCCAACCCCAGCGGCAAGTTCACGGTGTCGCTGTCCTCGATCGACCTTGGCCAGGGCATGAAGTCGGTGACGCGGCAGATCTGCGCGGAGACGCTCGGTGTACCGGTCGAGGACGTCTATGTCGACACGGCAGATTCCGATACCGGCCCCCATTGCATGGGATCGTTCGCGTCGCGCGGCACCCATCGCGTCGGCAACGCGGTGATGGCCGCGGCAAAGGAGGCGCGCGGCGTCATGATGGAGGCGGCCGCCGAGGAGCTGGAGGTGAACGCCGCCGACCTCGAAACCGACGGGCGCGGCAACATTCAGGTCAAGGGTGCGCCGCACCGGTCGATCTCGACCAAGGATGTCGCCATCGCAGCCCAGTTCAGGCAGGGCAAGACGATCTCAGGGCGCGGTATCTTCCTGGTGCCGCTGTCCGACGTCGATCCCGAGACCGGCGAAATGTCGCCGGCCACCTGCTATGCGCATGCCTGCCTGGTCGCCGAGGTCGAGGTCGATGACGAGACCGGTGAAGTTGCCATGGTACGCATGGATAGCGCCTACGAATTGGGGCGTGCGCTCAACCCGCGGCTTGTCGAGCAACAGCTCGTGGGTGGCGCCTGGATGGGCGTCAGCCACGCGCTCTATGAAACGACCGAGCCGTATTATCCCGATTCCAGTCACGGACCGCGCGACTTCGTCGAATATCTGATGCCCGGCCCCGGTGATATCTGCCCGCACGATATTGCAGTCCTGGAACGACCGGCCGCCGACGGACCGTTTGGAGCCAAGGGACCGGGGGAAATGTGTGCCAATCCGGCGTTGCCCGCCGTGGCCAACGCCATCTTTAACGCGGTCGGCGTTCGCATTGATGAATTGCCGATCACGCCGGAAAAGGTGTTGCGGGCGATCAAGGCCCAGGGCGGCGCGCGGTCGCAACCGCGGCGTTGAGGCATGGCATGACGGTCCGCAGCAACATCGTCGGCATTGACAGCCCGGAGGCGCTGGAAAAGGCGTTGCGCGCGGCCTACTACCTTGCGGACGAAGGTCTTGCGACCGCGGCCTACCTCGCGCTCGCGCTCGGCAAACCGCTACTTCTTGAAGGTTCGCCCGGTGTCGGCAAGACCGAGGCCGCCAAAGCCATTGCGGCTGTGCTGGCGCGCCGGTTGATCCGTCTGCAATGCTACGAGGGAATTGACGCGGCGGCCGCTCTTTACGAATGGAACTATCCGCGCCAGATGCTGGCGATTCGCCAGGCCGGTGACGAGACGATCGACATTTATGGCGAGTCCTTCCTGATCGAACGGCCGATGCTGGCGGCGGTACGCGCGCCGGACTCGACGGTGCTGCTGATCGACGAGATCGACCGATCGGACCAGGAGTTCGAGGCGTTCCTGCTTGAGTTTCTCTCCGACTTTCAGATTTCCATCCCCGAGCGCGGTACCGTACGCGCTGTGGAACGTCCGGTTGTCGTCTTGACGTCGAACCGGACGCGGGACTTGCACGAAGCGCTGCGCCGCCGCTGCGTCTATCATTGGATCGACTATCCGACCCCCGAGCGCGAGGCCCGTATTGTGATGATCCGAGCGTCCAGTGTCGCTGAATCGACCGCGCGAGCGGTCGTCGCCGCCGTCGGCAAGCTGCGAAGAGAACCGCTCAGCAAGGCCCCCGGCATTGCGGAGGCCGTCGACTGGGCGGAAGCCGCAACGCTGCTGTCCAAGGGCGGAGCTAGGTGGCCGGATGCGTTCAAGCGATCGATCGGCGTTGCGCTCAAGGACGAAGAGGATCTCCACTTTATCTCGCCCCGGCTCGACGCTTTACTGGCGGAGGCTGCCGGATGAGCACTCAACCTCAACTACCGCGGGCCGCTCAGGTCTGTATTTCCTTCGCTGGGTTGTTGCGTGCGAACGGATTTGCGGTGGCGCCTGAGCAGACCACGGCGTTTCTCGCCGCGATAGAGCTGCTCGGACCGCGCAGCCTCGAGCACATCCGTAAAGCCGGGCTGGCGACGCTCGCACCACCGCCGGAACGCCGCGCAAGCTATGACCGGCTGTTCGACCTTCATTTCCGCAGTGGCGAGCAAATCGATCAGGAAGGGGTTGATGACGACGAAGACATCGTCCGCTTGCAGGAGGAAGCACGCGGCGACGACGACGCTCTGCTTGCCGACGAGGCCAACGAGTCGGGCTTCACCGCCACGCGCGCGGAGATCCTGGTCGAGCGCCGCTTCGCGCATGGTGTTGCAAGCGAGGCGCTGCGCCGCTTGTCGCGCGAGGCGCGTGCCCGTCTGCCACAGCGGAAGGGTTATCGCAGGCGGCGCGCGCGGCGCGGCCCCTCGGCTGATCTGCGGCGCACTTTGCGCGAGATAGTCCGTAACGACGGCGAAATCCTGCATCTCGGACGCCTCAAACGACGTGCGCGGCAGCGCAAGCTCCTGCTGCTGATCGATGTGTCCGGATCGATGAAAGCTCGCACCGATGAGAACATGAAGCTCGCGCACGCACTCTCGCAAGCTGCCCGCAGTGTGGAGGTGTTCACCTTCGGCACGAGACTCACGCGCGTGACCCGCCCGCTGCGCATTAAGCGTCGCGAGCAGGCGCTGAACGCAGCAGCGCATCTGGTCAGTGACTGGGATGGCGGCACGCGCATCGGCGACGCGCTGCTGGCGTTTCTCGCCGTGCCGCGCTTCGCCGGCTATGCGCGCGGTGCTGCGGTCGTCGTGATCTCCGACGGATTGGAGCGCGGCGACGCTTCCGCCTTGCGCGATGCGGTGACAAAACTGTCGCGCCGTGCCTGGCGGCTCAGCTGGCTGACGCCGCTTGCGACCGGCACCGGCTTCACACCGCAGACGGAAGCGCTGGTCGCGATCAGGCCTTTGGTCGACGATCTCGTTGACGGCAGCTCGAGTGCGGCGATCGTTTCGCATCTCCTGTCGCTTGGACGAAGGAGAGCGGCGTGACCGACATAGTCGACGCGCACCATCATATCTGGCGTCAGGCCGACTTGTCCTGGCTGTCCGGTCCGATGCAGCCGCGCATCTTCGGCCCTTACGAGCCGATCCGGCGCGATTATTCAGTCCGTGAATATCTCGATGACCTCGCGGGTTTGAGCGTCGTTCGCTCGGTCTATGTTCAGACCAATTGGGCCAAGGACCGCTTCGAGGACGAGGTTGCCTGGGTCGAGGCGACCGCAAAGGAGAGTGGATGGCCCCACGCGATCGTCGCCTTCGCCGACTTCGGCGTCGACGACGTCCGTCCGCAACTCGACCGCCTTGCGCGCTATCCGCTGGTGCGGGGCGTGCGCATGCAGCTGCACTGGCACGAAAATCCCCTCTACCGCTTTGCGGCGCGCCCTGATCTCTGCGCCGATCCCCTGATCCGTCGCAATGTCGCCCGCCTCGCCGACTACGGCTGGAGCTTTGATCTGCAGGTGTTTGCGCCGCAGATGGCTGACGCCACCGGTCTTGCGGAGGCTTGTCCGAACGTCACCTTCGTCCTGCAGCATGCAGGCATGCTGGAAGATCTTTCGGCGCAAGGCCGCTCTACCTGGCGCGCCGGCATGGCCGGCCTTGCAGCCTGTCCCAACGTGGTCTCCAAGCTTTCGGGACTTGGGACATTCATCCACCGCAACGATCCCGCCCATATCGCCGATGTCCTCGCGCAGACGGTTGCGACTTTCGGTGCCGAGCGTTGCCTGTTCGGTTCGAATTTCCCGATCGAGAAATTGTGGACCGATTACCGCAATCTGATTGGGGCCTATCTCGCCGCGACGCGGTCGCTCCGTGCGGACCAGCGCGAGGCGATTTTCAAGACCACGGCCATGCGTGTCTATCGGCTGGGACCATAGCTATATCGGCATACGGGCAACTGACAACAAAAGAAGAGTTTGGGAGGGTTAGATGCCGTTGGAAATCAAGATCCTGGACTATGGCGACATCGAACTGGAGTCGAGCTTCCTTGTGTTGGGGCGCGACTGCGGCCGGACGCGCCGCGTCCTGACGCTTGGCTTCCTGATCCTGGGAGGCCCCTACCCGGTCGTGGTCGATACCGGCTATCGCTCCAATCAGATCATGGAAACGCTCGGCATGCGCGGCCTGCAGTTTCATGAGAACATGATCGAGAACCAGCTCGCGCGCCACGGCGTGCGGATGGGCGACGTCCGCTTCGTCTGCCACACGCATCTGCATATCGACCATGCGGGCAAGGATGACCTCTTCCCGATGAACACGACGATCGTCCTCAATCGGCGCGAGCTCGAATATTCCGTTTCCGGGCTGATGCATCCGCAATACCCGGCCCCCGACATCAAGCATCTGATCGACCGCCTGCACACCAAGGGCGCGCTGCGTTTCCTCGATCTCGAGTTGACGGGCCCGATCGAACTGATGCCCGGCATCTACTGTGACGCCGCCAATGCGCACACCGAGGGCTCGATGAATATCCATGTTCATACCTCAGACGGCATCGCGACGATCTGCGGCGACGTGATCTACGATGTTAACGATCAGATCGTGATGCCTTTCAACGAAATCCATGACTGGGAGCCGCGCACGACCGGCAATCACGGCACGACAAAGAGGGCGGAAAAGGCCGCGATCAAGAAGCTCTTGAGCAACGCGCGCTATCTGCTGCCGGTTCACGACAGGCCTGCCAAGGTCGAAGGCGGCGTCGTAGTCGGACGGCTGCACGACCAGATACCCGGGCCTGTAGTTCAAACCTTGCCGCAGCGCGATTGGTTCCCGGCCTAGACGCGGGAGGATGGACTGATGACGCACGTTACGCTGCGCAGCGAATTCGAAAACCTGATCGATCCCTACGCACCCGTCGGTCAGGTGGGCACCGGCTTCGATTTTACGGAGGGACCGATCTGGCATCCGATCGATCACTACCTCCTGTTCTCGGATATGCCGGGTGACGTGCGCCGGCGGTGGGACCCGCGGCGCGGTGTCGTCGAAGTCAAGCGCCCCTCAAATAAATGCAACGGCATGACCTATGACGCGGAGCTGAACTTGATCGTCTGTGAGCACGCGACGTCATCATTGGTTCGCGAACGGCCCGACGGACGGCGCGAGGTGCTTGCCTCGCATTTCCAGGGCCAAGAGCTCAACAGTCCCAACGATGTCTGCGTGCATTCCTCAGGCGCGCTCTATTTTTCCGACCCTTGGTATGGCCGCATGCCCGTCTATGGCGTCGAACGGCCGCGCCAGCTCGGTTTTCAAGGCGTCTATCGCGTCGCGCCCGGCGGCGGCGAACCGAAACTGCTGGTCGACCGCTATCTATTCGACCAGCCGAACGGGCTATGCTTCTCACCCGACGAGCGGCAGCTTTACATTAATGACACCACGCAGGCTCTTATTCGAGTGTTCGACGTTGAAGCCGACGGCTCGCTCTCCAATACGCGCGTTTTCGCAAGCGGCATCCGTTCCGAGCTCGAGCCCGGCGTGCCCGATGGCATGAAATGCGATCAGCGCGGCAATATATGGGTCACTGCGCCCGCTGGTGTCTGGGTCTACTCCGCAAGCGGCGACCTGCTCGGCAAAGTCCGCCTTCCCGAGCTCGTCGCCAATCTCGCTTGGGGAGGGTCGGATTTTCGGACACTCTATTTGACTGCGACGCATTCGGTTTATGCAATCCCAATCAAGGTCGGGCCACGCCACGAACCCTATATGAGCGGCAGACGCGGCAGCGCCGCCACCAACTCGTCCTCGCCAGTTCCCAAGCTTACAGACGGCGAATTGCACCTGGATCCGCAGCGTTGCGCGATGATCATTCAGGACCTGCAGAACGACGTGATCATGGATGGCGGCGCGTTCGCGGATTCCGGCGCGCCCACCCATGCGCAGCAGCAGCGTGTCGTCGACAATGTCCGTCGTCTCGCGGAGGTCGCGCGCGGCCGCGGCGTGGTCATCATCCATGTCTGGTTCATCGTCGAGCCGGGTGCACCTGGCGTGACGCTGAATGCACCGCTATTCGAAGGACTGGTCGACAGCAAGGCGATGGTGCGCGGCTCCTGGGGCGCAGCCCCAGTCTCCGGGCTGGAGCCGAGGGCCGGAGACTTCATTGTCGAAAAGATGCGGATGAGCGCGTGGGAAGGCACCCGGCTGGAAACGATTCTAAAGGCGACCGGCCGCGACATGATCATCAATACCGGCGCCTGGACCAACATGTCGGTCGAGCACACGGCGCGTACCGGAGCAGACAAAGGCTTCTTCATAGTCGTGCCGGAAGACTGCTGCTCGACAATGAACGCCGATTGGCACAACGCGTCGATCAACTTCGCGCTGCAGAACGTCTCCGTCGTGACCAACGCTGACACGGTGATCAAGGCGCTCGGTTGAAAAGGCAGGCCACGGTGCCAAAGCTTCTCCATCTTGCCTGCTCGCCGCGCGCTGAATCTGAATCGAGTGCAGGCGCGCGCGTCTTTCTTGATCATTTCCGCCAGGCGCGGCCGGACTGGGACGTCGACGTGATGAACCTCTGGAAGGATCACCTGCCGGAATTCGAAGGCTATATCCTGGAGGCCAAATACGCCCGCATCGGCGGGCGGGGCTTCACCGATTCTCAACGCGATGCCTTTGCGATTGCCGAGCGCATCGCGGTCCGCTTCGCGCTCGCCGACCGCGTGCTGATCTCAACGCCGATGTGGAATTTTGGCATCCCCTACAAGCTGAAACAATGGATCGATGTGATCACGCAGCCCGGACTGACGTTCCGGTTTGAACCGTCGCAAGGATACCTGCCCCTGCTCAAGGACAGGCCGACGATCGTGATCCTGGCAAGCGGCAGCGATTTCATCACCGGCATGAACCGCGGCCGCATCGACATGGCGACGCCCTATTTGCGCGAAGCGTTGCGTTTCATCGGCGTCAGCGATGTGCGCTTCGTTCCGGTTGGTCCAACTACCGGGCCGATTGACCCGATCCGCATCGCGCGCGAAAGCGCTCATCGGCGATTGGCCGAGATGGCCGCGCGATTCTGATGCCGGTCAACCGCCCGGAGAGGCAACCACGGAACCTCGTGGGAAAGCGCTAGACCAATCGTGAGCTTTGGTAGCGGGGAAGAAATTCGAGCCCAGATAAATGCGAGGCTGCCACAGTTGGCCGTCTCCAGATTTTTTTGATGTCCTGGTGCACACATCGTTCCCCACCAACGACGGATTGCTGATGGAGCGACTCAAGACGTGCTAACGGCCCCAGCGCAGCACGACGGGGTCGAGCGAACGGGCGAGGTCGATTAGCCCAGCGCGCGTCGCCGGATGAACCTTTTGCAAGGGATGGCGAACGGCTTCGGAGCGAATCACGCCACCTTCCTTCATCAGGATCTTGCAGGCCTGCAATCCGCACTGCCGGTTTTCATAGTTGATCAGTGGCAGCCAGCGCGCATAAGCCGCCGCCGCCTTCTCCCTCTGCCCGGCGAGAAAAGGGTCCACGATCTGCCGGATGCCGTCAGGATAACCGCCTCCTGTCATGGCGCCGGTAGCCCCCGCATCGAGATCCGCCATCAGGGTGATGGCTTCTTCGCCGTCCCAAGGCCCTTCGATGCTGTCGCCGCCCGCGGCGATGAGATCGCGGAGCTTGGCCGCGGCCATCGGTACCTCGATCTTGAAATAGCTGATATGCCGAATCTCCCTCGCCATCCGCGCGAGCAGGTCGACCGAGAGCGGCGTTCCCGCGACCGGGGCATCCTGCAGCATGATCGGAATATCGATGGCGTCGGAGACGACGCGATAGAAATCGAAAATGCCTTTTTCGGGAACGCGGAAGGTTGCTCCGTGATAAGGCGGCATGATCATCACCATGGCGGCGCCGGCTTCCTGAGCCTGACGGCTGCGCGCCGCACAGATCGATGAGCTAAAATGGGTTGTCGTCACAATTACGGGCACCCGGCCGCCAACGTGCCTTAGCACCGCGTCCATCACCTGTTCGCGCTCGGCATCGGTCAACACGAACTGCTCGGAGAAATTGGCCAGAATGCAGATGCCATTAGAACCGGCGTCGATCATGAAGTCGATACAGCGCCGCTGACCGTCGAGATCGAGCTCGCCGCGATCATCGAAGATGGTCGGCGCGACGGGAAAGACACCGCGATAAGGTCTCGGAGCGGTTGGGTTCATGATGCGTCCTACCTGCGCTGGTTATAGACGTCGATGCAGACGGCTCCGAGCAACACCAGGCCTTTGATCACCTGCTGGTAGTCGATGCCGATGCCGAGTATTGACATTCCATTGTTCATGACGCCCATGATCATCGCACCGACCACCGCCCCGCCGACACGGCCGACACCGCCATAGGCGGAGGCGCCGCCGATGAAGCAGGCGGCGATGACATCCAACTCGAAGCCCGTGCCGGCCTTGGGCGTTGCCGTGTTGAGGCGGGCAGCGAAGACAAGCCCGGCCAAAGCGGCAAGAGCCCCCATGTTGACAAAGGTCAGGAACGTCAGTCGTTCGGTCTTGATGCCGGACAGCTTGGCTGCCTTCGCATTGCCGCCGACGGCGTAGATCTGTCGACCGATTATGGTTCGCCGTGTCATGAAGCCGTAGAGTGCAATCAGCGCCATCATGATCACCAGGACGTTCGGCAGCCCGCGATGCGCGGCGATCAGGTAAGTGAAGTAGAGCACCATGCCCGACAGCACCGCGCTCTTTGTGATGAAGAAAACGTAGGGCTCGACCTCGATACCGTGCGACTGTTCGCGTGCGCGGCTCTTCGCGCTGGCATAGACCAACGCCAGCGCCAGCACGGCGCCAATCATGAGCGAGGTAGGATACAGCGTGCCTGCGCCGGGAAGCAGCTCCGGGATGAAGCCCGACGACAATTTCTGGAAAGTGGGCGGAAACGGTCCGACGGACTGGCCCTGCAGCAGTGCGAGCGCAAGACCCTTGAAAACCAGCATGCCCGCGAGCGTGACGATGAATGAGGGAATCTTGAAATAGGCAACCCAGTAGCCCTGGGCCGCGCCGATGGCCGCGCCCACCAAGAGACAGGCGATAAAGGCTATGGGATAGGCGACATGATAGCGGACCATCAGCACTGCGGCGACCGCGCCGACGAAGCCGGCGACCGAGCCGACCGAGAGGTCGATATGGCCGGTGACGATCACCAGCAGCATGCCGAGCGCCATGATCACGATATAGCTGTTCTGCAGCACGAGATTGGTGAGGTTGAGCGGCTGCAGCATTGCTCGGGGAGGGAAACCGTCTTGTCCGTCATGTCCGCAGTTCTCCCGTCCGCATGTCGCTCTCGTGCATGCCTTTCCTGGGAATCTTAACGTTACGCATAATGGCGCGCATGATCTTTTCCTGCGTCGCATCCTCGCCGGCAAATTCACCGACAAACGCGCCGCCATTCATCACACAGATGCGGTCGCTGATGCCGAGCAGTTCCGGCATTTCCGACGATATCACCACGACGCCTTTACCGGCTTCCGCTAGTTCGTTGATGATACAGTAGATCTCGTACTTCGCGCCGACGTCGATGCCGCGGGTCGGCTCGTCGAGGATAAGGACCTTGGGGTCGGTCATCAGCCATTTCGACAGCACGACCTTCTGCTGGTTTCCACCGGATAGTTGGCCCACCTGCTGATAGACGTCTGAGCAGCGAATCCGCATCCGGTTTCGATAATCGCTGGCCGCTCTGAGTTCACGGATGTCGTCGATCACCCACCGCGGGGCCACTTGGTCGAGGCTTGCCAAGGTGACGTTCTTACGAACATCGTCGGCAAGGATCAGCCCAAACTGCTGGCGATCTTCGGTAACGTAGGCGAGGCCGGCGTCAATAGCCGCCTTAACGCTGGACACATCGACCTCTCGGCCGTCCACCCGGATCCGGCCGCTGATATTATAACCCCACGCCCGGCCGAAGAGACTCATGGCGAACTCGGTGCGGCCGGCGCCCATCAGGCCTGCAATTCCCACGACCTCGCCGCTGCGTACGTGAAAATCGACGTTCTTGATCACCTGGCGCTCAGGATGGAGGGGATGGTGCACGGACCAGTCCTCCACCACCAGGACGGTATTCCCGATCTTGGCATCACGCTCGGGAAAGCGATGGGCGAGATCGCGATCGACCATGCTGCGGATGATCCGATCCTCTTGCACCGGCTCGGTTGCGCAATCGATGTTGTCGACAGTACGCCCATCGCGCAACACCGTGATGCGGTCCGCGACGCGGGCGACCTCACCCAACTTGTGGGAAATCAGGATCGAGGCGATGCCCTGTTCGCGGAACGCAATGAGACGGTCGAGCAGCGCCGCGCTGTCGGTCTCATTGAGGCTGGCGGTGGGTTCGTCCAGGATCAACAGGCGCACCCGCTTGGAAAGCGCCTTCGCGATCTCGACAAGCTGCTGCTTGCCGACGCCGAGATCGGTGACCAGGGTGTCCGGCGACTCCCGCAGGCCGACCTGGGCAAGCAGCTCCCGGGTGCGCCGGTACACCGCGTCACGGTCGATGACGCCGATGCGCGCCGGCGGATGCGACAGGAAGATGTTCTCCGCGATCGACATCAGCGGGATCAGCGCGAGTTCCTGGTGGATGATGGTCATGCCGAGCGCCTCCGAATCGTTGATGTCGCGAAAGCGCCGCTCCTCGCCGTCGAAGATGATTGTTCCCTCATAGCTGCCGTAGGGATAGACGCCGCTCAACACTCTCATCAGCGTCGATTTGCCGGCGCCGTTCTCGCCGACAAGAGCGTGGATCTGACCCGCCTCCACGGTGAAATTGACGTCGCGCAGCGCCTGCACGCCTGCAAAGCTTTTGCTGACGCCGCGCATTTCAAGCATTGCCGTCATAGAATTACGTCCTGCACCGCCAAACCGTCGCTCCGACGTCGGGTTCTGGCAGGCACGGTTCATCGCGCCTGCCAGACTG
>VAZG01000588.1 GCA_005885285.1 Alphaproteobacteria bacterium | reverse complement strand
GTATTAAACGCACCTCGCGGCGGCAATCGAAGGTTGACTCGTAGCCCGCAAATGCGATGAAAAGGATTGGGGATTGCCGCGATGGCTACAATCGCGCGGGATCGTCCGCTGCCTATGGACTCGACGATCTGATTGCCCGCCACACCGCAATGCAGAGACCGACTGCCATTGCGACGAGACAACACCATGACGCGTAGTCATCGAATGGTGCCGTGAACTTAACAGCGAATTGTCCTCCGACTAGTGCTCAGAATCATTCAGATAAGTCAGTTGACGCCCCTCCTCGATAGGGGTCGGGAAGGGTTGTGCCCTCCCCGCCCTCCGAACCGTGCGTGCGGTTCTCCCGCACACGGCTCTCCAGTCGTTGGTTTCCTCATCGGGAATGTCTCGCTTGCTCACAGGCGGTGCAGAGGGTGAATAGCCCGTGAGCCGCGAAGAAAGCATTGGGCCAGCGTTGATGGTCGGCTGTGCACCGTCCCATGCCGGGGCGCTTTTCCTGCTTGCGCAGGATGGCGCGTAGCCGGCGGCGGACGAAGCCGTCGAGGACGCCGAACAGAGCGGGCGTGGCATGTTGGAAGTAGCCAAACCACCCCCGAAGCAGCGGGTTGAGGTCACTGACGATCCGCTCCAGGCTATCGCCACGACTGCGGCCCGTCAGGTCTCTCACCTTGTCCTTGAGCGCCTTCAGGCTCTTCTTGCGGACGAGCCGGCGCCCCGCCTCGAACCGGTAGCCCAGGAAATCAAAACCCTGTCCCGGTTGGCGGCTGTCGCCGACCCGCGTCTTGTCTGGGTGCAGGGTCAGGCCGTTGCCCGCGACCCACGCCTCGACTTGGCGCAGGGCGGCCAAGGCCTCCGCTTCCGTCCGGCACAGGATCACAAAATCATCGGCGTACCGCACCATCCGGCGACCACTCTCTTCCATCAGGAGATCGAGCGGGTGCAGATAGAGGTTGGCGAGCAGCGGCGAGATAACCGCCCCTTGGGGCGTTCCCGCCGTCGGCCGCCAGCGCGCCATGTCCTTCATGATGTCCTGCTGGAGGAAGCCTTCGAGCAGCGACAGAACCTGCCCGTCGCTGATCGAGCCTGCCACCAGGGCCATCAGCCGGTCGTGCGGGATGCTGTCGAAATAGCTCTGCAAGTCGGCGTCCACCACCCAGGTGAACCCCTCCTTCAGCAGCCGGTCGACCTCCCGCAACGCATCTTTGCAACCGCGCCCCGGCCGGAAGCCGTAGCTGCCCGGCCGAAACTGCGTCTCAAAGATCGGCTCGATGACCATTTTGAGAGCCGTCTGCACGATCCGGTCCCCCGCTTTCGCCGGGGGCAGGCTCTTGACCGTCGGGATCCCGAGCGGACGGGTGCGCCCGTCGCCTTTGGGGATCTCCACCCGTTTGACCGGGTGCGGCCGGTAACTGCCCTGCTCCAGGCGGTGCTGAAGCTCCTGCAGATACCGCTCGGCTTGCGCCGCGAACCGTTCGATGCTCTGGCCGTCCACCCCGGCCGCCCCGTGGTTGCGCGCGACTTTCGGCCACGCTGTCGCCAGGGTCGTCAGTCGGGCGACCTTGTCCATCAGACTGTACCACTTGCCTCCTTTGACGCCGTTGCCCAGCGCCGACACCATGCGCTCGGTCCAGATCGATGCTTCCGTCCACCACCACGCTTCGCGGCGGCGGGCTTCTGCCCCTTGCTTAGCCCGTTCGGGCACTCCCGAGGCGGCTTGTTGCGCCATTCCAGACTCCGCACCTCCAACTTCCTGCCTTCCTTCCCTCGGGGCGGTTTTGCTACCCGCCCCTCTCCACGGCCGCGGCCGTATCGCGGTAATATGAAGGCTGTGACTCCTGTCGATCTCACCAATCGGCAGGTCTCTCCGCTTACTCCGCTTTGCCGTCCCGGCATTCCGGCCTCAACCACGCAAGCTGCCCGCCGGTCGCTTTGTCAGTCGTCTCAGCGCCGGCGGTTGTTTCCAGGCTTCGCCACGGAAAGGCAGGCTCGCCACAGCGTTACGCCGAATCAGGTTCGTCATCCTCCGGACTGCCAGTTCACCTCCAGTTGCTCCCCACCCCGCCTCACGGCGACGCAGTTACTTTCGATTACGGAGCCCACGACCGGCTCCGGCACGGACTTGCACCGTGCTGACAAAGCGTCCTCACGGACGCACCTTTCCCGGCGAAAGCCGGGACCCATGGCCTCGTCGCCGCGAACTTTTCAAGCAAGCGCACAGCTGACCAATAATGACAGGCTCGTGCGGCGGAACAATGGACCCCGGCTTTCGCCGGGGAAGCGATCGCGAGTAATCTATTGCGATTCCTCAATGGATTTGAGCCGGTCGCTCAGGAACGCGGCCGGCGGTTTCGGGCGC
>VAZG01000344.1:800-11613 GCA_005885285.1 Alphaproteobacteria bacterium | reverse complement strand
CAATGGCGACACCAATGTGCGATGGAGCGCCGTCTCATTGGTCGATGGAGGTCCGCACGCCGGCGTGGTCGAGCCACAAGTCCGCGCGCGCGGCGGTCATGCTCGCGACATCGAGCCGATGCGCACGGACCCGGGCAGCGCCAAGAGCGCACTCGATCGGATTGTCATTCCGAAAGACGTCGTGGATCGTATCGCCAGCATAGCGCCGCGGTCCTCCCTGATCGTCACCGACGAGGCGTTGAGCTCCGAGACCGGCAAGGGCACGGATTTCGTGGTCCTCTTGAGCGGCGAGCCGCAAGGAGGCATCAAGATGCGACGACGCGGTCTACCGGGCGACGAATTCAGTTACGCGCGCCCACGCGATCGCCTTCCTTATTGGCGCCCGCCTTTCGGGGGGCCGTTTTCCACCTGGTGATCCCGTTCGCTTTCCTCAGGTAGCGATGCTGACTGCCCTGACGGCGCGAACGGCGCGATGGGCTCTGGCGATCCAACGCCTGTTAGTTGATGCCAATACCGCACGGCAGCATCCGCCGCTATGCGGGTTGAGGGCGTCCGTGATCGTCGCTACCTTGCCGGGACAAACCAGGGAAACGCCAGAAGTGTACGACATCATCATCGTGGGTGGCGGCTCGGCCGGCTCGGTCTTGGCCCACCGGCTCTCCGCCAAGAGCGCCAACAAGGTTCTGCTCTGCGAGGCGGGACAGGACACGCCGCCCGGCAACGAGCCGTCGGAGATTCGCGACAGCTATTCGGGCATGGCTTATTTCGATCCGCGCTTCCACTGGACCGAGCTCCGCGTCACGACGCAAGTCGTCAGCCACAACAATCCGGACGAGGTACGCCCTCCCCTGCGCAAATACGAGCAGGCGCGCGTGCTGGGCGGCGGGTCCTCGATCAATGGCCAATTGGCCAACCGCGGCGCGCCGACCGACTACGACGAATGGGAGGCACGGGGTGCCGCGGGCTGGGGCTGGAAGGACGTGCTGCCCTACTTCAGGAAAGTCGAGCGCGACCTCGATTTCGACGGGCCGTTGCACGGCAGCGATGGCCGCATCCCGGTTCGCCGCATCCCGCAAGCGCACTGGACACGCCACTCGCAAGCCGTCGCCGAGGCCTGCAAGCTCGCCGGCCACGCGTTCCTGCCCGACCAGAATGGCGAGTTCGTCGAAGGCTACTTCCCGGTGACGCACTCCAATCAGGCCGAGCAGCGCGTCTCGGCGGCGATGGGCTATCTCGATCGCGAGACACGCCGCCGCGCCAACCTGACGATCTCGACCAACACGCAGGTCAACAAGCTCTTGTTCGAGGGCACACGCTGCGTCGGCGTCAGGGCGCAGGTCAGCGGTCGGGAACAAGAGTTCCGCGGCCGCGAAGTGATGCTCTCGTGCGGCGCAATCCATTCGCCGGCGCATCTGTTGCGCGCCGGCATCGGCCCGGTCGGGCAGCTGAAGGAGATGGGAATTCCAGTCGTGATGGGTCTTGAGGGCGTCGGCCAGCGCCTGATGGATCATCCCTCGATCGCGCTGTCGTCCTTCATCCGCCGGGGCGCGCGCATGAATGCGCACACCAGGCGCCACATCCACGTTGGACTGCGTTACTCCTCGGGGCTGCCGGGCGTGCCACGCGGCGACATGTTCGTTGCCGCCCTGAGCAAATCGGCCTGGCACGCGGTCGGGGCGCAGATCGCCTCGCTGCTCGCCTTCGTCAACAAGACCTATTCCGAGACCGGGCAGGTGAAGCTCGCCTCGCGCGATCCGCGCACCGAGCCGATCGTCGAGTTCAACCTGCTGTCCGACCGGCGCGACCTCGACCGGCTCATGAGCGGCTTTCGCATGATGGCGGCGCTGCAGTTGAGTGCGCCGCTCCGCGCGGTGACCGACAAGCCCTTCCCGGCCTCGTACTCCGATCGCGTGCGCAAGATCGGCGTGGTCAACGCCAAGAACAAGGTCCTCACTGCAATTGCCGCCGCGCTGATGGACGGGCCGGCGGCCTTGCGCCATTACATGATCGACACGTTTGTCGTCGAAGGATTCACCTTCGACCAGGTCATGAAAGATGACGAGGCGCTCGAAGCCTTCGTGCGCAAGGCGGCGATCGGCGTGTGGCACGCCTCGTGCTCATGCCGGATGGGCGCCGCGGACGATCCGATGGCGGTCGTCGATACGCAAGGCCGCGTCAAGGGGGTGCAGGGCTTGCGCGTGGTCGACGCCTCGATTTTCCCGGTGGTGCCGTGCGCCAACACCAATTTCCCGGTGCTGATGGCGGCGGAGAAAATCGCGGAAGCCATTTAGAGCTAGCCTTCCTCTGGCATCGCCAGGAACTGTCGGAGTAGACCTTGCATGGGTAAGCGGATCAGTCGCTGCGTTGAACTGTTGGAGCAGGATCAGGCGATCTATTATGACGGTCCGCATAGCGGCCACGTGCTGACCCATGCGCAGGGCCGCATCGATGCTGGTACCTGGGCCGATTACATGAATGTTGGCATGGAGCATGGCTGCTTCGACATGGCCGGCCTTGCCGAGTACATGCGCGGCATGGTCGATGCTGGGCCGACACGGTCGGGGCACCGCACGCCGACGGTGATCGTCGAGGCGCCGGTGAATGGAATCGACTCTGCTTATGTGCGTTACAACGCCTGGCAGTTCCGCCAGATTCTCGGTCGCGGGGCGCTTGGCATCCTGCTGTGCCAGGCGGAATCCGCCGACGCGGTGCGGGCATACGTGGAATCCTGCCGGTATCCACACAACACGATTGGCGTCGATCCCACGATCCCGTCGCCGATGGCACGAATGGAGGGAGCGATACGAGCGAAGGATAGCGGAACCGGCGCGGCCAGTCGCAAGTGGCTCGGCATCGGCACGAGGGGCCGCGGATCGGAAACCACTGCAGCGCCAATCTGGGGCCTGTCGACCGAGGAATATATGGAGCGCTGCGATCCTTGGCCGCTCAATCCGAAAGGTGAGCTGTTACTGGGGGTGAAGCTGGAAAGCCCCGAAGGCGTCGCCAATTGCGAAGAGATCCTCGCGGTGCCAGGGCTGGGATTTGCCGAGATGGGGCCGGGCGATTTAAGTCTTTCGCTCGGCTATCCCACGATTCCCCGCGAGCCTTATCCAAGGGAGATCCAGGCGGCGCGCGACCGCATCCTGTCAGCTTGCCGCAAGAACGGCGTCGCCTTCCTGCAGGGCTGCACGGCCGACAACGTGATCGCCCGGATTGACGAGGGAGTGCGGGTGATCGCGGGGCATAGCGAGGCATCGGCAATCAGGGGGCGCGCACACCAGAAGCGGAAGTTGCCGGTGTAATACTGCGGCTCGCGGTTGCCAGATAGGTAAGCACCCGAAAAAAGCCCGAGCTGATCTACGCGTCAATGAAGTCGAACGCATCGTTCCAGCGCACCACGCGCGCGGTAGACGGCGAGGGAAAGTGCGCCGTGCACATGAGCGTGGAGGTGTCGCAGAAGCGGCCGAACAATTGGCGTCGCGATTGTCCCGCCTGCCCCGAGTCGTAATCCGACATCATGCCGAGTTCGGGATAGCGAGCTTGCAGCGGCGAGTGGATCATGTCGCCGGTAATGATGGCATCGGCGCCACCCTTGCCGATCTGAACCGAATAGTGATCGATGGTATGGCCGGGCGTCGGGATCAGCGTCACGAGATCGTTGAAGGCATGCGCGCTCTTGACGATATCGACGCGATTGGCGGCCATGACCGGGAGCACCGAGTCGGTGATCCATGGGCACGCCGCGGGGTCGTCCTTCTGCCGCCCGGTCCAATACGCGAGTTCGCGCTCAGCGAACACGTAGCGCGCGTTCGGGAAGGTCGGCACTCACCGGCCGTTCTCGAGCCTCGTGTTCCACCCGACATGGTCGGTGTGCAGATGGGTGCACATGACAAAATCGATATCGTTCACGCCAAAACCCGCGGCTGCGAGGTTCTTCTCGTAGCGATTGGAATTCATCATGTGCCAGAAGCTGCGCGTCGGCCGCGGCTTGTGATTGCCTACGCAACTATCGATCATGATGGTGTGGTGAGGTGTCTTCACGATGTAACTCTGGATGCAGAGCATCAGCCTGTCTTCAGCGTCGACGAATCGGGGCTGCAGCCATTCTCGATTCTGGTCGAGAAGCTCCCTCGTCAGGGTGGGGAAAAATTGCATCACGTCGAAGAATGGACCCTCCTGCTCGATGATGCGGTGGATGGTGGCGCTGCCAATTTCGATTTTAGCGGGCAAGATGGACCTCCGTCCTGCGTGTCACGTGTGAAAACTGCCGGTCGCCAAATAGGCGTGCTGCAGCCGGAGCGGCAGATCCGCCTCGCCGGTTTTTGCTTCCAGCACGATCGATCCGCGCGCGAGCGCATAGACGCGATCGGCGAGCGCGAGCGCCTTCTCGATCAACTGCTCGACCAGCAACACCGCGGTCCCGCCCTCGCGCAGCCGCTGCACCACCACCAGCACGCGATCCACCAACACCGGCGACAGGCCGGCCGAAGGCTCGTCCAGCATGAGCAGTCGCGGCCGCCGAACCAGGCCCTGCGCCACCGCGAGGATCTGCTGCTGGCCACCGGAGAGCGCGGCGGCGCGTTCGTGGCGTTTGGCGGCGATTTCGGGGAACAGCCCGAACACCTCCTCGACACGTACCGCGCGCTCGCCGCGCGGCAGGTCGTAGGCCGCGAGCAACAGGTTGTCGAGCACGCTAAGCTGCGTAAACACGCGGTGTCCCTCGACGACATGCGCGAGCCCGCACCTGACGGTCTCGCGCGGACTAAAGCCCGCGAGATCGCGCCCGGCGAAACGCACACTCCCCGACCAGGGCAGCAGTCCCGACACGGCGCGCAACAGCGTGGTTTTGCCGGCGCCGTTTGGGCCAAGCAGCGCCACCACCTCGCCCGCGCCGACGTTGAGGTCGACGCCGCGCAGCACGCCAATCTTGCCGTAGCCGCTTGAGAGGCCGGCAACGTCCAGCAGCGGATCAGGCCCCGAGATAGGCATTGATCACCTCCCGATGCGAGCGGATTTCGGCCGGAGTCCCGGCCGCCAGCGTCTTGCCGAGATTGAGCACGGTGACGTAGTGGCAGATGTCGAAGATCAGATCGGGATGATGCTCCACTAGCAGCACGCCGGTGCCGGCCCGGGCGATGGCCAGCAGCAGCGCGCTGAGCCGCGCGATCTCTTCGGCTGAGAGCCCGGCCGCCGGCTCGTCGAGCAGCAGGAACGCAGGCCGCAGCATCAACGCGCGCGCGATCTCCGTGAAACGCAACTCGCTGTGTTGCAACCGGTCGGCTCGCACTTGGGCGAGCCGCTCCAGCCCGACCGCTGCCAAGGCCAGCATGGCGGTGTCGCGCAGCATGGCTTCGTCGCGTCGATGGCGCGGCAGCGATAACAATGATTCGACGAACGTGCCCTCCCCGTCGATCGTGCCGCCAATCATGACGTTCTGCAGCACTGACGCGGAGCCGACGATGCGCGGGGTCTGGAAGGTACGCGCAATCCGCATGTGCGCGCGCTGGTGGCGCGCAAGCACGGGCATCGCGGTGTCGTTCAGCCTGACTGCGCCGCGCTGCGGCGCGTAGTAACCCGAGATGACGTTCAATGTCGTGGTCTTGCCGCTGCCGTTGGGACCGATCAACCCGTGCACTTGACCGGGCCGGATCTCGAGGTCGAGACCGTCGATCGCCTGCACCCCGCCAAAGCTCAGCGCGACCTGTTGCAGTGTCAAAGCGCCGGCATCGGGCGTGGTGCCAAGCAGCCGCTCGAGCAGGTCGGGCCGCGGAATGATCGCGCGGTCGCTTTCAAGCGGGCGACGGTTCTTGAAATCAAGCAGTTCGGCAATTCCGCCGGGGATCACAAGCACGATGACGAGCAGCAGCGCCGCATAAAGGAAGGTCGACCAAGCGACCAGGGGCGCCGCGAATTCCGGCAGCACAGTCAAGAGAATCGTGCCGAGCAGCGGGCCGAGAATCGAGCCGCGTCCACCGATCAGGATAGCGATGAAAAACAGCACCGACAGGTCCAGCGTGAACGCGTCGGGCGTGATGTAGGATTGCAAGGCGGCGAATAGCCCCCCGGCCACTGCCGCGACGGCGCCGCTGAACAAGAACACAGCCCCCAGCAGCGCTGGTTTTGCGATGCCGCTGGCTTCCGCGGCGACCTCCGCATCGCGGATCGCGGTGAGCGCGCGGCCGAAGCGGCTTGCCGCGATATTCGCCGTCATCCACGTGCAGATCGCGGCAAGACCGAAGCAGAAATAATAGAAGCCCCATTGGGAGGCGAACGGTTCGGGCAAGACCGGTCCGGCAACACCGACGCCGCCGCCTGTGACGCTCTGCCAGGCCAGCGCCACCTGGGTGACGATGGTGGCGAAGCCGAGCGTCGTGATGGCGAAATAGAAGGTGCGCAGCCGCAGCGCCGGCAGGCCGATGATCAAGCCGAAGATGGCGCCGACGACGGCCGCAATCGCCAGCGCCAGATAGGGCGGCAACGCCGGCATGACATTGCCGGCCGCGAGCACGCTGGTGGTATAGGCTCCGAGCGTGAGTAATGCCACCCAGCCGATCGCGATCTGGCCGGCGAAGCCTACGACCAGATTGAGGCCGGACACCAGCACCCAATAGACGCAGGCGCGGGTTGCGATCACTCCCCAATAGCCGCCACCGAACAGCGGGAACAACACGCCGACAACGAGCAGCGCCAGGAAAGGCAGCGCCGCGCTGAGCGTGCTCACGGTGCCCTGCACGTTCGACCGGCTCGGGCGCAATTGTGTCGCCTGGGTATCCATCAGACGCGGCGCCGCAGGGCCGAGCCGGCGAGGCCCTCGGGGCGCGCCAGCAGGACGATGATGAACACCGTGAAGACCGCCACCGAGGCGAAGATGCCGCCCACCAGGAAGTTCGCACTTTGCTGAAATAATCCGAGCAAGAGGCCGGCGACCACGGCGCCGCGGTTGTTGCCCATCCCGCCCAGCGCGACCGGGACGAAACCATAGAAGGTCAGCATCGGCGCATTGGCAAAGAAGGCCAGCAACATCTCGCCGCCGGCAAAGCCCGCCAACGCGCCGATGACGCCGGCGAGCGCAAAGCTCGCCATGCGCAAGCCGCGTTCCGGCAGGCCTAGGGCGCGCGCTGCAAAACTGTCCTCGGCGATCGCCAGAAAGGCATGGCCGATGAGCGAGTGGCGATAGAGCAGCTCGAGGCCGACGATCACAACCGCGCAGGCAAGCATCGGCAGCCAGAACTGCTGATCGAATTCGCCGCGGGCGATGTCGAACAGCCGCGGAAACGGCTGTGGCTCCGTGCTCCATTCGATCGCGGTGAACTGCTGGACCATCAGCGCCAGCGCCAGCGTCGAGAGCACGTAGAGATGCTGGTCCAGGCTCTTGAGCACCGGCCGCACGGCGACGATCTCGGTCACGATGCCGAGCACCGCGCCGCCGGCCAGCGCAAGGAGGAAGCCTACGGCCACCGGCATGCCCATGCGAGCGATGAACAGCGAGCCCAGCACGCCGCCGAGCATCCCAAGCGTGCCCGCGGTGAAGCTGAACACGCGCGAGGCCGAGAACATCACATTATAGGTGATGGCGATCAGTGCGTAGATGCAGCCGATCGCCACCCCGGACAGGACGATGGATTGGACCATCGGCTCAACTGCCGTAGCCGGGAGCCAGCCTGAACGAGCCGTTCTTGAGCGAATTGGCCTCGACCATCACCACTTCGTCGTCCGGATAGCCGTCGTGGCGATCGGGCGTAAAGGAGATATCGCCGTAGACGCCCGGGAATTCCTTGAGCTTGTTGAGATAGGCGACGACCTGCTCCGGCTCGGTGCCGACGTTCTTCATCGCCTCGGCGATCATCCGTGGTGAGTCATAGCCGAGCGCGATCCACCACAAGAGCGTGTCGCCCATCTCGATCTTGGCGCTCTTCAAACGGTCGACGAAGGCGTCGGTACGGTTGGACAGCTTGCCGTCGGCGGCAGAGCAAACCGGGCGGAAATTGTTCGGATAGACCTTGGCCCAGTATTCGGGCTTTTCCAGCAACGCCTGGGTCTGGCCGGAGCCGAGCGTGGTCTGGCCGACGATCGGCACGTCCCATTGCATCTGCCCGCGCGTGTTGATGATGCGCGACAGGAAGCCGGCATTGACGCTCCACGGCATGATCGCTTCGGCGCCGGCCGATTGCATGCGCAGGAGTTCAGGCTTGAGGTCCGGATTGGCGGCGTCGACGTTGCCCTGATAGACGACTTCGGCGCCCTTGGCCTTGAGCATCGGCACATAGGCGTTGACCGATGCGGTGCCGTAGCCGGTGGTATCGCTGATCACAGCAACTTTTTTGCGCTTGAGCACGTCCACCACATAGCGGTTCGCGGCGCCGCCGATTTGCTGGTTGGTGGGCGCGTTGCGGAAGCACATCGGATATTTCTTCGGGTCGGTCAGGCTGTCGACCCAACAGGGATGGACTTGCGGCGTATTCGTACGTGCAAGCAACGGCACGACGGCAAGCGACTCGCCGGAATTGACCGGACCAAAGACGACGCTCACCTTCTGCCCGCGTGTGAGCTCGGCCGCTCCATTCACGGCCTTGGTCGGATCGCTTTGGGTGTCGCGGGTGATCAGCTCAATCTGTCGCCCGTCGATGCCGCCTCCCGCATTAATCTCCTGCACCGCCAACTGGATTCCGCGATTGATCCCGACGCCGGTGGACGACGAGGGGCCGGTGAGCGCCGGAAGATAGCCGATCAGGATCGGCTCTTTTGCCGCGATTGCAGGCTTGACAAAACTGCCTGCAATGGCGGCCGCGCCGGACGCCAGCACTTGACGACGGGTAATCGACATTCTGATTTTCTCCCTGAGCTTGCCTTGATTCACTCCCAAAGCTTGTCGAGGTTTCTTGGACCTCAGTTTCTTAATTTCCTGGACTTCCGCGAGGCACTATAGCCTCGGCTTGATGGTCCGCAAGGCGTACTGGCTCCGTCAAAAACTCAAACTTGCGTATAGTGGGTCTCGTGTGATCCGCCGTATGGACCGGCTTGTGTGTGCCGTGGAGGGCTCCTCCATTTGGGCAGAAGCCAGGGATGCGGGCGGCTGTTTTTCTTCCCGCAATTGTGCAGTGCATGGGTCCCTTCATAGGTTCCTACCGTCAAAGTGACGGGCTGGATGCACACTTCGATAATCGAGTGCTGATGTTTCCCTCAGTAATTGCGATCGTCGTTGCGTTAACAATTTTCAGCGTGAAAAACGGTCTTTTGGAAAAAGGCAGCCAGCGGCCTCGAAACGATTCAGTGATTTGGTAGCTGCCGTCTGCTGCGCCCTTGACGGATCTGATTGTTCTTTCGGCACGGAAATCTCCTCGCATTTCAAATCGTTTGTCCCCGGAAAAAATCATTACCCTTGGAAAGGGTTGAGTTAAGACGGCATCGACACCGAATTCTTTGAGAAGCAAACATGCCAAGGCCGTCGAGCCTGGAAACCGATCGTCCCTTGCGATCCATACGCCGCTGACCGGATAGATTTCAGCCGAAGCAGCACAAGAAAACAACGAAATGGCAATGGCAAGCCACGCCCGATTCATGGAGCCGGATCGGATGCCGGAAATGTAATGGGTGATGTGGATCATAGGGGGTTGCCCGCCTTTGATCGACTACACCTATGTTACCACTTCCGCTGTTCTGCCTTCTAGAAATATCTTCGAGCGGGACTTCTTCCGCCGAGCGGGAGCGAATGGGATCCAGAGCCGCACTCGACGCGTTGCAAGATGCGATCAGCACACGGTCATCGTGCAAACGATGCTGACGTCAGAACCCCCGATTTAATCGGAATCGGCAGGCTACTTACCATCGTTCCAAATATCGGCCGCGAGCTTCCAGTCGTTTCCGACCTTTTCCCAGACCACAACATATTTCCCGGTCACTTCCTGCGGTGTCGGGCCCTTGGTCTTCAAACTGAAGGTCCCGACCTCGCGCGCCGCGGAGGGACCGAGCGGCTTGACGTCCAGGGTTACGAGTTTCGGATCGCTAACTTGTTCCGCCATGCTTTTCCACATCGCCCCAATGGCGGTGCCGCCATGCACCATCGCAGAACCGGGCGGGAATGCGATGGCATCAGCGGTGTAGAGCGATGCGACGCCAGCGAAATCGCCCTTGTTGAAGGACTCGATCCATTTCGCGTTGACCGCCTCAATTTCGGTCTTCTGGGCCGACGCCGATGCGATCGATCCGACGATGAATGCCATCGCTAGTGCAACCCTGCGCATGATCGGCTCCGTTCCCTGGTCAACAAGCGAGGCAGGCCGCGGCAACTAGTTCTTGGCGCCGCAGGTGATGTTTGGGGTTAGCCTCTCTCAGAGACAGTCGTTTGGCCACTGCGGTGCCGCGACTGCTTTGCCCACAGCCGCCGCAGCGACGATCTAGGGCGTGTACTCATAAACCACCGAGGTCCGCTATTGTGTGAGGAGCGGAAAACATCCTCTCGCTGCGATGCCAAATGTGCAGGGTTTAGTCGCAAGGCTTTCCGCCGAACCGAGGACCACATCCGATGGGCTTACCCTCGCGGATGGTCTTATTGGCCTTACCGGTCGCGGTTTCATCTTTGGCATTCCCTTGGCACCGTGGGCCGGGCACGTTGAAAAAGAAACATCCAGACGAGAGACAGCTTTCATAGCGCCCCGAGCAAACCCCGCCACAAGTGCCCGGCCCGTTAGGGCAAGTTCGATTGCAAACGTTTAGCCATGTACGACAGAACGCGGGAGAGCCTCCAGCGGCCGCGCATTCGAAGGGCGATAGTGCGATGCCTAGGAGCACGAGCGCGCGCAGATGTACAGAGAAG
>VAZG01000344.1:0-776 GCA_005885285.1 Alphaproteobacteria bacterium | reverse complement strand
GCGGTGGCTTAGGTGGCTGGGTGTCCATGGCGCAAGTTCCAATCGATTGCATTCGCGCTGCCTTCCGGATGTGGGCAGTCGGTTGGCGCGGCCCGCGCGCCCGCGCGGCGCACCATGGCGGCGATGTGGGGAAGATCCATCTTGGCGAGTTGGTCGGCTTCCTTCTCAAAGGTCTCGCGCGGCCATCGCGACCGAGATGGCCAACACTAGGGCGAAGTCCTTGGCGCCGAGTTCGCTGTACTGATGGGCCAACATCGCCGCGCTGCTATCGAAGCATGGCACGAACTTGTCGTCATCGTCCGTCCACTCGACGGCCTTGGCCTGTCGGGCCAGTCCACTTACACGGGTTCGCCGAGGGGCCATTACACGAGGGCGCGATGCCAGTCATCTTCTGATGAAAACGCCACCTTTCCATGAAACCCTGCGCTTCGCTAAACTTAGAACGGGCGCCTTTGGGGCGGCCAACGTTGCCGCTCGGCTAAGAGCGGGCCGCTGGTCTTCTCCCTGCCCTCTGGTACGTTTTGGGCCACCTTGGGTTTAGTCCATCGCAAGCACCGCAAGCGGCGATGCCTGTTGGGCACTCCGAGACATGCCGACGGACGCGGAGAATGTCTGCCTGTTGTAGCGGAGATGCCTATGCGTGTCGCTTGACGATTCCGGTCGGGGTGGCGAAGCCTTCGATGGTTCGCATCCGCTTCTCGAGCCACCATCCGTATTCGGAAGCCCAGTCCTCGAACCTGGTGTTGATGCCGAGATCATGGGCCCAGTGATGGGCG
>VAZG01000196.1 GCA_005885285.1 Alphaproteobacteria bacterium | reverse complement strand
TTCCACCCCGACTGCATGGCCTCGCCACCATGATCGCCGGTGTCGTCGCGGTGCTGGCGCCGACGATCGGGCCCGTGGTCGGCGGCTGGATCACGGCGACCTGGTCCTGGCCGTGGCTGTTCCTGATCAATGTCGTTCCCGGGCTGATCGCGGCTGCCGCGACGCCGTTGCTGCTGCCGCGGCAGCACACCGATTTCGGCGAACTTGAAACATTGGACGTGACATCGCTTGTTCTTTTGGCGGCGGCGCTCGCGAGCCTCGAGATCGGATTGAAGCAAGCGCCTTCCCACGGCTGGCTGTCGCCGCTTTGCATCGGCCTGTTGCTGGCAAGCGCGGCCGGCATTGCCGCCTCGATCCATCGCACCTTGCGCGCGACGCATCCGGTTCTGCGGTTGCAGACGCTAAGGCGGCGCTCCTTCGCGATCGGCTGCGCCTTGAGCTTTTGCCTTGGCGTCGGCCTGTTCGGCTCGGTCTATCTGATGCCGGTGTTTCTCGCGTTCGTACGCCGCCACGACGCGTTCGAGATCGGCACCATCATGCTCGTCACCGGAGGCGCGCAACTTATCGCCGCGCCGCTTGCCGCGATGCTCGAAGTGCGAATCGGCGCGCGCGTCCTGACGGCCGCCGGCTTCGCGCTGTTTGCGCTCGGGCTCGGCTTGAGTGCGCTCCAGCCGCGCACGGCCGACTTCGACGAGATGCTGTGGCCGCAAATCGTGCGCGGCATCGCCATCATGTTCTGCCTGCTGCCGCCGACGCGCTTTGCGCTGGGCGCGCTGCCGCAGGCCGAAGTCGCCGACGCCAGCGGCTTGTTCAACCTGATGCGAAATCTCGGCGGCGCTATCGGCATCGCCCTGGTCGATACCATCCTCTATGGCCGGAGCGGCATCCATGCCGAGGATTTTCGCGCGCGCCTCCTGGCGGGTGATCTCAGCGCGGCCAAGGCGATCGGGCTCGATCCGTCCTTGCTCCTCAACCGGGCGCCGGGACCGCCAGACGATGCCGCGATCGCCTTCGTCCGTCCCATGGTCGAAAAGGCGTCGCTGGCGCTTTGCGTCAACGAGGCCTGGGCGATGCTCGCCTGCGTCGCGCTGGCGGGTCTCCTGCTGGTGCCGTTCGCGCATGACAAAGCGACTTCGAGCGCCGGCCTGCCCGCATTTGATGCGGGGGATGCGACGGCGGAAATCTAAACCGTCGGAACGCTGGTGCGCCGCGCCGGTTCGATCAATTCGGGCCGCGGGCCGGAGAGCCGCTTGTGCATGTGAACCATGAAGGCCATGCCGAACAGCGGCGTCGCCAGGTTGACGATCGGGATCGACACGAAGGCTGCGATGATCAGTCCCGCGGTGAACACCAAGGCCGCATTCTGCTTCCGCATGGCCTTGGCTTCCGCCGGCGGGCGGAACCGCATCGCGGCGAGCTCGAAGTATTCGCGGCCCAAAAGCCACGCGGTTGCGATGAAGAAGGCGAGGAAACCGGCACCGGCCAGAAATACGAAGGGCAGTGCGATCAGATAGACAAGGATCGTGAGTAGCGCGGTCTTGATGCCCTCTTGCATGGCAAGGCCCAAGGGCAGCGCGGTGCCCGGCTGCTCCGCCGGATAATGTTCCTGCTCGACATGGTCGGCGACCTCGTCGACGAACACGCTTGCGACCAGCGAGGTGATCGCAGGCATCAGGAAGATGCCGCCAAGCACGACGCCGAGGCCCGCGGCGATCGACACGATCCAGGCGAGCACATTGAGCGGCGTATGGAATGTAGGGCCGAGCATCGCTTCGCCCCAGCCTTCGCCATAAGTGGCAAGGAAGCTCAACAGCCGCTGCAGGCCGATCGCGAGCACCGTGATCAACACCAGCGCAAGCGCGATCGAGCGCCACAGGATCGAGCGCATCGGCGGGGAGATGATTTGCGAAAGCGCCTTGACGGCGGCGTCCAGCATGGCGGTGATACCTCTCTTGGCTCCCGCGAGAGGTAAATATGCGCGAGGTGCTCGGCAAGAGCGGTTTGCAAGAGCGGTTTATGTGTTGAGCGGCTTGCCCCGCCATCCGGCCGACCTCCACGCATTTGGGTTATGCAGGGGTGCAGGCACCGTTCCACGGATTATGTTTTCCAGATCGCCGCTGAAGGCCTAATCTGGCTTGAGATGGACCAGACGGGAGAAGACGATGACCGGGACGGGATTGCCGCTTGACGGCGTGAGGGTCGTCGAGATGACCCACATGGTGATGGGTCCGACCTGCGGCATGATCCTCGCGCAATTGGGCGCCGAAGTGATCAAGGTCGAGCCACCCGCAGGTGACAAGACCCGCAGCCTGGGGGGCATGGGCACTTCGTTCTTCCCTTTGTTCAACCGCGGCAAGCGCAGCGTCGTGCTTGATTTCGAAAAGCCAGCGGATCGCGAGACCATGCAGCGGCTGCTTGCGAGCGCCGATGTATTTTTGGAAAATTTTCGCGATGGCCAGTTGGAGAAGCAGGGCCTCGGCACCGACGAACTGCGTCAAAAACATCCGCATCTGATCGTCGCCGGCCACAAGGGCTTTCTTTCCGGACCCTACGAGCATCGTCCCGCGCTCGATGAGGTGGTGCAGATGATGTCGGGGCTGGCCGCCATGACCGGTACCCGCGACAAGCCGCAACGCGTCGGCTCTTCCGCCAATGACATCATGGGCGGCATGTTCGGCGCGATCGCGATCCTCGCAGCGCTCTATCAAAAGCGTGGCGGCCGCACCGACGGCGCCGACATCCGCATAGGGTTGTTCGAGAACTGCCCGTTCCTGGTCGCCCAGCACATGGTCGAATATGAAATGACCGGCAACAAGCCGCGCTCGATGCCGGAGCGCGAGCACGCCTGGCCGATCTACGACATTTTCGATACTGCCGGGGGCGGGCGCATCTTCATCGGCGTCGTCACCGAAGGCCATTGGCAAAGCTTTTGCAGGGAATTCGGCTTGCAGGAATTTGCCGAGGACCCGGGCTTGCGCACCACTACCGACCGGATTCTGGCGCGCGCAAGGATCATTCCGCGGGTCGCGGACGAGATCAAGCGCTGGAACGTGGCGCAGCTCTCGGAGAAGCTCGACACCCTGAACATCTGCTTCTCGCCGATCAACCGCCCCGAGGATCTTTTGAGCGATCCTCACGTGCGCCGCCCCGGCGGCCTCGTCAACAACGTCAACGCCGATGGCAAGGCGTTTCGCGTTCCCGCGCTTCCGATCGAGTGGAACGGCGGCCATATCGGCGAAGGATTGAAGGTGCCGGTGCTTGGCGCCGACACGTCGGCCGTTCGCGCCGAACTGGAAGAGGTTACTTCGACTGCCAAAACCGATAGGAGGCGCGCATGAGCGGCGTTCAAGTCGTCTATCCCAACGATCGCGTCAGCTTGCGCGAAGTAGGCTTGCGCGACGGGCTCCAGCTTGTGAAGAAGTTCCCGTCGACAGCAGTCAAGCAGCGCTGGATCCGTGAGGAATATGCCGCCGGCGTGCGGTACTTCGAGGTCGGCTCGTTCCTGCCCGCCAAGACGTTCCCGCAATTTGCCGATGTGCGCGATATCGTCAAAACCATTGCCGAGCTTCCCGGAGCGCACGGCGTTGCGCTGGCGCTCAACGAGCGCGGCGTCAACGAAGCCTTGGCATCGGGCGTCGCCGAAATTGCTTCCGTGGTCTCGGCGACTGAAGAACACAGCCAGGCCAATGCCAACCGCTCGCGCGATTCTGCTATCGCGAATGTCAAGCGCCTTTGCGATTTGCGCGATGCGAGCTCGCATAAGCCGGTCGTCAATGCCGCGATCTCGATGGCGCTGGGCTGTTCGATCGTGGGCCCGGTCGATCCGAACGAGGTGATCCGGATCGCTGAAAAATTGTACGAGGTCGGCGTCGACATGGTCGCGGTTGCCGACACCGTCGGGTTTGCCGGCCCCAGGCAGGTCGGCGAATTGACCAGGGCGGTGGTCAGGATCGCCGGATCGAAACCTGTCTGCGTGCATCTGCACGATACCCGCGGCATGGGCATTGCAAACGCTTCGGCGGCGCTCGATGCCGGTGCGCGCATCCTCGACGGCTCGCTCGGTGGCCTCGGCGGCTGCCCGTTCGCGCCGGGCGCCACCGGCAATGTCGTGTTCGAGGACCTCGTGTTCCTCTGCGAAAGCAAGGGATTTGTCACCGGTATCGATATCGAAAGGCTGGTCGCGGTGCGCGCGATCCTGCGATCGGAAATGCCGGGCGAGGCACTCTATGGCGGGCTCGCCCGCGCCGGGCTGCCCCGCGGGAGCTCGGCCAACGCTGCGTGACTAGATGTGAGTGTGATGAGTTTAAGTTGAAGCGCAGCGGTCATTTCTCCCTCGCCCCGCTCTTGCGGGGAGAGGGTTGGGGTGAGGGGCAGCTTCCGCAAATTCCAGTGAGGAAGTGTGTCCGTGGTGAGTCCTAAAGCCGCGTCACCCGCAATCGCAGCGCGTTGCCGACGACACTCACCGACGACAGCGCCATCGCGGCGGCGGCGATGATTGGCGACAGCAGGATGCCGAACGCTGGATAGAGGACGCCTGCGGCAATCGGGATGCCGGCGGCGTTATAAATGAACGCGAAGCACAGGTTCTGCCGGATGTTGCTCATGGTTGCCTGCGACAGTTTCCGGGCGCGAACGATGCCGCCAAGGTCGCCTTTGAGCAATGTGATGCCGGCGCTTTCCATCGCGACGTCGGTACCGGTGCCCATGGCAATGCCGACGTCGGCCGCGGCCAACGCCGGCGCGTCGTTGACGCCGTCTCCGGCCATGGCGACGATGCGCCCGGCCCTTTTCAGCTTGGCGACGACGGCGCTTTTTTGATCCGGAAGCACCTCCGCCTCGACATCGTCGATCCCGAGTTTTCGCGCGACCGCGCTCGCCGTGGTCCGATTGTCGCCGGTCAGCATGATGACCTTGATGCCTTCCGCTGCCAGTGCTTTGAGGGCGTCCGGCGTCGATTGCTTGACTGGATCGGCGATCGCGAACAATCCCGCGAGCTCTCCGTCGACTGCGATGTTGATGACGGTGGTGCCGTCTCCGCGCAGACGCTCGCCATCTGCGTTGAGTAACGCCGTCTCGACACCGAGGGATGTCAGCAAATTCGAATTGCCTAGCAGAACGGTCTTGCCGTCGACGTTGCCGGCGACGCCCTTGCCGGTCGGCGAATCGAATTCGTCAACCTTGCCCAAATCGAGATTGCGCTCCTTGGCAGCACGTATGATCGCGTCCGCCAGCGGATGTTCGCTGGCGCGCTCGACGCTGGCGGCGAGACGCAGGATTTCGTCTTCCCGAAATCCGATTGCCGGCACTATCGCGACCACTTTCGGCTTGCCTTCGGTCAGTGTGCCCGTCTTGTCGACCACCAGCGTGTCGATCTTTTCCATGCGCTCAAGCGCTTCGGCGTTCTTGATCAAGACGCCGGCCTGCGCGCCGCGTCCGACCCCGACCATGATCGACATCGGCGTGGCAAGCCCGAGCGCGCAGGGGCAGGCGATGATCAGGACGCTGACCGCCGCAACCATGCCGAAGGCCATCCGCGGCTCGGGACCGAACGAGGCCCAGACGCCGAATGCAACGATGGCGGCCACAATCACCATCGGCACGAACCAGCCCGCGACGTGATCGGCCAATCGCTGGATCGGCGCGCGCGAGCGTTGCGCGTCGGCGACCATCTGCACGATTTGCGACAGCAGCGTGTCGCGGCCGACTTTGTCGGCGCGCATCACAAAGCCGCCGGATTGGTTGAGCGTGCCCGCGATCACCTTGCCGCCAGCCTCCTTGGTAACGGGCATAGATTCGCCTGTTACCAGCGCTTCATCGAGCGCGGCGCGGCCCTCGAGAATGATGCCGTCGACCGGCACCTTTTCGCCTGGCCGCACCCGCAATCTGTCGCCAACTTTGAGTTCGTCGATCTCGACTTCATGGTCGGCGCCATCGTCGCCGAGGCGACGCGCGGTTTTCGGGGCGAGCTGCAACAGCGCCTTGATTGCGCCGGACGTCGCCTCGCGCGCCCGCAGTTCCAGCACCTGTCCAAGCAGGACCAGAACGGTAATGACCGCGGCGGCCTCAAAATAGACCGCAACCGCGCCGCCATGTCCGCGGAGGGTGGCCGGAAAGAGTTGTGGAACGAGGGTTCCAACCAGGCTGTAGCCGTAGGCTACGGCGGTCCCCATCGCAATCAGCGTGAACATGTTGAGATTGCGCGTGAGGAGCGACTGCCAGCCGCGAACGAAGAACGGCCAGCCCGCCCACAGCACCACGGGTGTCGCGAATGCAAGCTGGATCCAGTTCGATAGGGTTGGATCGATGAGGCCGTGGCCGCCGACGAGATGCCCGCCCATTTCCAGCACGACCGCAGGCGCGGCCAGCACAAGGCCGATCCAGAACCGCCGCGTCATGTCGGCGAGTTCGGGATTGGGTGCCGTGTCCAGGCTTGCGACCTCGGGCTCCAGAGCCATGCCGCAGATCGGGCAGCTTCCCGGCCCGATCTGATGGATTTGCGGATGCATCGGGCAGGTATAGGTGGTGCCTTCGGGCTCGCGCGTCTCGGCCTGCGGCTTCTGCTTGTCGAGATATTTTGCGGGATCGGCGGCGAATTTGATCTGGCAGCCGGTCGAGCAGAAATGAAAGGCTTCGCCTTGGTGATCGAAGCGATGTTTTGGCGTCGCGGGGTCGACACTCATGCCGCAAACTGGATCGAGCGCCGCTTGCTGGTGGCCGTGACCGGCATCATTGGCGCAGCAGGCCTCCACTTTGCCGGCAGCCGCGTGTTCGGCTGTGCCCATCGATCTCTCCACCGGGACTTGAAACCTATACCCTGTAGGGGTATATAGGCGGCATGCGAAAAGACATCAAGGCTTCCTGTCAAAAGCGCCTGAGTCGGATCGAGGGCCAGGTCCGCGGGCTCGCGAAGATGGTCGACGAGGACCGCTATTGCATCGACATTGTCACGCAGATTGCGGCGGTGCGCGCGGCGCTTCGCCGCGTCGAGGAAGAAGTGTTGCAAGATCACGTGGCGCATTGCGTGGAAGGCGCGATCGCCAGCGGCAACAAGGCCGATCAGCGCCAGAAGATATCGGAACTGATGGCCGTCATTGGCCGATCCGACCGATAGTTCGGGCTCGAACCGATTGGTCAGCCACACGTTGGTCATGCGGCTGGATGAACATTCGGAGCGACGATGGGCTTTTATAACGACGTCATCCTGCCGCGCCTGTGCGATCTTGCGATGCGCAACAAGCAGCTCACGCCATTTCGCGAACGTGTGATTGGCGCGGCAGACGGCAGGGTGCTCGAAATCGGCGTCGGCTCGGGCATGAACCTTCCATTCTATCGCCCGCCCGTGCGGGAGGTTCTCGCGCTCGAACCGGCACCGCGGCTTGTACGCATGGCTCAAGGCGCGTCGCGCGATATGCCTGTCCGCTTCCTCGAGGCTTCCGCCGAGGCGATTCCGCTCGACGCCCATTGCGTCGATACGATCGTCACGACCTGGACCTTGTGCTCGATCCCGCAAGCCCCCGCGGCGCTCGCGGAGATGCGGCGCGTGTTGCGGCCTGACGGCAAGCTCCTGTTCGCCGAGCACGGCCGGGCACCCGATGAGGGCGTGCGTTGGTGGCAGGACCTGCTGACGCCGGCATGGCGACGCTTCAGTGGCGGCTGTCATCTCAATCGCCCGATCCGCTCGATGATCGAAGACGCGGGCTTCCGCATGGACAGAATCGAGACCGGCTATATACCGGGGCCAAGGCCGATGACCTTCATGTATGAAGGCAGCGCGCGACTGAACTGATGACGCGGCTACAGGCGAAGCCGATTTACGTTCTAAGCCACCACACGCGGCCGGGCGCGGCGTTCCGGCAGGCAAGCCTCGACATACTCGACGACCATGTAGTGTTCCGCCACCGTGACGCGCTCGACAAGCGGCGCAGCGTCGCGCGCGGCTACTTCTGCAGCCGGAACCGCCGCCTCTTCGTCAATCGCTTCAGGAACAAGCGGCGGCGACTCGAGCGTTTCTGGAAACACACCGAATTCGCCCGCTACCTCCTGGAGCGGCTTCTGCTTGTCGGCCCAGTGCAGGGCGGTGTAATCGAAGCCGTGCACGATGGTGGGTTTGACGACCTCGAAATAGGGCGAGATGTCGAAGTCGCGCGGCATATACAGCGACGAATCGCGGATATGCAGGATTTCGCGACGCGCCTGGCGCGAGCCGGCGCGGGTGATCTTCGGCAGGATCGGATAGCGCACGGCGTCGAAGGCCTGCGCGATCAGCGCCGAGCAGATGATCTTGGTGGGATCGCCGGAGCCGAACGCGATCAAGCGCCGCCGCCAGCGCTGCGGGATCGGCAGCGGGATCAGAAAGCGCATCAGGTCGAGAATGTTCTTGGTGTCGTAGCCGAAGCCGATCCGGTTGATGGCGTAGCGGCACACCGTCGTGCGGTCTTCGTAGGACAAGCCTACCGGCCGGCATAGCCGGGTGTGATAGGGAAAATATTTCGACAGCGGCGCCGAAACCACGCCTTCGCCGATATAGGCCTCGATCAGGACATGCGGCTCGCCGTCGGGCTCCTGGGCGCCGTCGATCGGCCCGACATAGAGCGTGGCATGCGACCAGGTGGACTGGGTCAGATATTTGATGATGCCGGAAATGCGGTTGTTGCCTTCGACCAGCAGCACATCGCCAGGCTCGATGATCCCGCGCAGATGTTCCGGATCGCTCGGCGTGAACGGCTCATAGCCCGGCACCTCCTTCTGAAGGTAGCCGGCGATCAGCTTGCCGACCGTATCGAGCACGACGCCCATGATTGCAATTCCCCCCAGCAACCTTTTCTGGCCGCTTTTCCCTTCCATATCATGGTCGAAAGCCGTTGCAATTTGGTTCATGCAGGGCCGTCGATCAATCATGATTGATTCACCATGAGTGTTGCCGGTCACGGCAAAGTTCGCTAGCTGTTCTATTCTTTTCAAGTCTTCGGAAACCATGACATGACAATGACGCGCCGCGGCTTTCTCTCGGCCTCCGCGGCATTTGCTGCGACGCCGATGGTAGGCGCGCGCGCCTTTGGGGCTCCGCTGCCGCGTGAGACCGACATTGTCGTGATCGGCGCAGGTGCTGCGGGTATCGCTGCGGCGCGGCGCATCATGGCTGCGAACCGCAAGGTGATCGTGGTGGAGGCGGCAGGGAGGGTCGGCGGCCGCTGTCTCACCGACGTTTCGACTTTCGCCGTCCCCTTTGATCGCGGCGCGCGATGGATGCACAATCCCGACAGCAACCCGATGATCAGGCTTGCGCGTGCCGCCGGGCTCGAGATTGTGACCGCGCCGTCGGGTCAGAAAATCCGCATAGGCCGCCGCTACGCGCGAGCCGGCGAGACCGAGGAATTCCTGGCAACTTTGGTCCGCACCAGCCGTGCCATCGATGACGCCTCGCGCAAATTCGATGTATCCTGCGCCGCCGCCTTGCCGAAGGACCTCGGCGACTGGGCAGGCACCGTCGACTTTGCACTCGGCGCCAATTTTGCCGGCAAAGATCTGAAGGATTTCTCCGCTGTCGATAAGGTTCGCGCACAGGACCGCAGTTCCGTATTCGCCTGTCGGCAAGGTCTGGGGGCGCTGATCGCAAAGCTCGGCGAGCAGGTTCCGATTTCGCTGTCGACGCCCGCCAGCCGCATTGTCTGGGGCACCCGCGATGTCGCGGTGGAAACCCAGGCCGGCAAGATTGCCGCGCGGGCGGCCATCGTCACGGTGTCGAGCAATGTTTTGACGGCGGGCAGTATCAAGTTCGCGCCCGATATTCCAAAGCGTGCGCTCGATGCCGCGGCAAAGCTGAGCCTCGGCAGCTACGATCACATCGTGCTGGAACTACCGGGCAATCCGTTGGGGCTGTCCCGCGATGACGTCGTCATCGAACAAAGCAACTCGACGCGGACGGCGCTGCTATCAGCCAATATCGGCGGCTCATCGCTGTGCTCGATCGATGTCGCGGGCTCGTTCGGCCGCGATCTCTCGGGCCAGGGCGAGCGGGCAATGATTGGCTTCGCGGTGGAGTGGCTCACCAAATTGTTCGGCAGCGACGCGGCCTCCGCGGTGAAGAAGTCGAGCGCGACCCGATGGAACGCGGAGCCTTATGTGCTCGGCGCGATGTCGGCGGCCTCACCGGGCGGCCAGCCATCGCGAAAAATTTTGACCGAGCCGCTCGGCGCGCTCTTTCTTGCCGGCGAAGCGACCCATGAAACGCTGTGGGGAACCGTCGACGGCGCCTGGGAGAGCGGCGAGCGTGCGGCGGAGGCGGCGCTACGCAGGATCGGCGCGCTGAAGGATACCGAACCGGTCGAGGCGCCGGCCCGGACACCGCGGCATCGTGGCGCGCCCCGCAGAACCGCGACGCCCTATTCGCCGATCGATTAATGACGGAAGCTGCCGGCAGAATTTGCTGGGCATCGCGTCACACCGGCAGCTTGAGCTCCATCAGGTCCTTCGCGACAATGATCCGGCCGGAATAGTTCTTCTTCACATCCTCGGTCCAGTTATCGTCGGTCACCAGCGGGTCGTCGCCCGGCACGAAATGGCTCATCACCAGCACCTTCACGTCAGCGGCAGCCGCGATGCGGCCGACGTCTTCGGTAGTGGTATGGCTCTCCAACAGATGTTTTTTCAGTGTCGCGCCGTTCTTGGTCTTGTTCACGAGGCGATCGACTGCGGGCACGTAGAGGCATTCGTGCACCAGCACGTCGGCATCTTTTGCGAATTCCGCGAGCTTCGGATTGTAGTTGGTGTCGCTGGAGAACACGATCGTGCCGTCGGGCGTCTCGAATTTATAGGCAAAGTTATCAACAATCGGCGGATGCGGCGTGCGGAAGGCCGTCACCTTCACGTCCCGCGTCTGCAGCACAACGCCATCCTCGGTGATATCCTTGGCGACCAGCAGCGGCCGTGGATCGGGCCGGCCTTCATCCGCGATGCGGGTCTCGACGTCGAACTTGTTCAGTTCCCAATAGGTTTTGGTCATCGCCTCGATACCCTTTGGACCGAATGAATGGATTGGCGTCGACAGTCCGGCGACCCAGGCGTTGTAGAAAAGGTTGCCATATTCGAGATTGTGATCGGAGTGGTGATGACTAATGAAGATGTATTTCACCGACGGGATCGGCACGCCGGCGCCGACCAATTGGCGGCTGACGCCCATGCCACAATCGATCACGAAAGGCGTCTCGTTCACCACAACGAGATTGGCGGGATTGGATGCGCCGACACCGATGCGCGGTCCGCCCTTGGTGCCCAGGAACACGATCCGGGTGCGCGGCTTCACCGTTTGCGCGAACACGGGTCGGGTTGCACATGCAGCGGCGCTGCCAAGCGCCAGCTTCAGCGCACTGCGACGATCGATCATGGAATTCTCCCCTGCCATCTTCTTGCGCGTCGGACGAACCTAGCGTCCGCGAAGCACGCCGTCGAGCATCGGCAGGCCGATGATGACCGCCGCCGCGATCAGGACATAGCAGATCGACCGGAACACCCTCTCGCCGGCCTTGCCGAACAGCGATGCGCCGAAAGCGACGCCGATGGCGTAGACCGGACCGACCATCAGCGAGAACTTGATCGAATCCGCGGTGATCAGGCCGGTGGTTGCATAACTCACGGCGGAAAAGAAATCCGACGCGCCAAAGAACAGCAGGATGTTGGCACGCGCGATCACGGACGAGATCGGCCGCCCGAGCCAATAGCCGACGATCGGAGGCCCGCCGGTTTGCGCGAGGCCGCTGCAGAAACCGGACAGGCCGCCGATGCCTATGGAAAGCGCGGCATGATCCGCGCCGCGATAGCGCCAGCCCGATACCAGCAGCAGCAGCAACAGCGCGAACACGAAAGCCGAGATGATCCAGCGCGTCGTCACAGGATCGAGCCGGCTCAGGAAGTACGTTCCGATGGGCACGCCGATCAGCGCGCCGAACACCATGACTGCCGTTGCCTTGCGGTCGGCGTGCTTCCACGCGTTCGGTATCAGCGGCGCCGCCGCGACGAAATCGATGATCAGCAAAAGCGCTGCGACCAGGCGCGGCGCCGCCATGCTGCTTGCGAGAGGCATGAAGATCAGCGCCGAGCCGAAGCCGGAAAATCCGCGCGCGGTTCCCGATATGAAGGCAATCGTGCAGATGGCGATTGCGGCATTGATGCTGACCTCCGGCGGGATCAGGTCCGGCAAGATCATCCGCGCAACATGCCGCCGGTCCTCTTCGTTACCTCGGCGACGATCCTCGCCGCCACCGCATCGATTTCCTGATCGGTCATGGTCTTTTCGCGCGGCTGCATGGTCACGGCGATGGCGATCGACTTCTTGTTGTCATCGATGCCCTTGCCTTCATAGACGTCGAACACGGTGACATCCGCAATCAGCTTCTTGTCGATGCCCTGCGCTGCGCGCACGATGTCGCCGGCCTTGACGTTGCGGTCGACGATGAAGGCGAAATCGCGCGACACCGGCTGGAACGCGGAGAGCTCGAGCATAGGCTTTGCGCGGGTCGGCTTCTGCTTGGCCGCCGGAATACGCTCGAGGATCACCTCGAACGCCATCAAGGGGCCGTCCGCGCCGAGCCGCTCCAGCGTGCGCGGATGCAATTCGCCGAAATATCCGAGCACGTTTTGCGGCCCGATCTGGATAGTGCCGGAGCGGCCAGGATGCAGCCAGCTCGCTCCGCCAGGCGCAATCTGCAGCGCCTGCATCGGCGCCCCGACGGCAGCGAGCACCGCAAGCGCATCGGCCTTGGCATCCAGCGCGTCTGCCGACTTCGAGCCGGACCAGTGCCGTCCCAAGCCTTGCGACGAGGCAAAGCCGTGGCGCACGCCCGATGCCGCGGTCAGTTGATCCTCAGGTCTATCGCCCTTGAAGATCTGGCCGACTTCGAACAGCGCCGCGTCCATGAAGCCGCGATTGCCATTGGCCTCCACGGCGGCGACCAGACCGGGCAGCAGGCTCGGCCGCATGTCGGACAGGTCGGAAGCGATGGGGTTGGCAAGCGCAAGTTCGCTCGCTCCGCCGCCGAACAATTCGGCCGCAGGTCTTGAGATGAAGGACCACGTCACCGCTTCGACCATGCCGCGCGCGGCGAGCGTGCGCTTGGCGCGGCGCGTGCGCAGTTGGATCTGGGTCAGCACCGGCTTGCGCGGCTCCTCGCCGCGCCCGAACGGCGTCATCGGCACCTTATCGACGCCGACAATGCGCACGATCTCCTCGACGATATCGGCCTTGCCGTGCACGTCGCTACGCCAAGAGGGGATCGCGACCTTCACAACCGGGCCGCTGCCGGCCATCATGAAACCGAGATGGGTGAGGATGCGCCGCATCTCGACCGTCGGCACGTCGATGCCGGCGAGCCGCTTGACCTCGGTCAACGGAAACTCAATCACGCGGTCGTCGCCGAAGCTCTTGCCGACCACGACGTTCTCCGACGGCGAGCCGCCGCAGATCTCCATCACCAGGCGCGTTGCCAGCTCCAGCCCCGGCACCATGAAGGCCGGATCGACGCCGCGCTCGAAACGATAGCGGGCGTCCGAATTGATGCCGAGCTTGCGGCCGGTGTGGGCGATGTTGATCTCGTTCCACAGCGCCGATTCGATCAGCACGTCGGTGGTGTTCGCGTCGCAGCCGGAGGCTTCGCCGCCCATGATGCCCGCGAGCGATTCGACGTCGTGATCGTCCGCGATCACGCACATGCCGGCATCGAGCGCATAGGTGCGGCCATCGAGCGCCAGCAGCGTTTCGCCATCACGGGCGCGGCGCACGGTGAGATTGCCGCTTACCTTCCCGGCGTCGAACACGTGGAGGGGGCGGGCGCGGTCGTACGTCATAAAGTTGGTGATATCGACCAGCGCGTTGATCGGCCGCAAGCCGATCGAGCTCAAGCGCTGTTGCAGCCATTTCGGCGAAGGACCGTTCTTGACCCCGCGTACCAGCCGCAGCGCGAAGCCGGGACAAAGGCTCGCATCTTCGACCGTCACCTTGACCGGGCAGGGGAATTCACCCTTGACCGGCTTGATGCCAGGATCCCTGAACTTGCCCATGTCGGCGGCGGAAAGATCGCGGGCGATGCCGTGCACGCCCATGCAGTCCTGTCGGTTCGGCGTCAAATTGATCTCGAAGACGGGATCGCCGAGCCCAGCCCATTGCGCGTAAGGCGCACCAACCGGCGCGTCGGCCGGCAGCTCCATGATGCCGTCGTGATTCTCCGAAAGCTGCAGTTCCGCCTCAGAGCACAGCATGCCGCGGCTCTCGACGCCGCGGATGGTGCCGACGCCAAGCGTGATGTTCTTGCCGGGGATGAAGGTGCCAGGGGCCGAGAACACGCTGATCAACCCGGCGCGCGCATTCGGCGCGCCGCAAACGACCTGCACCGGAGCGCTGCCGTTGCCGGGATCGACCATGCACACCCGCAGCCGGTCCGCATTGGGATGCTGCTCGGCGGAAATCACCCGCGCGATGGTGAACGGCGCAAGCGCCCTCGCCTTGTCGTCGATACTCTCGACCTCAAGCCCGATCATGGTGAGCTTGTCGGCGAGCTTTTCGACCGGCTCGTCGGTGTCGAGATGTTCCTTCAGCCAGGAGAGCGTGAATTTCACGTACTCAGCCCTCCAGCCAGGCTCGGGACGTCGAGCGGCTTGAAGCCGTAGTGGCTGAGCCAGCGCACGTCGCTCTCGAACAATTGCCGCAAATCAGACATGCCGTATTTCAACATCGCGATGCGGTCGATCCCCATACCCCAGGCAAAGCCCTGATAGACGTCGGGATCGATGCCGCAGGCGCGCAGCACATTTGGATGCACCATGCCGCAACCCAGAATCTCCAGCCAGTCCTCCCCCTCGCCGAAACGGATTTCGCCGTTGCCGCGCCGGCACTGGATATCGACTTCAAGCGATGGCTCGGTGAACGGAAAGAACGACGGCCGGAACCTCATATTGATGTGATCGACCTCGAAGAACGCCTTGCAGAACTCATGCAGGATCCATTTGAGGTGGCCGAGATGCGAGCCCTTGTCGATGACGAGGCCCTCGACCTGGTGGAACTGCGGCGTATGGGTCGCGTCCGAATCGATACGATAGGTGCGGCCCGGGCAAACCACGCGGATCGGCGGCTGTTGGCTCAGCATGGTGCGCACCTGCACCGGTGAAGTGTGCGTTCGCAACAGCATCCGCGAACCATCTTCTTTCGGATTGAAGAAGAAAGTGTCGTGCATCTCCCGCGCCGGATGGCCTTCCGGGAAATTCAGCCTGGTGAAGTTGTAATCATCGGTCTCGATGTCGGGACCCTCGGCGATCGCAAATCCCATATCGGCGAAAATCGCGGTCAGTTCGTCCATCACCTGGCTGAGCGGATGAATCCGGCCCGCTTCCGCTGGAGTCTCGCGCAGCGGCAGGGTGACGTCGATGGTCTCGGATGCAAGCCGCGCATCAAGCGCTGCCGATTTCAGGACCTCGCGGCGCGCGGCGAGCGCCTCGCTCACCCTGTCCTTGGCGAGGTTGATCGCCGCACCCTGCGTCTTGCGCTCGTCCGGCGACATCTTGCCGAGCGTGGCCAGCAGCGCGGAGATCGAGCCCTTCTTGCCCAGCGCCGCGACGCGCACGAACTCGAGCGCCGCCTCGTCGGTCGCGGCGGCGATCTGCTGAAGGATAGTTTGTTCGAGCGTTGCGAGATCGGACATGGCGACGGTCACCTGTTGGGAGCGGACCCGCTATCCAAGCATGACGCCGTCATCATCCGCGAAAGCGGATGATCCAGTAACCGCCGGGCGTCAGAAATATGGATCGGTGGTTACTGGATGCCCCGCCTGAAGCGGGGCATGACACCGGATTGCAGGACGTTGCGAGAAGATGCGCGAACTTACGCCGCCAGCGCGGCCTTGGCCTTCTCGGCGATTGCCTGGAACGTCGCCGGCTCGTGGATGGCGAGATCCGACAGCACCTTGCGGTCCACTGTAATGCCGGACTTGGAAAGGCCGTTGATAAAGACGCTGTAGGTCATGCCAAAGGGACGGACGGCGGCGTTCAGGCGCTGGATCCAAAGTGCCCGAAAAGTGCGCTTCTTGCGTTTGCGATCGCGGAAGGCATATTGCCCGGCCTTCTCGACCGCGGCTTTGGCGGCGCGGATGGTGTTCTTGCGGCGGCCATGGAATCCCTTGGCGGCCTTGTAGACTTTCTTGTGCTTGGCGTGAGAGGTCACACCGCGTTTAACGCGAGACATGACTTAAATCCTCGATTTGAAAAGAGCTGACAGGTCGCCGCGCGAACGGGGCTCGGCTTTGCGATGAGAAGCGCGCGATCAGGCGTTCGGCAAGAAGTACTTCTTGACGTTGTCGCCGTCGGTCTTGAACAGCACGCGGGTGCCGCGGAGCTGGCGAATCTGCTTCTTTGTCCGCTTGATCATGCCGTGGCGCTTGCCGCGCTGGGCGTGCATCACTTTGCCGTTGGCAGTCACCTTGAAGCGCTTTTTGGCGCCCGACTTGGTCTTCAGCTTGGGCATTTGGCTCTCCTATCGGCCGCAGGAAGAGGCGCCCGAAGGGGCGCTTTCGCGGCTAAAATGCTCGTTAGAGCGTTGAAAGTGCTCAAGTTTCTCAAAAAAAAGAAACCCGCACGGGCATCGACACGGCAGCCCTTGATCAGCCGGGCGATGAAGGCTGGGCTTATGGCAGAGCGAAAGCGAATTGGCAACGATGAACCGCGGAAGGCGATCCTCTGACGAACTGCGTGACGCCATTATCACCAAGCTCACAACAGCGTAGACAATGACCAGTTCTCACCGATCGATTGCCGCTCTTGCCGCTTTTTCCGGGCCTGGGCACCTGAGCTGATCTGCCAAGAAATCGACCCGCCAGATCGTCTGACGGGCCGTTTTCAAGTCGGCAATCCCACTAACACCAATCAGCGCGGCGCCAGCACCATCACCACCTGGCGGCCTTCAAATCTTGCGTCCTGCTCGACCTTGGCGATCTCGGCGACGTCGCTCTTGACCTTGTCCAGGAGCTTGGTGCCGATCTCCTGGTGCGCCATTTCGCGGCCGCGATAGCGCAAGGTGACCTTGACCTTGTCGCCCTCCTCGAAGAAGCGCTGCATCGCGCGCATTTTCACGTCGTAGTCGTGATCGTCGATCATCGGCCGCAGCTTGATCTCCTTGATCTCGACGACCTTCTGTTTCTTGCGGGCTTCCGCGGCTTTTTTCTGCGCGGAATATTTGAACTTCCCGTAGTCCATGATCTTGCAAACGGGAGGATTGGTGTTCGGCGAAATCTCCACAAGATCCATGCCCGCTTCGAGGGCCATCTTGATGGCGACCACGGTTTCGACGGTTCCGTGGTTCGTACCATTCTGATCGATCAGCTGGATCTGCGCGTTGCGGATATCATCATTGGTGCGCGGCCCGTCTTTGGTGGCAGCGGGCGGGGCTCTGTTGGGACGGCGAATGGGTAGTTCTCCAAAGTTGTGAACGAAGGCGACAGTGTGAAGGAAGAAGCCCCAACGGGCAAGCAAACTCACAGCTCAAGGTACGAAAAACCATCAAATGCGAAGCATTTTGGTCACGCAGGGCGACATAGCCACCAATCGCCCGTTCCGCAAGCGCAGGGAATGCCTTAGGTCGTTATTGGCGCCCATTGATCGATTGCGCGCCCGCTCCAACAGCAAAACCGAGTAAACGTTCCATGATGAATTCGACAGCAGGTCCCACTGAGTCACCCGCGTTCATCGAGGTCGGCGAAGGTAGCGCCATGCGCGCCATCGCGGTCCGCGCCCGCGCCGGCCAAGCGCCGGGGCTGTTCTGGCTCGCCGGTTTCAACTCGGACATGGTGGGCACCAAGGCGCTCGCGCTCGATGCCTGGGCAGCGGAACATGGCCGCGCCTGCGTCCGCTTCGATTATTCCGGCCACGGCGAATCCGGTGGCCGCTTCGAAGACGGCACCATCGGGCGCTGGCTGGAGGAGAGCGTGGCGGTGTTCCAGCAGTTCTGCCGCGGACCTCAAGTGGTGATCGGCTCCTCGATGGGCGGCTGGATCGCGCTGCTACTCGCGCGCGAGATGGCAAAACATGCTGGCGCCGGTGTCTCGCTGGCCGGCCTGGTGCTGATCGCGCCGGCACCGGATTTTACCGAGGAGCTGATGTGGAAAGGCCTTGCGCCCGAGATCCGCCGGGAGATCGAGACCAGGGGCGTTTGGCTGCGGCCATCGGAATATGGCGACGGCACGCCCTATCCGATCACGCGCGCCCTGATCGAGGAGGGCCGCAATCATTTGTTGCTGGGCGGCTCGATCGATGTCGGTTGCCCGGTGCGCATCCTGCAAGGCGCCCAAGACAGGGATGTGCCATGGAAGCATGCCTTGGCGCTCGCGCATCGGTTGCCAGCCGACGACGTCGTGCTGACAGTGATCCGGGACGGCGATCACCGCCTGTCGCGGCCGCAGGACATTGCACGTATCATCGCTGCGGCAGAGGAGATCAGGTGAAAGAGTCAGGCGCAACGCCATTCGGAGCGAACGGTTTCGTTGCTCTCGGTGCGGAGTGCGCTGGCCGCGCGTTTGGAAAATTCCTCCCGACCAATCAATTGCGACAGCGCCCACACCGCGGCACCGCGGACCAGCGGGCTTTCATCTTCCAGTAGCCGCTCGGCCACTTCGGCCAAGGCGGCGTCATTGGAGTTGCCGATTGCGATCAGCACATTGCGGATAAAGCGGTCGCGGCCGATGCGCTTGACCGGCGATTTCGAAAAAAGGGCACGAAATGCGGCGTCATCAAGCCGCGCCAGCTCTGAAAGTCGAGGCTCGCGCAATTCATCGCGCGCGGCGAGTTTGGTTTCGTGCCCGGTCTGCGCGAACTTGTTCCACGGGCACACTGCGAGGCAATCGTCGCAGCCATAGATACGATTGCCGATGGCTTTGCGGAATTCGTGCGGGATGGCGCCCTTGTTCTCGATGGTGAGATAGGAGATGCAGCGCCGGGCGTCGAGCTTGTAGGGAGCCGGAAACGCAGCCGTCGGGCAGATATCGAGGCAGGCCCGGCACGAGCCGCAATGGTCAATGTCAGCATCGTCGCGCGGCAAATCCAGCGTGGTGAAAATCGCGCCCAGAAACAGCCACGAGCCGAATTCGCGCGAGACGAGGTTGGTATGCTTGCCCTGCCAGCCCAATCCCGCCGCCTGCGCCAACGGTTTTTCCATCACCGCGGCGGTGTCGACGAATACCTTGACCTCGCAACCTGACGCCGCGACCAGCCATCGCGCCAACGCCTTCAGCCGTTTCTTGATCAGATCGTGATAATCGTCGCCTTGCGCATAGACCGAGATCGCGCCGCGCGTACGGCTTTCCAGCAGGGTAAGCGGATCCTCGTCAGGCCCGTAATTGAGCCCTAGCATGATCACCGAACGTACGGCGGGCCATAGCGCGCGCGGATCGGCGCGGCGCTCGGGATCGGCGGCGAGCCAGGCCATGTCGCCGTGCGCGCCGGCATCGAGGAACTCGCGGAAATGTTTTGCAGCTTCCGCGATCGCGCCCGGTTCGGTCACCCCGACACAATCGAAGCCAAGCCCGCCCGCTTCACGTCCGAGCGCGGTCTTCAGTTCGGCAGACGAGAGTTTCGCGACGGCTTTCAGAAGTCGAGGTCCACGTAGGTCCGCGACGCCGGCACGCCCGCCAGCCACTCGCTCAGCAGCGGGCGGAACGACGGGCGGGATTTCACCCGCGCGTACCACGCCTTTGCTGCGTCGTCCTCGTTCCATGGCACATCGCCCAAATAGTCGATCGCCGAAAGGTGCGCCGCGGCGGCGAGATCCGCATAGGTCAACCGGTCGCCGGCCAGGAAATTCCGCGTCCGCGCGAGCCAGCCGATATAGGCGAGATGATAGCGCACATTTGTCTTCGCCGCCCGGATCACATCGGCCAACGGCGCGCCGCCGCCGTTCTGCTCGCCCATGAAGCGCTTATAGATACGCTCGGTGACCAGCGGATTGGAGGCTTCCTCGAAAAATTTGTCGTTGAACCAGGCCATCAGACGGCGCACTTCGATACGCTCGCCGATCGTGATTGGTAACAGCCTGCGTTCGCCCGTCTCGGCGCCATGCGTCTCATCGATATATTCGGCGATGATGGCGGCGCCGGGAATCGCCGGCCGGCCTTCATCGATCAACACCGGCGTGGTGCCGGCGGGATTGAGCGCCAGGAACGCCTCGCGCCGCTCCCAACCCCGCTCCTCCACCAGGCGCAGATCGAAGCCATATTCGCCCGCCACGAGGCGGACGAAGCGCGAATGCGGACAGAACGCGTGATGATAGAGCGTGAGCATGCAGCCTTTGGGTATGTCGTAGCCCTTAACAAAACGTTCAAGCGCCGCGCCGCCGATTTGACGTTCCCGTGACGCAAGCTGGGATGCGATCGGGAACTTCAAATCGAAAGCGGCATAAGCGGGGCGTCAAACTACCCAAGCAGACACACGAGGCAAGTCCGCGCGTTTGCATTTTGCGATTGCGGCTCGGAGGCGAATAAGCGAGAAGAGCCCGACTTTTCGCCTCACAAACCAATCCCAATAACGGACCTGGTCAATGATTTCAGATGCAGTGCGGGCGGTGATTCTTGGCATCGTCGAAGGCGTCACCGAATTCCTGCCCGTTTCCTCCACCGGTCATCTCTTGCTGGCGGAACGATTCTTCAATCTCGGCGAGGGCAGCTTCTGGAACAGCTTTACGGTGCTGATTCAGCTCGGGGCAATTTTGGCAATTCTTGTGATCTACTTTGCAAAATTGTGGCGGATCGCGCTTGGCGTGTTCTCCGATTCCGACGACAGGCGATTCGTCGTCGGCGTGCTGGTGGCGTTCCTGCCCGCGGTTGTCATCGGTCTGATCGGCGGAAAATATATCAAGGAGGTCCTGTTCAATCCCTGGGTGGTGTGCTTTTCGCTGATCGTCGGCGGTGCCATCCTGCTATGGGTCGATCAACTTGATCACAAACCGTACGAACACGACGCCACCCGGTTTCCGCTTCTGACCTATCTGTGGATCGGATTCGCGCAGTGCCTGGCGATGATACCCGGCGTGTCGCGCTCCGGCGCCAGCATTGTCGCCGCGATGTTATTGGGCGCCGACAAGCGCGCGGCGGCGGAGTTTTCGTTTTTCCTCGCGATCCCGACCATGGTCGGCGCCTTCGCCTACGATTTCTATAAGAACCGCGCCGAGATGACGACCGATCACGTCGGCATCATCGCGATCGGATTCGTGGTCTCGTTCATCACCGCGATCATCGTGGTGAAGACCTTCCTGAGCTACGTCACCCGGCACGGGTTTACGCTGTTCGCCTGGTGGCGCGTGGTCGTCGGCACGCTCGGCCTGATGGCGCTGGCGATGGGAAGGTAAGATTTAGGCGTTCTTGCGTTGAAACTGGCCGGCGGGGCGAAACCGCCACAGGTATTGCGGTGCGATCGCTTCGATCGAATCCGGCGCAATGCCGAGCCCTTCAAGAGTAAGACCGTGAGCTTTCGCCGCCTCCGACACCACGTTGTCGAACCGCAATAGCGCCACCTGATCCGGCGTCAGCTTGAACGGTCCGGGCGCGAACTGCAGCAACAACGACTGCAATTTTGCAAGCCCGAACGGCAGCGACACCAGCATCCGATCGCGATCGGTAATGTCGAGGATGATTTTCATGATCTCGCGCATGGTCAACACTTCCGGCCCGCCGAGCTCGTAAACCGCGCCGGGTTTGGCCTTGCCATCGACAGCGTCAGCGACCGCGGTCGCGACATCGCCGACATAGGCCGGCTGCAATTTGGTCTCGCCGCCGCCGATCAGCGGCAGCATCGGCGATAATCTAGCAAGCGCCGCGAAGCGGTTGGTGAATTCATCCTCGGGTCCGA
>VAZG01000343.1 GCA_005885285.1 Alphaproteobacteria bacterium | reverse complement strand
GGTGCCGCAAACGGCGGCGTAAAAATCCTGCTCCGGCTGGAAGGATTGACGCTGTTTGCCGGGATGACGCTGCTCTACGCGATCTGGGGTGGATCGTGGTGGGTCTATGCCGTCCTGTTCCTGCTGCCCGATCTGAGTTTTGCTGCCTACCTTGCCGACGCAAAGACTGGCGCCATCGTCTACAATGCCGCGCACAGCTACATGGCGCCGGTGGCGCTGATGACGACGTCGTTTGCGTTCGCCTCCCCGCTTTGGCTTTCCATCGCGATGATCTGGATGGCCCATATCGGCATCGATCGCGCGCTCGGCTATGGTTTGAAATACGGGGCTGGATTCACTTTCACCCATCTCGGCCGGATCGGGCGAACGGCAAGCTGAGGGCCGAAAAAGGCCGATCGGAAAAACTCGAGCTAGTCCAATGGCTTGACGATGATTTGTAATGGCGGAAGTTATAATATGTCGTCTCCGTGACATATCCGGCCCATATTCAACAAATTCGTGCATTCTGAGTGGTGATCAAGCTCCAAGGGGTGGCTGATATCGATGACCGCGACGGCCGTTTCTCTGTCACCGCATGAAAATTCGGAAACCGTCGACTTCCTGCGACGGCTCGCCAGCATGATGTCCGGCGGCAAGAACGCCGAGATGCTGCTCGGCGCGGCCGGCATCATCGAAGCATTGACCGATCGGGCCGTCACGGCGGAGCGGCTGCGCAGCGAACAACGGGACGAGCGCGAGAGAAATAGCCAATTGCGCGAGGCCGCCGAGATCGCGACCCAGAATTCGAGCTCCGAGGCAGCCGCCCTGAGAGCACAGCTCGCTGATGCCGTCCGGCAGGCGGAAATCGACCGGGCATCTCTCACTGAGCAAGCACATCGCCTGTCGGCGAGAACCGAGGATGCGGAAAGCCGATTGGCGAAAGTCAACGCCGAGCTCGATGAACTGCGCACGCCTTTTGCAGAGCTCAGCGACACCGTGGTGGCAGTGCCGACCGAGCAGTTGCGACTGGCGCGCGCGCAGTTCGATTTCCTGGCCGACGGATTTGCCAAGAATGGCGACGTGATCTCGCAAACCATCTGCGAAATCGGCCGATGCGCGATCGAGCAGGCCTTGGCAGGCAACAAACCAGCCAAGTAGTCGGCGAAGTAGTCGGCCAAGCAACCGGGTCTGGCGATCGGCTCGCCATACCCTTGCGGCCGTGACGAATGTTGAAACAGGAACGGACGCCCGCTGCGCAGGCGTCACTTCTCCCCCATCTTGAACGGCTCTTCCTTGCCGGAGGGCACGGTCTCCTCCGCCATCGCCAGCATCATGGCGACCATCACGTAGTTGCCGGCGACCGCGGTCAGGTCAACGATCTGCTGATCGCTGAAGACTTTCTTTGCCCGCGCAAAAGTTTCGTCGGAAATTTTTTGCGTGGTCGTAAGCTCGGTAACGAAGTCGTATGTGAGCGCTTCGTCCTCAGCCATCTTCGCCGGCCGCTTGCCCTCCTTCAGCTCGGCGATGATGTCCGCGGAAAGGCCCGCCTTCGCCGCCAGCGGCGCGTGCGCAAACCATTCGACCTGCGAGCGCCACTGCCTCCCGATGATCAGAATTGCAAACTCGTTGAGCCTGGTCGGCACCGAGGTCTGCCAGCGCAGATAGTAAAACAGGTCGAACAACCGCTGGCCCAGCACTGGACTGCGGATCATCGGGTTATAGGGTCCGCCGAGGCCGACGCTGGATACCTTCATGATCTGTTCGCCGAGCGGCTTCTGCTTCTCGTCAAGTTGATCCATCGTGAGCTGAGGAAAGCGCGGCTGCTTGCTGATGGCGGGCCCTGTAAGCATCGTGGCGGCGAACCAGCCGCCGGCCGCGGCCAGCGCAAGCGACGATATCCACACTGGGGCTGAGTGCATAAGGATTCCTCCGGTTCTTCTTGCGGTTTCTCCTCGCAGGTTCTTCTTGATGGTGACGCGACCTTAATCGAGCGAGACGGCGCGAGCCAGAGCCCTTTAGGAACCCGATTGAACGGTTCGCGTTAGAGCAGCAAACCCAAATGTGGAGGTCCAAAAATGTCTGGATCCAATATCGCCCGAGCGAGTTTGCTGCTGGTTTCGCTGAGTCTGGCCGGAAGCGCCATGGCGGCGCCGGCTCCGTCTCCTTTCGCTGCCATGGCAGGTTCATGGTCGGGCAGTGGCGTGCTGAACACATCGGATGGCCAACGGGAGCAGTTGCGCTGCCGGGCCTCCTACGATGTCGCCGGGAGCGGCACCGAACTCCGCCTCAATCTGCGATGCGCCAGCCAGAGCTACAATTTCGATCTGGCGAGCGAGGCTGAATACCGCGGCGGTGCGATTTCCGGCTCCTGGACGGAGACCAGCCGCAATGCTTCCGGCACCCTGTCGGGACGTGCGATCGGCGATCACATCGAGGCCGCCGCGCGAGGCGATAACGTCTCCGCCAACCTGTCACTGACGACGCGCGGCGGCCGACAAACTGTGTCGATCCGACCGCAGGGAACCAACGTCACGGCGGTTTCGCTCGAACTGGGCCGGCGCTGACCAGCGGCTAGATAGCGCCGATATCGCGCAGGCAGGCCTGCGCCAGCGTCATGCGATCGGCGCTGTGGCGCGGCTCGCGGACGTCGAGATTGAGCGCAAACACCGTCTGTGCACTGCCCTTTTCGGCCCAGCCCACGAGCCAGCCGAGCGAGGGGTGGCCGGTTTCGGCACCGACCAGTCCAGACTTGGCGCGGATAATGGAATCGCCTGATTTCGTCACGGGCAGTATGTCGCGCACCAGTTCCTGGCTGCGCTTGGAGATCGGCAGCACGCCGCGGCGCAGGCGGTCGACAAAATCGACCTGCTGCACGGGATCGATGCGCAGCTCTCCGGTGAGCCAGAACTGGTCGATACCGCCGCCAATGTTGCGATTGCCGTATTCGAACAGATCGACATATTTTTGCATCCGCTCTTGGCCGATGCGGCGGGCGATCTCCTGATAGACCGGCACGACGGATGCCGCGATCGCGGTGCGCAGGGTGTGATCCTTGTTCCAGGCCTCGATCGAGCGCTTGACGCCGTCCCACTTTAAGACGTCCTTGTCCGGGTCCTCAACCACGCCGGTCTCGAGCGCAATCAGCGAATTCGGAATCTTGAAGGTCGAAGCCGGCAGCTTCGCCTCGCCCGAGCGATCCTTGTCGCTGGCGATGACCAGATAATCATCGATGAGATAGCCGACAAAAGTGCCTTCCGTGCCGTCATCGGTAAAATGCCTGGTCAGCGCCTCGCGAATTTCACTCTTCTGGTAGGCGACGTCGGCAAAGCTGCGCGACGGCAGAACGCCTGCAGCAACCAAAAGACCGAGCGCATGACGACGACTAATCACGGGGTGCATCCGAAAATGGTTTCCGAGGCGCGGGAAGATGCAGGTGACATCGTGGTGAAACGATGACGACGCGGGTATCCGGCCCCGCAATGTTTAGCGGGCCGGCCGCGACAACCGCAGCACGAAGACGAGCACTTCGGCGACCGCCTTGTAAAGCTCGACTGGGATCTCGTCATCGAGTTCGACCTTGGAGAGCGCGCCGGCCAGCACCTCGTTCTCCTCGATCGGGATGTCATTGGCCTTGGCAACTTCGATGATCTTTTCGCCGATCGTCCCCCTGCCCTTGGCGACGACCCGCGGCGCGCCCTTGCGGTCGTATTGCAGCGCGACGGCGAGCTGGTTCTTGGTTTCCCTGCTCATGACGCGCGATCCAGGAAATGGCCGGCCCGCGCCACCGTGGCTTGCGGTGGCGTGCCGTCGCGGATCACGATGTCGCCAGGCCGCAGCTGGGCCTGGCTCAGCGCCTGGCTGAGCTCGCCTGCACCGGCGCGCAACTGCGCCGCGGTCGCCGGCCGCTCCGCCCACATTCGCACCGATGTCCGCTCGCCGCTGAACGATACAAGCGCATGCACCGGACCGGCGGGCTCGACGTCGAGCGAAAACCGCGCCCGCCAAACCCGTTTTGCGCCCTCGACCTCGTTGCCGCGGCCATCGCGCGAGATTTCGAATTGCGCCAGCGCCGTTCCCTGCGGCGTCGCAAACGGAATTTCGAAATTCCATCGGGGCGCGGTAGAATCGAGGCGGGTGGTCCCGGCGTCACCGGTGTCGGGCAGCGACGCCACCTGCAACAGGGTCTGGCGCGCGATCGCAGCATCGGTGTCTTCGAGCAGATGATGCGCTGTTACGGCCAGCGGTGCATTGGATGGGATCGACGGCGCCGCGATCACTTGCGCGGACGGCAGGCTCCCTCGAAATGGCGGCGGCGGCGTATTGGTGCGGACAGTCGCCACCTCGCTGCGTCCATTTGGCAACGTCACCGTTATCGACGGCGCGTGGCTTGCGGCCTTGGGAGTTTGCTGCAGCGCTTCCTGCAACAGATTGAGCACCGCACCTGTCGTCACCGAACGTGGCCCGCTCGCCAGCAACGCCTCAGTCAGTACGATGTGTCCCGCAGTGCCGGCATCCTGCGTCTGATCTGCGAGTGGCAACCGCGCCTGAGGCAATAGGATTTCTTGGACCTCGAGTTCAGGTGAGAACGAAAGCGCAAGCGGCGGCGCTTGCCGGGCCGTCTGCGTCCTTGCGGGAGCCGTTCCGCTTGCGGAAGTCGCGGCAGCACCCGGCACGGCCGGTTGCGGCGTGGTCGCCGGGCTTTCGGTCACGCCGAGCGAGGTCACCAGCGTTTGACGGAGCACAATCAGCGCCGCTTTGAGATCTGGGATGCCGGCGGATGGTGAGACCGCGTCTGACGCCAGGGAGGCCTCCAGAAACAATCCTGATTTCTGAAAAGCGCTTTGGATGTCGCCGCCATCTAGGTTCTGGTCGAGACTGGTCCGCTGCGTCAGCACCTGCACGATCGCCTGCTGCAATGCCGGCGGCAGGCTGCTCGACGCAGCGAGCGCGCCGAGATTGGCAAACAGCGGCGCCTGGCTGCCTTGCTGGGTCACCGCCGTCTCGCTCGCCACCGCGACCGCGGCGCGCTCCAGCGGCGTCAACAGATCGATGGAAGCCGCGGCGTTGAGCGCAGGGCTCGCCGCTGCCGCAACCGGCGCATTCGGCGTCAAGGTAACGGCGTCAAAGGAAGCGCCGAGCGGCGCTTGCGAACCCCCCGGCACGATCGAAAGCCTGATGCCGCTGTCGGTCTGCGATACCGCGAGCCGCAAGGTCTGCCCGGCCTGCAGCGGAACTTCGGAGAGCACGTCAATCGATAAGCCGGCGATGGCGATCCGCACCAGGTTTTCGGCGAGCGTGTTGAGCACGGTTGCGTTGACCAGTGTTCCCGACTGCAAGACGAATCCGGGCGCTGCCGCGCCTGGGGTAGTCGCGATCACGGGGAGCGTCGGAGTGACTGTAATGGCCATGTCTCAAGGGCTCGGCTTCAAGCCTTGAACGCTAGCGCAAGCGTCGTAAACCTCTCGTTAACCGGCAGCTACCCAACGGTGTTTAAAATGCTGGCTGCCGCCCGAAAATCGACCAGCCGCGTGGCGCGGCGGGCGGCGACCTCTTCGTCAACGCCCCATCTTTCAGCGTTCCAGTCCTCATCGACATGGGCGGCCGCCCATACAGAATCCGGATCGAGCACGCCATGTGCCAGCGCCAGCGCCAGCAGCGCCGATCCCGTCAGCGTCGTCACGACATGCAGGGCCGCAATCGACCAGGGGTCGTCAGGAAATGCCGCGCGCGCCGCCTGCACGGCGGCATCGGGTTGGCGGACGTGCACGACGCCTTCGGCCAGAATGAAGTGGGCACCAAGGGCGTCGGCGGCCCAAAACAGCACGGGATCCCAGTGCTGCGCCTCGCGCGCAACCAGCGCCTCGGGGTGTCCCGCGCGATAGAACAGCAAATCCGACTGTAGATATTTCGCGATGTCGTCGGCGACGAGCTCGGCCCGATCGACCACGGACTGCACCACGCTGTTGGCAAAGCGCGTTATCGGCATGGTCAGAGGATCGATGGTCTCCTTCTGCGCCTCCCATTCCGCCGCGATCGCCTCGGCGATCTCCTTCACCGGCATGGCCACCTGACGCCCCGAGGGCGTGCGGATCGGCTTGCCGTCGAGCGTGACGGCAAAGGCGCCATCGATTTCGAGCACATCTGCGCTGGCGTAAAACCGCTTGCGCCGCGGCGTGCGCGTCGCGCGCCGCACGGCCTCTTCCGGATCGAGCGGCGATGGTCCCACCCCTTCTTCGAACAATTCACGCATGCGGTTTTGCGGCTTTTCGTGATCGCCCAAACTCTCGGGCAAACTATGCTAGATGTCCAAGCAAATAAAGCGGCGCCTATTACAGCAAGGCCTCACCGGACTTTTCACATTGCTAATCGTCGCGATTGGCGCAACTGCGCGAATAGGCCGCACGCCGGCTCGGCTTCACCCCCGCGGCAGCCGCCTCGTCGAGGCACCGGACCACCCGGTCGCTGAACGAGGGCCGCGGCGCCGGCCGATAATCATAGCGCGGCGGCGCATCCATCTGCGGCACCTTGGGCACTTCGATCTTGGGAGGTGGCGGCGGTGGCGGTGGCGGCGGATTGAACTGCGATCCACCCGGCAAGCTGTTTGGCAATTGCGCGTACGCCGCTTGGCCCGCGGCCAGCGCGCACACCAAAGTGCAAATCAATATCGGCAATCGTTTCATTGAAAATATCTGTGACGCCAACGAAGAACCGCAAGTTAAATTATTCTTCAGGCGCGTTCTCGATCGGATCGAACCGGTCGGCCTCAAGCCCGAGCAGGTTCCAGGATTGCAGCATGTGCGGCGGCAGCGGCGCGGTCGCGTCGATCACACCACCGCGAGGATGCGGAATGATGATCCGGCGCGCCAACAGATGCAGCCGGTTCTGCAGGCCGCCCGGCAGTTCCCAATTCTCTTTGGTGAAATATTTGGGATCGCCGACGATGGCGTGATCGATATGGGCCATATGCGCGCGCAATTGATGGGTTCGCCCGGTGACCGGTTTCAGCGACACCCAGGCGAGCTTCTGCGCCGAGGTTTCCACCACGGCGTAATAGGTCACCGCATGGCTTGCACCCTTATCGCCATGTGCGGCGACCCGCATGATGGTATCTTCCTCACTCTCCTCCTTGGCGAGATAGGTCGAGATGCGGCCCTGCTTCGGCTTCGGCACGCCGGCGACCAGCGCCCAGTAGATCTTGCGCGCCGAGCGATGGCGGAACGAGCCGGTTAGCGCGGTCGCGGCAAAACGCGTCTTTGCGACCAGGAGGCAGCCCGAGGTCTCCTTGTCCAGCCGATGCACCAGCCGCGGCTTCTGGCCCTTGGCATCGCGCATCACTTCCAGCATCAGGTCGACATGCCGCGTCGTGCCGGAGCCGCCCTGCACCGCGAGCCCCGCGGGCTTGTTCAGCACCAGCACGTCGTCGTCCTCAAACAGCGTCATCGCTTTCAGCGCGTCGAGCGTTTTGAGCGCGGCTTCCGAGAGATGGCCTGATACTTTCGGCGCATCGAGCCGCAGCGGCGGAATGCGAATGCTCTGCCCTTCCTCCAGCCGATCCTTGCTGTCGGCGCGCTTGCCGTTGACGCGCAGCTCGCCTTTGCGGACGATGCGCTGGATGTGGGAGAAGGACAGGCCGGGAAACCGCGCCTCGAGGAAGCGATCGACGCGCATATTGTTCTCATCCGCCGTCACGACTACGGTCTGTACTTTTGTGGGCAGCAGCGACGGCTCGGCAACGATCTTCTCGGGTTCGGCCATGTGAGCGGTCGGCTTTGCCGCATGCGGCCCGGGAAAGCGCGCCGGCGGTTTCCCACCCGGTCGATGAGCCTGCGATCGCTCGGCCTGCGAGCCCCGATAGGGACGCGCGCCCTTTGGCCGATCGCCAGGGCTGCGGGATTTTGCCAGGGGTCTCTTGACGCGACGGCTCATATTTTCTGCGGCTCCAAAATCAAATCGTTGGGTAGCGCAAAAGCGGCTCATCGTCACGGCGAAATCAGAACAAATCCGTCGCGGAAACGTTCAACAACGGCCAAACGTGCAAACAACAGGGGAGCATCCAGGATGGCGCCGTCGAAATCGGGGTTGGCCGTACTTTTGGCCGTGGTTGCAGCCTTGATCGTCGCTGCGACGGCGGCACGAGCCGAGGAAGGTCCGATGCCGGAGGAGATCGCCTGGAAGCTCCTGGAAATCGGCCGTGTGATCGACCCGCCAAAGACTGCCGCGATCTACGCGCCGCTGCAGGAGAAAGAACCGTACCCGGGCGCCAAGATCGAGCGCGACGTCAAGTACGGCGCAGCCGATCGCAACCGGCTCGATATCTTCATGCCGGAAACCGCGTCATCGCCGCGCCCGGTACTGATCTTTGTCCATGGCGGCGCCTTCGTCACCGGCGATAAGCGTGTGGGGGACGGTCCATTCTATGACAACATCATGCTGTGGGCGGTGA
>VAZG01000342.1 GCA_005885285.1 Alphaproteobacteria bacterium | reverse complement strand
TCGAATTTCGCGTTCGTGCCGCGCAGCGCCGATTCCGGGTCGGCGCCGACATGCCGCGCCAGGTTGACCAGCGCGAACAGCAGATCGCCGGTTTCGGCAGCGAGTTCGTCGGCGTCGCCACGATCGAGCGCAGCCTCGATCTCGTCGGCCTCTTCGCGGATCTTGTGCAGCACCGCGCGCGGATCGTTCCAGTCGAAGCCGACAGTGGAGGCCTTGCGCTGCAATTCCATCGCCCGCGTCAGCGCCGGCTGCCCCGCCTTGACGCCTGCGAGCAGCGATGTGTGATCGGCAGGTTCTAGCGAGCGTCGCGCGGCGCGCTCGGCTTTTTCTTCAGCCTTGATGCGCTCCCACGCGCTCTTGACGCCGGCCGGCTGGATATTGCCGTCCTTGTCGGCGAAAACGTGCGGATGCCGGCGGATCAACTTCGTGGTGATCGCCTCGACCACGTCGCCAAAGGCAAACGCGTTCCGCTCCTCGGCCATTTGCGCGTGATAGACCACTTGCAACAAGAGGTCGCCGAGTTCCTCGCGCAGATCGTCGAAATCACCGCGGGTGATAGCATCGGCGACCTCATAGGCCTCCTCGATCGTATAGGGCGCAATCGTCGCAAAATTCTGTTCGAGGTCCCACGGACACCCGGTGACGGGCGTGCGCAGCGCCGCCATGATTTCGATCAGCCGGGAAATATCGCGGGAAAGGGTCATCGGGCACCAGGACTTTCGAGGTGCTGGCTTTATGCCGCAAGCGACGGGCCGATCCCAGTGGAACACGGAGAAACCGTGCCGATTTCCACCGAGCGCGGACTGGCTTTCAACAGCTTCTCAGCCTGGGTGTCCTTGGCAGTCCAACTAGCGGTCGACGCCCGCGCTTCGCCGCTGGAGAACGAGCATGCGCGCAAACTTGGCGGCGCCAAGACCAAAAAGCAAAATTGAGGCGAGCGCGACGGGCCATTGTTTCGGATCGACAACGAGCATGAAGATGCCGCCGCAAACAAATGCTAGGGAAACAACTTCCAGCAACCACAGCACAACCATGCCATGACCTTGCGCTCCCGAAGTCATACTCTCCTGCAAAGTTAGTCTTTCGTCCGAGACCTCCAGACGACGCAGCAAATGCCACATCCAAAACGCGTAGAACGTGAGGGAGAGAGCCATGACAAAAAGCGAAACGATGTAACCTTGAAATGAGGCAACCGCTAACGTCCCAACCAGCGACACGATCAGGTAAACTTTCACCTGTTGTCGCAGCTGCTGATAATCCTGCTCAGAGGTAATGATGTAACCGCCGCCTAGCACGCCCCATGGGAAGAACAGCCTGCGCCCATCTTGCGTAGTCTTGAAGCTGCTGCTGGTTAGACCCTCGAAATAGCCCATGTCAGATTCCGCCGAGTTTATTTGGTGGTGCGCAGTTGATCTACTACCCTAACGCGCGTTTCGCCGCAAACGCATTGATGCCATTGATGAGGTGAACTAGTTAAGGCCCATGACAACTCCCTCCCAATCCGAAACCGCGCTGGTGCTGTTTTCCGGCGGGCAGGATTCCACCACCTGCCTGGCCTGGGCGCTGCAGCGCTTTGCGTGCGTCGAAATGCTCGGCTTCAGTTATGGCCAGCGCCATGCGATCGAGTTGTCGTGCCGCGATCGCCTGTTGGCCGGCATTAAATCGCTGCAGCCGGAGTGGGCGGCAAAGCTCGGCGACAGCCACACGCTGGAGATTCCGACGTTGGCCGATATTTCCGACACCGCGCTGACGCGCGACGTCGCGATCGCGATGGGGGAGGACGGCCTGCCGAATACGTTCGTGCCGGGCCGCAATCTGGTGTTCCTGACGTTCGCGGCTGCGCTGGCCTACCGCAGAGGCGTCCGTCACATCGTAGGTGGCATGTGCGAGACCGATTATTCCGGTTATCCGGATTGCCGCGATGCGACTATTCGGGCGTTGCAGAGCGCGCTCAATCTCGGCATGGCGACGCAGTTCGAATTGCACACGCCGCTGATGTGGCTGGACAAGGCTGCCACCTGGAAGCTCGCGAGCGATCTCGGCGGGACCGCGCTGGTCGATCTGATCCGCGAGCACTCGCACACTTGCTATCTCGGCGAACGTGGCGCGCGGCATGACTGGGGTTATGGTTGCGGCGAATGTCCGGCCTGCGCGTTGCGCGCGAAAGGCTGGCGGGAATATGCAGCCGGCGGCGCTTAGCTAAACTAGCCAAAATCGTCCGGTCGCAGTTCGATCGGCGCGCCATGTGGCGTGCGGTCGGCGGCGTGGTCCCAGGCGTCGCGATAGCGGTGCAGGGTATCGGAAGAGGCGACACCCTTTTCGGCGATCAGCCTTTCCAGTGTCGCGAGCCAATGCAGGTAATAGGTCTCGCCGGTGTCGGGATCGCCTTCTGCCTGCGCGCGCTTGATTTCTTGCGCAAGCGTTGCCGCCCATTCGTTCCAGGTGAAGAGCCCGCGTTCATGCAGCGCTAATGCCATGGCAAAGGCCTGCGCCTCCCAGGGCGCGCGAAACACCGGACCATCATCGTCGCGGGGGACGCTGGGAATGGCTTTGGTTGCCTCACGCGCGGCGGCCGCATCCATCACGCCGCCTCCAGATACGGTTCGAAGGCATCGATGGAAATCTTCACGCTCGGGTCGGCGTCAGGGCCCCACAATTCGGCACCATTGAACACCACGGTGTACAGCCATTGCGGATTTTCACCCGCACCAGTCGCGGCCGTATCGGGAAACACCTGGCAGCCGTGATCGCGTTCGACTACGCCGACATGGCCGCGCACGTAGCGTGGCAGCCGCGTGTGGGTGGTGGGATGAATATTCCTGGCGCGCACGCGATCGCCCGGCTTGAATTTTGCCGGCGCGGACGCGGCGCGACCGAATTTGCCGCGCACCATGATGCGCTCGACATCGTCACGGGTGAACTTGCCGCGCTTGAGCGGTTTTGCCGGTTCCATCGCGTGGCCGGCGGCGATTTCGCTCGCCGCAACAAAACCCTTGTCAACCAGCAGGTCTTCGAGGCCGAGCAGCCATTTCTTGTAATATGAACTGCCGAGATAAATATGCGGCGGCAGCGTCTCTCGATAGAAGCGCGACGTATCGATGTTAAAGGCACCTGCGGCGCCCATCGCGCGCACCATCGCCAACACCCGCGCTTCCCATTCTGAGTGGAACATCGGCTCGTTCGGCTCCGGCTCGACCTTGCCGAAACCATCCATGCCGCCCATGTCATGCACGCCGTTCACGATGGCGCTCCAGGTGTCCTCGGAAATCCGGTGCCGATCATCGAGTCCCGCGTCACGAGCTCGGCGAGTTGCTGCTCGCTCCAGCCCTCGGCGCCGTTGGGCCGCATCGGCAGCACCAGGAAACGCGTCTCCGCTGTCGAGTCCCATACCCGGATATCGGTTTCCTGCGGCAGGGTAACGCCGAAATCGGCGAGCACGCCGCGCGGGTCTTTCACGGCGCGGGAGCGATACGGCNNNNTGTGTTCTCGACGGCGACGAGATGATCGCCGACCCGGCTGACATGACCGAGCCTACTCACGGCCTTGGTGCCATCCTCGAGCAGAGCCTTTTTGAAAGCGGGATCGGACCAGGCCTTGGCCACAACCTGCGCGCCGTTGTGCGGGCCGATTTTCGTTTCATAGGCCTGGATGATGGCATCGAGCGCGGCCGGCTCGACGTAGCCTTTCTCGGTCAAGATCGTCTCGAGTGCGCGCACGCGCAATTCGGTCTCCGACAAGTCGGAATGGTCGTGGCCATGGTCGTGATCGTGGTCGCTCATGTCCGAGAAGATAGTCCAAACATTGCGGCTATGTCGAGGTACTGAAGCTTCCGGCCTGTCGTTCCGGCATTTGTAGGTTATGCTTCCGGAAACAAGAGCGGACGGGAGGCGTTGACTTGGCGGATTTTGTGAAAATCGAAAGGGGTCTTGGCCCCGACGGCCGTATTGCGGTGGTGCGCTTCGACCGCGGCGACGGCATCAACGCGTTGTCGCCGGAGGCGCTGCGGCAGCTCACCGATGCCGCGCGCAGCTTTGAGGACGATGGCGCAACCTCAGTCGTGGTGCTCACCGGCAGCGCGAAAGCGTTTTCCGCCGGCTTCGACCTCAAAGACGCCGAAGGCCGCTCGCGCAAAACCATGGATATCGGCGCCTTGCGGCGGCACCTGAAGCTCGGGCCGCGGCTTTCGCGGGCCTGGCAAGAGATGGAGCAGATCACCATCGGCGCCATCGAGGGGTTTTGTATCGGCGGCGGCGTCGCGCTCGCGGTCGCGCTGGATTTTCGCGTCATGGCCCGCGACGCCCATATGCGGGTGCCCGAGATCGGGCTCGGCATGAACATGAGCTGGCAAAGCGTGCCGCGAATGCTGCATCTGGTCGGGCCCGCCCGCACCAAGCAGGCGGTGATCCTCGCCGACCAGCGCATCTCGGCTGCGGAGGCCTACGACTGGGGCCTGGTGGAGGAACTGGCCGATCCCGGCAAGGCTTTCGATGCGGCGATGACGCTCGCCGCAAAAGTGGCGGTGCAGCCGCCGCTGTCGGTCGCCATGACGAAATTGACCGTCAACCGCCTCACACATGCGCTTGACGATCTCGCCAGTCACATGGACGTCGATCAGTTCGCGTTGGCGAGCATGACCGAAGATCACAAGGAGGGAGTCGCGGCATTCCTGGAGCGACGCAAGCCCCGGTTCAAGGGACGCTAGATTTCATCGTTCGCACAAATAAATTCGACGCCGGCATAGCCGTTATTCCAATTTTTGGCATCGCTGGGGTGAGAGCTGTGCGATAAGCTTGGTCAATACAGGGGACGGGTCACGCACAACGAACACATGGGAGCGGAAGCCATGGCGAAGTTCAAGATCGAGCCGCACTTCCGACTGCAGGAGTGGGTGGCGGAAGAGAAGGGTTACTTTCGCGACGAAGGCCTCGATTATGAGTTCAAGGAGTTCATCCGTTCCACCGACGGCGCTCACCACGCCACGTCAGGCCATAGCGGTGCTTTCCAGAGCATCGAGAAAGGGCGCGAATCCAATATCACGTGCGCTTGCCATTGGACCGTGAATGTCGCCGCGTCGCGCGGCCATACGAAGTTGTTCGCCGATGCCTACTCGGTGGCTCCGTCCGGGATCTTCGTGCCTGCCAACGCCGAGATCGCATCGCCGGCCGATCTCGCCGGCGTCCCCATCTCGGTTGGATTCCAGTCGGGCAGCCATTACGCCACCATCCAGGCCCTCGAAACCTACCTCGAGAAACAGCAGATCAATCTCTCGTTTGACGAGGGCATGCTGTTCAGCCGCATGGAGGCGTTCTTCGAGGGCAGGGCGCGGGCTGCAACACTGTTTGGCGGCCCCTATTATTTCGCCGAGCAACTCGGCTATCGCAAGATCATCGACACTACCTTCATGATCGGCGCGATGGTCAACGGCGAACCCGATGTGGCGGACGTAAGACGTTACTTTCAGGCGTTGCGCCGGGCACAGCGCGATATCGATCTGCGGCCGGAGAAGTACACGCATTATTACAAAATGGAGTTTCCCGAACGCTTCCATGCCGCGATGGATACGCGTCGCTGGGGGCCGGGTGAGCGCATCGTCTTTGAGGCCTACAGCCGCGAAGTGTTCGCGCAGTCGTTTGACTGGATCGCCGAGCACGAGATTTTCGAACCCGGAAGCATGGGCTCTGGCAGTTACGACCGGTCGGTCGTGTCCATTGGTGCGTGATGTGAAAACGCAATGAAGTACCGCGCGCGGGAGGAGAACCTCGCGCCCACTACGCTCAGTGAGGGCACCGACATGCGCCTCCAACCGGTCTTCCTGTTTGATCTCGACGGCACGCTTGTTGACAGCGTCTATCAGCATGTCCTGGCCTGGAAGCACGCGCTCGATGCCGAAGGCATCGAACTGTCGGTCTGGCGCATCCATCGCAAGATCGGCATGAGCGGAGGCTTGTTCACCAATCAGTTGCTTCGTGAGACCGGCATCGAAATCAGCGCTGAGCGCGTTGAGCGGCTTCGTCAGGCTCATGCCGCCGCTTACCGTCAGCAGGCGACCCAAATCCGGCCTTTGCCCGGAGCGCGCGAATTGCTCAATTTGTTATCGGAGGCCGGCGTTCCCTGGGCGATCGCAACCAGCGGCCGCATGGAGACCGCGGCGGTGAATCTCGCCTCACTCGGCGTCGATCCAGATCGGATTCCAGTTGTGACGCGCGATCAGGTCAAATATGCCAAGCCTGACCCCGACCTGTTTCTGGCCGCCGCAGAACGGCTCGGTGCGCCGATCGAAACGGCGGTGGTTGTCGGCGATAGCATCTGGGACATGCTTGCGGCAGTCCGATGCCGTGCACTGGGTGTGGGCCTCTTAAGTGGCGGCTATGGGCCGGACGAGTTGAGACAATCCGGCGCGTTCCGTGTCTACGAGGACCCGGCCGACCTGCTGCGCCGTATCGACGAGGTCGGAGGCCGGCGCTAAGCGTGCCGCGACTTATTTCATCTATCCCGCCGGTGCACTCCCGCCGCGATTCCAGCCGCGGCCGCCTTCGCCGAAGATCTCATGTCCACGCTCCGTCACGACGACCGTGTCTTCAAGCTTGATGAAGCCGCGCCGAGGATGCTTGAGCGTGGTCTCGATCGAAACCACCATTCCTGGTTCGAGCGGCCGCCTCGCATCGGTGTCGTCATATGGAACGGGGCCATTGGCGGTGAGGCGAGGGGCCTCGTGACTGACCAAGCCCATGCCGTGGGCCAGAAATTCCATGCTGTCGCGTTGCTTGGATTGTTTCACGAGCCTCTCCGCGGCGGCGTAGATGTCACCGCCGGGCCGACCCGGCTGCACCGCTTCGAAGGCGGCTCGCTGAATGGTTTCGATTTCAGACAGGATTTCTTGCAGTTCGGCGTCCGGATCGCCTTGGATCGCCATGCGGGCTAGATCGCCGATATATCCGTGGAAGTTTCCTCCCGAATCCAGCGACAGCACGTCGCCTTGTTCCCAACGCTGATCGGAGGGCGCGCGGTTGTGATTGACGCCGGCGGCGATGAGACAATATTCGAAAGTCAGCCCGCGCTTGACCTCCGCCACGCGCAAGGCGTCTGCGATCTCGCGTTTGGTGTGGCCGGGCCCGTGGCGTGCGATCACTTCGAGCATAGCGTCGACAACCAGGTCCGACGCGTTGCGCAGCTTTGCAAGTTCGGCAGGCGTCTTGAGCGCGCGCAGCCGCTCCAGCACGAACAGGGCGTCCTTGATTTGGCTGTCGGGGAGGGCTTCCGACAGGGCCTTGCCGGCATCCATCGGCAGAAACGCCAGTTCGACCCCAATTCGCTTCCTCGGCACGCCTGTGGCGCGGACGACTTCGACGGCGCGGGCCATAGCATCGACCGATCCGCTGGCCGTGGTCTTTACTTCCGGAATCCAAAGTGGTGCAACGGCGCGTTGATGGGTCTCGAGCCGATGGCCGATGAAGGCCGCCTGGTCCGGTGCGCCCTTGGGGTAAACCATGATCGGCAAGTAACGGCTGACGCCGAGCGCATCCATGTAGTCGAAAAAAATCGCGCGCTCTGCGCCCGCAAGGTACTGAACGTTGTGCTTGGAGGTGGCAAGCAAGATGTCGATGCCGGCCTCTTCCATGAGCCGGTCGAGTTTTGCGACGTCGAACGGAATAGCCAAGGCTTCGGGTGTCTGCCTAGCGCGCTCCTGCATAACGAATCTCCTTTTGATTTGCGCCCGCACATTCCGCCGTGCCTGGACGGCTGACACGATGCTCGAAGATGCATGACCTCTATACCTGCGCTTACGTAACCTAGGGTCGGGCTTGGTTTGTGGAAGGGGGCACTAGCCGCTCGATATGCGCGATGCATCGAACTGGGGCGGAGCTATAGTTGATGGCGAGCGGACGTAGCCGGAAGTGGGTCGCCTAATCGGATTCGCATAAGGTATATTATGGAATATTTATATCTTCAATTAGATCAGATATTTAGGCGAAACTCCTGCCAAAGCCGCTCAGGCCAGCCAGGCTTTACGGCGTGAGCCTGCCGCGATGCCGACGGCTCAGGAGCCGCCCTCCGCAAGCGCCGGCCTTATCTGAAAGCTGATATTGCGGGCGCTCGTCGACGCTGCAATAAGCGGCGGCGGCGAGATCGCAGATGACCGGGTCCGGTCGGGTCCGTAAGGTGGCGTCTCACAAGAAAAACAAACCGGAGGACGAGAATGAGCTTTTCACGGCGCACCCTACTCAAGGCGTCGGCGGCGTCAGCGGCGCTGGGCGGCATCGGCGCGCCGATGGTAGCGCGCGGGCAAGCAGCCGAGTTCACCTATAAATATGCCAACAATCTTGCGGATTCGCATCCGCTGAACGTCCGCGCCAAGGAAATGGCGGCGGCGATCAAGTCCGAGACCCAGGGGCGGTTTGATCTGCAGATTTTTCCCAACAACCAGCTTGGTTCGGACACGGACATGCTGAGCCAGATCCGTTCTGGCGGCGTCGAATTTTTCACGCTGTCGGGCCTGATCCTGGCCACGCTGGTACCGGCGGCTTCGATCAACGGTATCGGCTTTGCGTTCCCGGATTACGATACGGTCTGGAAGGCCATGGACGGCAATCTCGGCGCCTATATCCGCGGTGAAATCACCAAAGCGGGTCTCGTCGTCATGGACAAGATCTGGGACAACGGGTTTCGGCAGACCACATCCTCGACCAAGCCGATCAACGGGCCTGACGATTTCAAGGGCTTCAAGATCCGCGTGCCGGTGTCGCCATTGTGGACCTCGATGTTCAAAGCCTTCGATGCAGCGCCCGCTTCGATCAACTTCAGCGAGGTCTATTCCGCGTTGCAGACCAAGGTCGTCGAGGGTCAGGAAAATCCCCTGGCGATCATCTCGACGGCAAAACTCTACGAAGTGCAGAAATTCTGCTCGCTGACCAATCACATGTGGGACGGTTTCTGGTTCCTCGCCAACCGCCGCGCCTGGGAGAAACTGCCGGAGGATGTCCGCACGATTGTCGCCAAGAACATCAATGCGTCCGGCGTCAACGAGCGCGTCGACGTCGCCAAGCTCAATGCCGGGCTGCAGCAGGAGTTAGCCGGCAAGGGCTTGGTCTTCAACCAGCCGACGATTGCGCCATTCCGTGACAAGCTTCGCTCCGCCGGTTTCTATGCCGAGTGGAAAGGCAAATACGGCGATCAGGCGTGGGAGCTGCTGGAGAAATCCGTCGGCAAGCTGTCGTAGCAAGTTTGGGCGGCTGTCATGGCTCACGCCGAGCTTACCGAACTAGCGGCCGGCGAGGTGGCAGCGTCCCCTCGCCGCCGTCCCCTTGCCGGCTCGCTCGAATCCCGGCTCGGAATGCTGGTCGAGATTCCGGCGGCGATGCTGGTCGTGGCCGAGATCGTGATCCTGTTTGCCGGCGTGGTGGCGCGATACGGCCTGCGCCAGCCGCTGATCTGGTCGGATGAACTGGCCTCGATCCTGTTCCTGTGGCTTGCGATGCTCGGCGCCGCGGTGGCATTCCGCCGTTCCGAGCACATGCGTATGACCGCTATCGTGGCCAACACAAAGCCCTCGATGCGCGCCTATCTCGACTGCGTCGCAACCTGCGCCGCGCTGGCGTTCGTGATTCTAATCGCCTGGCCTTCGTACGAATACGCCTACGAAGAAAGCTTCATCACCACGCCTGCGCTGCAAATTCCAAATATCTGGCGCGCCGCCGCGCTGCCGGTCGGAATCGGCCTAATGGCGCTATTTGCGTTTTTGCGGCTGGCGCGGTCGGGCAATGCCAGGCTCGTGCTAGGAGCCGTGCTGTCGGTTGCGGTGCTGATCGCGATGTTCTGGCTGGCGCAGCCTTGGCTACGCCCGCTCGGCAACCTCAACCTGGTCATTTTCTTTGTCGGCGTAGCCGGCTTTTGCGTGTTCGCGGGCGTGCCGATCGCATTCGCCTTTGGGCTAGCGATCTTCGGCTACCTGGCGCTGACGACGCGCACGCCATTGATGGTGCTGGTTGGCCGCATGGACGAGGGCATGAGCCACCTGATCCTGCTTTCGGTGCCGCTGTTCGTGTTCCTTGGCCTTCTGATCGAGATGACCGGAATGGCCCGGGCCATGGTGAGCTTCCTGGCGAGCCTGCTCGGCCATGTCAAAGGCGGGCTGCATTACGTATTGGTCGGCGCGATGTACCTGGTCTCCGGCATTTCCGGATCGAAGGCCGCCGACATGGCGGCTGTAGCACCTGTGCTGTTTCCGGAGATGAAAGCGCGCGGCGCCCGGCCTGGCGATCTCGTGGCCCTGTTGGCCGCAACTGGCGCGCAGACCGAAACCATTCCGCCGAGCCTGGTCCTGATCACCATCGGCTCGGTGACGGGCGTTTCGATTGCGGCGCTATTCACCGGCGGGCTGCTGCCGGGCGTGGTGCTGGCGATCACGCTGTCGGCTCTGGTGTGGTGGCGCTATCGTGGCGAAGACCTCGCCCATGTCGAGCCGGCTGGAACTCGCGAGGTCGCCCGCTCCTTCATCATCGCCCTGCCCGCATTGGCGCTGCCGTTCGTGATCCGCGCTGCGGTGGTCGAGGGCATTGCCACCGCGACCGAGGTTTCCACCATCGGCATCGTCTATGGGTTCGTCGTTGGCCTATTGGTGTACCGCCGGTTCGATTGGCGGCGGCTGCTGCCGATGCTGATCGAGACCGCCTGCCTGTCGGGCGCCATCCTCCTGATCATCGGAACCGCGACCGGCATGGCCTGGGGATTGACGCAATCCGGCTTTTCGCGCGCGCTCGCGGCCGCCATGACCGGCCTGCCCGGCGGCTCGGCGGCTTTCATCGCGGTATCGATCGTGGCATTTACGATCCTCGGCAGCGTGCTCGAGGGGATTCCCGCGATCGTGCTGTTCGGTCCGCTGTTGTTTCCGATCGCGCGTGCCGTCGGCGTGCACGAGGTCCACTATGCGATGGTGATCATCCTCGCCATGGGGATCGGACTATTCGCGCCGCCGTTCGGAGTGGGCTATTATGCGGCTTGCGCGATCGGACGCGTCGACCCCGCCGAAGGCATCCGGCCGATCTGGGGCTACATGCTGGCGCTGCTGGTTGGGTTGATCATCGTTGCTATATTTCCGTGGATTTCGATCGGGTTCCTGTAAACTTCTCAAGTGGGAGGTAACCGATGAGCCGCCAACAGAGCCAATACGATATCGGACTGGACAAGACACCGGCCAACTATGTGCCGCTGACGCCGCTGAGCTTTATCGCGCGCAGTGCTGCCGTCTATCCCGATCACCTCAGCGCGGTCTATGAGGGCCGCAGTTTCACGTGGTCAGAGACCTATGAACGCTGCCGGCGTGTTGCATCCTACCTCGCCGGCCGCGGCATCGGCGAAGGCGATACGGTCGCGGCAATGCTGCCTAACGTTCCCGCGATGAACGAATTGCATTTTGCGGTGGCCATGGCGGGCGCCGTGCTGAATGCGCTCAACATCCGGCTCGATGCGCCCTCGATCGCGTTCCAGCTCGACCATGGCGGGGCCAAAATCATCCTGGTCGATCCAGAGTTTTCAAGCGTCATCGCCGAGGCGCTGAACCTGATGAAGCAACCAAGACCGTTCGTCATCGACGTCGATGATGCGGCTTTCTCTGGCGGCAAGCGCATCGGCGAAACCGAATATGAGAGGGCGCTGTCGGAAGGTGACCCGAGCTTTAAGCCCAGAATGCCGGACGACGAGTGGGACGCCATTGCACTCAGCTATACTTCGGGCACGACCGGCAATCCGAAGGGCGTCGTGACCCATCATCGCGGCGCCTATTTGAACGCGGTCAGCAACATCCTCGCGGGCAACCTGGGCCAGCATCCGGTCTATCTCTGGACCTTGCCCATGTTCCACTGCAACGGCTGGTGCTTTCCCTGGACGGTGGCGGCTGCTGCCGGCACCAACGTTTGCCTGCGCAAAGTCGACCCATCAAAGATTTTCGAGCTGATCCAGAGGCACGGCGTCACCCACATGTGCGGCGCGCCGATCGTGTACAACACGCTGATCAACGCAGCCGACGCGCCGAAGGGCGCAAAAGCGCCTCGGGTGGTCGGACTGATCGCGGGCGCTGCGCCGCCGGTTGCCGTGCTCGAAGGCGCCGAAAGCATCGGCATCAGACTGACGCATGTCTATGGTCTCACCGAAGTCTACGGCCCCGCCTCGGTTTGCGCGGAGCAGCCCGGCTGGGACCAATTGGCTCCCGACCAGCGCGCGCAATTAAAGCGCCGCCAAGGCGTGCCCTACCCGCTCGAGGAAGCCGTCACCGTGATCGACCCCGAGACCATGCGCGAGGTGCCGCGTGATGGCGAGACCATCGGCGAAGTGATGTTCCGCGGCAACATCGTGATGAAAGGTTATCTCAAGAACGCGAAGGCCACCGAAGAGTCCTTTGCCGGCGGCTGGTTTCATACCGGCGACCTCGGTGTGCTCGACGAGCACGGCTATGTCATCATCAAGGACCGCTCCAAGGACATCATCATTTCCGGCGGCGAGAACATCTCCTCGGTCGAGGTCGAGGATGTGCTCTACAACCATCCTGCCGTGCTGTTTGCCGCCGTGGTCGCGAAACCCGACAAGAAATGGGGCGAGGTGCCTTGCGCCTTTGTCGAA
>VAZG01000513.1 GCA_005885285.1 Alphaproteobacteria bacterium | reverse complement strand
TCTGGCCGCGCTTGTTAATGGAAGTGGCGAGGTCGCCCGGTCCGATAACCGCGAGATCGAGGCCGGGAGTAGCCATGATCTCGTCGATGCGGTTGACCGCCTCGACATGCTCGATGGTGATGGCGCAGATCATGTCGTCGTCGGCGGTCGCCATGTAGTCGTTCATGGAGACGCCCCAGCGAAACGGCGCGTGAAACGGTCCCCACAGCCGCTCGCCGTTGGGCGGATAGCGGACGCTACGCACGGCTTTCTCAGCGTCCGCGCGATTGCAGATCATGGGAAAATTGATGCCGAGCGCGCCGATATCCATCGGCGCTTTCGCAAGCCACGGCTCATTGGCGGCAATCCGCACAAAGGGCACGCAAGGCGTGCCCGCAGTCGCGGTGATCATCGCATGCGCGGAACCGAGATCGATCGGACCATGCTCGAGATCGACGATGATCCAGTCGAGCGACTGCGCCATGATCCGCACGGTTTGAACGCTTGGAATAGTCGCGATCGCGCCGAATGTCGGGCGCTTGTCGCGCCATTGTTGACGGAGGCGATTGAGCGGAGCGGGTGTCGTGGACATCGGGAGACTCCAGTCAGGCCGGGACTCGGCCGCCGAAGAACGGCATCAGCGCCTTACTCAGCGTATGCGGGCGTTTTGAGGTGAAGATCATCTCGGCGCTGCTGTGGTCGACGTCGACGCCGGGCTTGCCGAGTAAGTCCGATACCCGGCGGGCGATGGCGGGCGCCGGATCGATCCAGTTGACCGGCCACGGCGCGAGCCGCACTAGCCGATCGAGCAGCAGCGGATAATGCGTGCAGGCCAGCACAATGGCGTCGGTGCGCGCGGACAGCGCTTCGCTGGCGCCGACAAAGCACGGCAGGATTTCGGCCGATATGTCGCGATCAGAAACCTCATTACCGCTTAAGGCGGCTTCGGCCAGCGCGGCGAGTTCTCCCGAACCCACCAGCGTGACCTCGCAACCCAATGCGAAATCGCGGATCAGCCCTTTGGTGTACTCGCGTTGGATCGTGCCCTTGGTGCCGAGCACTGACACCCGCTTTGTCTTCGATTGCGCGCAGGCCGGCTTGATCGCCGGCACCGTTCCGACAAAGGGAACGGCATATCGTTCGCGCAGATACGACATCACCAGTGTGGAGGCGGTATTGCAGGCGATCACCACGAGATCGGGGACGTGCGCCGCAATCAGTTCTCCGATCAGCGGCACCACGCGCGCGATGATGGCTTCCTCGCTGTGGTGGCCGTAAGGGAAGAACGCGTCGTCGGCGACATAAACATAATGCGCGTCCGCGCGCGTGGCGACGATCTCGCGCAACACCGTGAGCCCGCCGAGGCCGGAATCGAATACGAGAATCGTAGGAGGTGATGCCACGGCGCGATTTTATCCGATCGGGCGCTATCAATCAGTAGTTTTCTTGGTCCTCTTGAGGCACGCCTCCACAACCCCGCGGCGCAATTTGCCCGGGCTATGCAACAGACGTCCCTCGAGCAGTAAGAGGGCGCAGGGAAAGCCGGGTGCTCGATGCACCCGCAGCCTCGCACGCAAACAAAAAAAGCGCACGAGCGTAGTCACCACAGGTTCACCGAAACGATCCGGCCTTCCCTGCGCAACGGTTTACGGCTTATTCCGCGCTCTCCTCGGCGACCGGGCTGTTTTGCCACCGTCGCTACGCTGCCTTAAGCGTAACTTGACGCCAGCATCGGGGCGTCAGGACCACACGGCTTTGCCGTCCGCCTTGATGCCGCTCGTCAGCGCGTCACCACGGCGTCCATCGCATCCCGCATCAACGTTCGTGACGATCGCGAAACGCCCCTCTTATCGAGGCGGGACGCGGGAATCAGTGGAGTTGATTTGCCCGACGGCACAAGCGAAATATTTTTGGCCAGGGGACTGGACGACCCAAATCACGTTGAATCGCCTCAGCAAATTCCGATTTGCGCGCATGCGATTTGGTAAGCCTAAAGGCGTGCGCGAAGCCGATCCAAGCCAAATGATGCGACTGATTTGACCGTTGGGTGGATGCTACGGCGCGCCCCATAATTTTAGGGGCGTTCGCGGATGTCCGCTTTGAAGCATTGCGGACTAAAGTCGGACATTGCGTGAGGTCAGAAAAGTGCCAAAAGGCAGACATTGTCGCCTATTCGATCACTTCGTCCGCGCGAAGCAGAAGCGACTCCGAAATGGAAAAACCAATTTCTCTCGCAGTCTTGTTGTTGATAAGAAATTCAAATTTGGTTGGCTGCTCAACCGGTAAATCAGCAGGCTTCTCACCCCTAAGGATTAGGTCGACGTAACCTGCAGCACGGCGGAAA
>VAZG01000512.1 GCA_005885285.1 Alphaproteobacteria bacterium | reverse complement strand
CAGCAGAATTCGTCCCAACAACGAGCCGACAGCGATATAAGTTGTTTGGCTGAATTGTCCAAAGTTGCCGCTTATGGAGGCTCTCCATGATTGCGCTCCACGGCCGAGTTACCAGAACCATTTTCCTGCTCGCCTGCGGTCTGTGCGCTGTAGGTTCGATGCCGGCTGAAGCGCAGACGGTTAACCCGACCTCGGAGAATGATGGGAAGTGCACGACCGAGGGACGGCCGATCGTCGACGCGCTAAATGGACCGCAATGGAACGGGTGGGGGGTTAATAGTTCGCAGCGTCGCTTCCAGACGGCGATAATGGCGCAGCTCGCTGCGACGGATGTACCGCGCCTCAGACTGAAATGGGCCTTTGGCTACCCCAACGCGGTCCGTGCATTTGCGCAGCCGACGATCGTGGCCGGTCGACTATTCGTCGGCAGTCAGAGTGGGACCGTTTATTCGCTCGATGCGAATAACGGATGTACATACTGGGAGTTCGATGCGGGCAAGCCTGTACGCTCGACTATTATCATCGGCCCACGAACGGGCGGCTGGTCTGCATATTTCGGCGACTTGGGCGCCAATGTTTATGCCGTTGACGTGCTGACCGGTAAGCAGCTGTGGAAGACCCGGATAGACGATCACCCCGCGGCACGCGTTACCGGCTCGCCGGTGCTTGTTGGCCCGACACTGTTCGTGCCGGTGTCGTCAAGCGAAGAAGCCGTTGGCGCCAACCCGACCTATTCGTGTTGCAGTTTCCGCGGCAGCCTCGTCGCGTTGGACGCGTCGACAGGAAAGCTGCAATGGAAGAGTCATACGATCAGGGAAGAGCCGAGATCGACCGGAACAAGCCCGGCTGGCGTCGAACTAAGGGGTCCCTCAGGGGCTGCAATCTGGTCATCGCCCACCTACGACAGCCTCACTCGCCGGGTTTACGTCACCACCGGAGACAATTATTCAGACCCGCCGACTGATACCTCGGATGCTATCCTTGCGTACGACGCCGGGATTGGTGAATTAGTATGGTCGCGTCAAATAACCGCGGGGGACGCATACAATCTCGCCTGCGTCCGCGGCAATCCTGCGAATTGCCCGGAGGCCAACGGGCCCGACTATGACTTCGGGTCATCCGCCCTCCTGGTCGATCTTCAGGGTGGCAAGCGTGCCCTGATCGGCACGCAAAAGTCTGGTGTGGTGACCGCCGTCGACCCCGATCGACGGGGAGAAATCCTCTGGCAGCAGAGAGTTGGGAATGGCGGCAAGCTCGGCGGCGTGCAGTGGGGAGCAGCCGCTGATGAAAGCAAGCTTTACGTCGCGGTATCGGATGTCAAGCCCGTCCGGGTCGACCCCAGCACCCCCGGCGCACAGCTCTCACTAGGCAACTCAGAGATCGCGTTTCTCTTGGACAACAGAGTGGGCGGCGGTCTGCATGCTCTGAATCTTGAGACGGGCGATAAGATCTGGCAGACGGCGCATCCGGGCTGTAACGACGTTCCGGGCTGCAGCCCCGCACAGTCGGCCGCTGTTACCGCAATCCCCGGCATCGTGTTCTCTGGCGGGCTCGATGGTCATCTTCGCGCCTACTCTGCCGAAGACGGTCGTATCGTCTGGGATGTGGACACGAAAATCGAGTATAGCACGGTCAATGGCATCCCAGCGCACGGCGGTTCGATTGACGGGCCCGGCCCAGTCGTCGTTGGTGGCACGGTTTATGTCAACTCCGGATACCGCTTTTTTGGCACGCAGCCCGGAAACGCACTTCTCGCCTACTCCGTGGAAGGGCGCTGACAGTTGTGGTCTGCGGCACTTCGAGCAAGAAGATGCTGGACCAATGATCTGAGGCCCTGACAAACGCGCGAGCTGCGAGGTCGGCCATGAACCGCGCACGATCCGATCACGGCGCATAGACCAATCCGAGTAAGTTCCGGAATTGGAGTCTGAGCTCGCGGAGTAGTGCGCAACGCGAGCAACTGCTTTGATGCGCCGCTCGGGGGCCACCGCATGGCTGCTCACATGGGCATGTTTGCAGTCAAGGGGCAGGTTTACGGGTTCATGGGCAGCTCTCCGGTCGTTGTTTCGAATCCAAGGTTTGAGCCCGTTTCCATGACCTGATGGCGTGCTGCACCAGATCAAGCTCACATACGGTCGCCGCTTTCTGCTGCTGCACCAATATCCCGCATCCGGCGGGTGGGGCTCAGGAGGCCGGGACCATTCTTTCGGTCGGCTGTTGAGGCCAGCAGTCATTTCGGTTCGGCCACCTGGATCCGGCAGGACTGATCAGGTCCGTGCGGATGGGGTCAGATCGTCGCCGGTGCCGACTTCATCACGGCCCCCTCGATGACGACGCCGGCGGTCGTGTACCGCCACAGGGCGATGAGCAGCTTGCGCGCCAGGGCGACGACGGTCGTCTTGCGCATCCGCCCGCCAAGGCGCCGGACCCGCTCGTG
>VAZG01000511.1 GCA_005885285.1 Alphaproteobacteria bacterium | reverse complement strand
AGCATGGCACCCTGGCTGTCTATGATGGCGAACACTTTCGCGTTGTTGCGTTACGAGCGATGCCAAAATTACTCGCAGACATGCTCCGTCAGCCGTTTCGACCCAGCGCTGGTGGCGTCCAAGAGGGTTTGCTAAGAGGAGAACCCCTGGTCCACATCCCAGATGTTACGTCGCGGGGGGAGTCGGCCACACTCACACCGATACAGCGAGCCGCAATCGACTCCGGCATTCGCACGTTGCTGCTTATCCCGCTGCGAAAAGACGGACGATTGCTCGGGTTTATCACCGCTCATCGACGCGAGGTCAACCCGTTCTCGGATAAGCAGATCGCCCTCCTACAGAACTTCGCTGCGCAGGCGGTCATCGCGATGGAGAACGCGCGGCTGATCACCGAGACGCGCGAAGCCTTGGAACAGCAGACCGCGACTGCCGAGGTGCTCGGGGTCATCAATTCCTCGCCCGGCCACCTCGCCCCCGTGTTCGACGCGATGCTGGAAAAGGCGCTCCGTCTCTGCGACGCGAAGTTCGGCAATATCGCGACCTACGATGGCGAACATTTCAGCTTCGTCGCCGCTTTGGGGCACCCGGAATTCGATGCCTGGGCTCGCGAGCATGGGCCGGGCGAGCCAAGGCCGGGCACGACGATGGAGCGCATGATCCGCGGCGAGGATGTCATCCATATCCCCGATATGGTCGATGATGAGGGCTATCGGTCTGGGACCCCCGTGCGCCATGCGCTGGTGGAGATCGGCGGCTTTCGGACGCTGTTGTGCGTCGCCCTGCGCAAGGACGAGCGCCTGCTCGGCATGTTCCACATTTATCGTCAGGAAGTTCGGCCGTTCACCGACAAGCAAATCGCACTGTTGCAGAACTTCGCGGCGCAGGCAGTCATCGCGATGGAGAACGCACGCCTCCTCGGCGAATTGCGCCAGCGCACCGAGGAAGTGGCCGAACTGAACCGCGGCCTTGAGGCGCGGGTCGCCGAACAGGTGGAGGAGCTGGGTCGCGTCGGGCGGCTGAAGCGGTTCCTCGCGCCGCAGTTGGCGGAAATGATCGTCTCGCAAGGCGATGAGAAGATCCTCGAAAGCCATCGCCGCGAGATCGTCGTCGTATTCTGCGACCTGCGCGGTTACACCGCCTTCACCGAGACCGCCGAGCCTGAGGAGGTGCTGGAGTTTCTGCGTCAATACCATGGCGCTTTGGGGCCGCTGGTGAGCCAGTTCGAAGGCACGCTCGACCAATTCTCCGGCGACGGCATCATGGTGTTCTTCAATGATCCTGTGCCGTGCCCCGACCCCGCCGAGCGCGCCGTAAAAATGGCCGTCGCGATGCGCGAGGCGGCCCGTGAACTGATCGCGGCTTGGAGCCGTCACGGCTGCGAACTTGGTTTTGGTGTGGGCATCGCGCAGGGTTTCGCGACCCTGGGTCAGATCGGTTTTTCTGAACGCTCCGGCTACACCGCGATTGGCACGGTCTGCAACCTC
>VAZG01000510.1 GCA_005885285.1 Alphaproteobacteria bacterium | reverse complement strand
GCGAGGCCGACCTCGGCAAAATTGCCGCATCCATCCTCAAATGCGGCTGGACGATGCCGCTGCTGGTCGACGAGAACGGCGAGCTCATATCCGGGCATGCGCGTCTTCGTGCCGCGACCATACTGGAGCTGAAATCCATCCCGGTGATCGTCGCACGGGGCTGGAGCGAGGACGAAAAACGTGCCTATCGCGTGGCCGACAATCAACTGGCGGCGCGGGCGACCTGGGACTCCGATCTGTTACGCGACGAACTGCAGGCGCTCGAGTTCGCCGACTTCGATCTCGGCCTGATCGGCTTCGAGCCGGATCAGCTCGAAACCATCCTGGCCGCTTCGGAGGCGAGCGGTCTGACGGATCCGGACAGTGTCCCGGAAGTCCCCGATCAACCGACCCGGCGACGGATGGCTGTTGGGAAACCACCGGGTTGGCTGCGGCAACAGCACCAGTGAGGCGGATGTCGCGCCGGTCCTCGCAGGATCGCAGCCTCACCTGATGATCACCGATCCGCCTTATGGGGTCGAGTACGACCCGTCGTGGCGGGCGCGCCGGAACCAGAGTGGCGGCAAGCTCGCTCGGGGCAAGGTGCTCAACGACGATCGCGCCGACTGGCGGGAGGCCTATGCGCTGTTCCCCGGGGATGTCGCCTACGTATGGCACGGGGCTCTGCACGGCGATGTTGTCGCCGCCGATCTGGCCGCCTGCGGGTTGCAGCGGCGCGCTCAGATCGTCTGGGTCAAGCAGCACTTCATCTTGAGCCGCGGCCATTATCATTGGAAGCACGAATGCTGCTGGTACGCCGTGCGCGAGGGTAAGACCAGCCACTGGCAAGCCGACCGCACGCAGACGACAGTCTGGGAGATCGCCAACAACAATCCTTTCGGCAACCGGCAGCGCGAGCAGAGCTGGGGGCATGGCACCCAGAAGCCGGTCGAATGCATGCGCCGCCCGATCGCCAACAACAGCCGGCCCGGCCAGGCGATCTATGACCCGTTTCTCGGCTCCGGCACGAGCCTGATCGCGGCCGAAATGACGGGCCGCGTCTGCTACGGTGTCGAGCTCAACCCCGCCTATGTCGATGTCGTCGTGCGACGCTGGCAGGGCTTCACCGGGCGCGCCGCGATCCATCAAGCCTCCGGCCAATCGTTCGATGAGCGCGCCGCCGCCCACGACCGAGATCAATCAGGATCGGCCCATGGCTAGAAGAGCGTTTGTCGTGAATGCTGCGGTGCGCGACAAGGTGCGGCATTTGGCTGGGGTCGGCGTCGCTCAGGACGACATCGCCAAGATCATCGGTTGCGCGCCGAAGACGCTGCGCAAGCGGTGTCGTGATGACCTCGATCGCGGCGTGGCCGAGGCCAATGCAACGGTCTCCGGCTATTTGTTCGCCTCCGCCAAGGCGGGCAATGTCACGGCGCAGATCTTCTGGTTGAAGACGCGGGCGCATTGGCGGGAAAAGACGGCACCGGAAGACCCAATTGCGGGCGGTGATACCGATTCGAAGTCAGAGGTCCTCGTCCTGCCCGATAATAACCGGGATCCCGAGCTGACACAGGTGCTGCGAGCCGCCCAAGAGAAATACTTCGCCAGAAAACCGCAGCGGCAGCCTGCCGAAGTCAGGACTGGATTGGAAGGGCAACCCGTGGAGATCGACCACTCCATCGGGACTCTCCCCGATTGCGGTCGTAACCCGCTTTCTGGCGACGAGGAACAGACGGCCTCGGGGCCGGGCGTGTGACGCATGTCGTTACCGTTCACAGCAACGATCTCGGCGCAGCCCGGACCGCAGACCGAGTTTCTGCGAACCGCGGCTGACATCTGCATATACGGCGGCGCGGCAGGCGGCGGAAAAACGGTCGGACTGATCCTGGAGCCGCTGCGCCACGTCGGCCGGGTCGCGAACTTCACCGCGGTATTCTTCCGGCGCACGACGCCCCAGATCACCAACCCCGGCGGGTTATGGGATGAGAGCCGAACCTTCTATCCGCGGCTCGGCGGGACCCCACACCTCGGAATGCGCGAGTGGCGCTGGCCGCGCGCCGGCAAGATCAAGTTTTCGCACCTGCAGTTCGAAACCACCGTCCACGACTGGCAGGGCGCGCAGATTACGTTGATCTGTTTCGACGAACTGACGCATTTCACGGCGCATCAGTTCTTCTACATGGTCAGCCGCAACCGCTCGACCTGCGGCGTCAAGCCTTACATCCGCGCGACGTGCAACCCCGACGCGGACAGCTGGGTCGCCGACTTCCTGGCGTGGTGGATCGACCCGGAGAGCGGGCTTCCGATCCCCGAGCGCGCCGGCGTTCTGCGCTACTACGTCCGTGCCTTCATCCCGGCGAAAGTGTTCGACAACCCCGTTCTGCTGCGGGTCAACCCCGAATATTTCACTTGGCTGCTGTCGCTGCCGCTGCTCGAGCGCGAGCGGCTGCTGGCTGGCAATTGGAAGATCCGGCCGTCTGCCGGGCTCTATTTCAAGCGGGAGTGGTGTGCCGTCGTCGACGAAGTCCCGGCCGACCTCAACATTGTCCGTTATTGGGATCTCGCCGCCACCGAAAAGACCGAGTTCAACGACCCCGATTGGACGGTCGGCATCAAGCTCGGCCGCGATAAGAGCGGCGGCTACTGGCTGCTGGATATGGTGCGCGGGCGGGCCAACCCGGGCGATGTCGACCGATTGCTGCTCAATACCGCCACGCAGGACGGCAACCGGGTCCGCATCGGGTTCGGCCAGGATCCGGGGCAGGCCGGCAAGAGCCAGGCGCTTCACCTGGTGCGCGCACTCAGTGCCTTCACCGTGGTGGCGGCTCCCGAGAGCGGCGACAAGCTCACGAGGTTCGGGCCATTCAGTTCGCAGTGCCGCGCCGGCAATGTGAAGATCCGGCGAGGCTCCTGGAACGAGGAGCTGTTCCGCGTCCTCGAAGGCTTCCCCGATCTCGCTCATGACGACGAGGTCGATGCCTGCAGCGGAGCTCTGGAGATGCTCAACCCTGGAATGAAGGGCGAGGGCCACTATGAGTGGATGCGCCAGAGGGCGGAAGCGATCAAGGAGCAACACAAACCG
>VAZG01000586.1 GCA_005885285.1 Alphaproteobacteria bacterium | reverse complement strand
GGCAAGGGCCGCAAGATGGTCGTCGTCATAGCCGAGTGTCTTGCTCAGAACGTCATCGGTATGTTCGCCGAGCAAAGGTGCAGCTACGGGCTCGATCACCGGGGTCAGGCTCATATTGAGCGGAGTTTCGATATTGGGGACCGAACCTGCAGTCGGGTGCGGGATACGGCTCAGGCGGCGGCGCTCGCGCGCTTCGGGCGCATTGAACCCCTGCTCGACCGTGCGAAGATAACCAACCGGTATGTTGGCCTTCTTCATCTTAGCCATCCAATTCTCAAGCCGGTCGCTTGCAAAAACTCCGGCAATAATGGCGCGCAGCTTTTCCTTGTTGGCCGTTCGTCCCTTTCGGTCCATGAACCGAGGATCGGTAACGAGATCGGGCCGTTCGAGCACTTCGGTGACCAGGCGGCGATATAGCCGGTCGTTGGCACAGGCCATATAGAGCGGTCCATCAGACGCCTCATAGACGCCGACCGTGGGAGACCCGTTCGGCGAGTTTCCGAAGCGGCCTGGATTTGCTCCGCTGATCAGATAGGCCATGCCGTAAAACCCAGTCATCGACATCGCGATATCAAACAACGCGACCTCAACGTGTTGCCCGCGACCGAGGCGGTCGCGGGCGAGCAACGCGAGCAGAATCGCATTACAAGCGGACATTCCCGTCGCCATGTCGACGATCGGCGGGCCCGTCCGCACCGCTGGCCCGTCCGGAAAGCCATTGAGCGACATGAAGCCGCTTTCGGCCTGCGTGATCGGATCGAAGCCAGGGCGCGTCGCGAACGGCCCCTTGCGGCCATAGGCAGAGATCGAGCAATAGACCAAGCGTGGGTTGGTTGGCGTGACCGACTCATAGTCGAGGCCAAACTTCTTCATCACTCCGCCGGAAAAATTCTCCACCACGACGTCCGCCTTCGCAATGAGCTCGCGGGCAACCTCGCAGGCCGCCGGAACGTTAAGGTCCAGCACAATGCCGCGCTTGTTGCGATTCAGGCTTAGATACGCGGCACTCTCGCCGCCGATTTCCGCGTGTTCGTAGGCACGCGTATCGTCGCCGCCATCGGGGTTCTCGATCTTGATGACTTCTGCTCCGAAATCTGCGAGCGTCTGCGTACACGCGGGTCCCGCAACAACACGCGTGAAATCCACGACGACTAGCCCATCAAGGGCGGTCGGCGCGCCCTTTGTTCGTGCCGTGCGTTCCGGAAGTTGCGGTCTCGCAGTCATGGTTCGGGCGTCCCTTCTTGTATTTATGTTTATATCCTCGGCAAGGTCTGTAACGTGATCTTAGGGTCTATTTCAGCAGGTCCACAAGCGCCGCTAATGTGCAGCTTTGCAGAGCACCTCTGAAAAACAAAAAGCCCGGTGGCCAATTGGCCACCGGGCGGCATTGTCCAGCCGAAAAATTTGCGGAGCCATGTCCCCGAAAGACGAGTTATTAACTCCTGAGGGATTTATGCCAGTACAACGTATTGGGCCACCCCCATGAATATTCTGGCCGGTAGAGCCGGTAGCCGGCCCTGATAAAGTTGTTGGCGGAGATGAGGTTGTCGGTAGTATCGGACACGATGCAACGCCAACCCCTGCGTCCCGCCCTCCACTCCATCGCTCTGATCAGGCGCAATTGCAGCCCGTTGCCGCGGTGATTTCTTATCACGCCAACGCGGCAGAAATAACCCGCATTGTGGGCATGCGTCGATGGCACCAGCCCGGCGAAAGCGACCGGCAACCCGCCATAATATGCAAGCCACCAATGGCCGTGGTCGAATTCCGGAATGGTCGCACTTTCAAAAAATGTCAGGCGGTGGAGGTCGGCGAGCGTATCGGCAATTTCGTCGTCATCGCCATCGACCTCGCGTATCCGGTACATCGATTTGACCTTCTGCTTCCGGCCTATCGTCGCCCGGAGCGGGTTTATGAATGTTGCCAGGATGACTGCGGCGTTGGCTAAGCAACAAGGTGCCCGAGATGTTCAAATCGTGGATCACGCCGAGCTGGTCGACCTGGTTCTTTGAACATCCTC
>VAZG01000585.1 GCA_005885285.1 Alphaproteobacteria bacterium | reverse complement strand
AACGAAGAGGTCCAGCCTGTGGATTTGTGGACAACGCAAGCGCGTTGACCACAACCCCACAGGTGCCACAACCGCGAAAGCTGAGGTATAATTCGTTAATCAAGGCGATCAGCTTCGCGCGCCGCCAACCCGCCAGCAGCTTGGGCTTTGACAGAGGCATCGACTAAAGTTGCCGTGATCAAGGATGCGCCGTTCTGCTGAGGCCGCTCAGCGGGTCCACTGGCAGCGTCGATGAACCGCTTGGGTTTGGTGGATGGTGGATTGATCCAGGTTGCTTTCGGTTTGGCCGGCGGTGTCGGGGGCCGATTGACGAAGCGCTCAGGGTGTTGGCGAAGGGCCTGATCGAGAGTGTGCTGGCGAGCGAGGTAGACGGTGTTGGCCTGGCCGTAATGAACCTGGTTTGGGGTCATCAGGCCGATCCCGAAGTGGTGATGGTCCTGATTGTACCAATCAAAATAATAGCGCAAGAAGCCTCGGGCATCCTCGATGCAGCCGAAGCGCGCGGGGAATTGCGGCTGGTATTTCAAGTTCTTGAACTGGCTTTCGGAGAACGGGTTGTCGCTGGACGTGTGCGGTCGGCTATGCGAGCGGGTGACGCCAAGATCTGCCAGCAGCAGCGCGGTGGCTTTGGCCTTCATCGGTGCACCGCGATCTGCGTGCAGTGTGAGCTGGCCGTATGGCACTCGGTGCTTTGCAATCGCCTCATCGAGCAATGGCTTGAACAGGGCCGCACTTTCCGCATCGGCCACACACCAGCCGACCACGCGTCGGCTGAAGATGTCGAGGATGACGTAGAGATAGAAATACGTCCATTTCGCCGGCCCCATCAGCTTGGTGATGTCCCAGGACCAGACCTGATTGGGGCCTTCCGCCAGCAGCTCGGGCTTCTGATAGACGGGGTGGCGCAGCTGAGCGCGGCGTTCGCGCACTTCGGCGTGCTGCTCGAGGATGCGATACATCGTGCGGATCGAGCAGTGGTAGATGCCCTGATCGAGCAGGGTGGCGTAGACTTCCGCCGGCGCCTGGTCGACGAAACCTGGCGCATGCAATAAGTCCAGAACCGCCTGCTGTTGTGGGATAGTCAGCGCCCTGGCTGGCCGAGCTCGCGGGTGGCGGACCGCCGCCGGTGCGGCCAGAACGGCGCGTCGGCGCTGAACGGTGGCGCGCGAGACCCCCAGCGCGGCACAGGCCATGGCAGTCATGCGGTTGGCCGGCGCGAGCGCCACGATGGCCGCTGTCAGGGCTCGCCGTCGCTCGGCGCCAACGGGATACCCAGCAGTTCCGCAACTTTTTTTTGCACGTCGATGATGGCCTCGGCGCGGGCCAACCGCCGCGTCAGACGCGCATTCTCCCGCTGAACAAAAGCGAGTTCGCCCGCCAGCGGGTTGGGCTCGGCGGTTTTCGGGCCGCGCTTGACCGGAACCAGAGCGCCAAAGGCCCCGGCCGCGCGAAGCCTACGCCAGTCGCCGAGCGTCGAAGAGTAAATGCCCTCGCGACGCAAAATCGCGCCAACCCCACCGGTGTCGGCGGCGCGATCGGTCTCGGTCAAGATGCGCAACTTGTCCTGGGCAGTGAACGTCCGTCGCCGCGGGCGATTGGAGAGTTCGGGTGACGCAGCGGATGGCGCCGGTACAACCGTCGGTCTGCGCAAACCGACCGTGACGGCGCCACCTGCTGGATTAATCGGCTTCGGGAGCATGGGCATGAGTGAGATGATCCTTCTGCGCCCTCAAGTCTAAATATTCCCGGGCTAAGATGTCTCACTTTC
>VAZG01000341.1 GCA_005885285.1 Alphaproteobacteria bacterium | reverse complement strand
TCGCGATATGTCCGCTGTCGAGCGGCACCCAAACCACACCGTTGCGATCGACGTCCATGCCGCGAATTCCGTATCCCGGCATCGGCACCTTGTAGATTTCCGCAAGTGCCGTATCCGGCGGGTTCGGTCCGGGGCTGACGTGGATGACGTAGCCGGGGTGCGGCAGGCTCGATGACGAACGAACGCCGCCTTGCCCTCTGCAATGTCGGCGGCGCCGGCGTCGCGTGTGCTGGCCGCCACCAGCGCGAGCAGCCCAGCACCGACCCTGATCATCGCACGTCTTGTTCGAGCATGCTCGCTTGCCACGGCTTCCACGATCCGGTCTCGCAGCCATTTGCTGCGCGCTACAACGCAAAGGTTCTGCATCGGTTCAAAAGTTCGCCGGCCCACCTTGGCCGCAAGGTGGGCCCAAATGGCGAGAGACCCAAAAGGGACCGGGTCTGGGTCGATCGCCAATCAGATGTCGGCGATCTCGCGCCGCGCTGCAGGTTGGCGCGCCTCTGGCTTTTCATCGATTGGGCGTGCAGGCAACTGCAGCACCGTGGCCCTTTGCCCGGCAGCGAGGTTAGTGACAAGCACGATTGCGCCGTTTGAGAATTCCAGCGCATCATGATGCCGGGCGGGTCTGTCAAGGTCTACTTGGCGAAACCGCGCAAGCCGATCACCGATGTTGGTACCAAACAGCAAGCCATCAACCCGAACGTCTTTCTCGAACGCGACCTCGGTACCAGGTCGAAGGCAGACGGCTACCCGCGGATTTTCGGGGCTCGCAAAGCCCCGAGTCCCTGATTGGAATTTGGTCGAAACCAACGTCTCCGCGACCTCAGCGGGACGCGTCGCGACTGCATGCAAGCTGTAATCGCACATGGAGCGCTCCCATAAATGGCCACCCAGCCAAATACACGAACCGCCGCAAACCTATTTAGTTGCGATCGCAGCCAAAAAAACCGGCTGACGCCAAGCCCAGAGCCCCGTGACTTCGGCCGATCGCCGCCGAGCCAATATCGGCCGGTCCATGCAGATGGCCAGAGAGGCTTCCCGCGGGAAACTTCATGCGCGACGAAACTTCCGAAGCTGATAATCGTTCCCCGTTCCGAAAAAATCTTCTTGGAGATTTTGTCGGCAACGGCACAGAAGAAAATCCCCTCGGAGTTTAGCCTTAGCCGTGAGGTGAGCGACATGCCTCTTTCACTCACAGACGTATTGCTTTCGCCGATCGAGCGACCACCCTGCGTGAGATGCCGCACGCGGATGAATTTGGCGAGCATCGCCCCGCGCCCCGACCATTCTGAAAAGCGCACTTTCAAATGTCCCAAGTGCCATTTCATCGAGACCTTGGTCGTTCCGGACCCTATCCGATCGGAAGAAGTCAATCGTCTGGCGGACAACGTCAAGCCGCCGGAGTGAACGACGGCTCAAGCCCTAGCCATCAAACAGGGCGCGCGCGCGGGGCGCGCCGCATGGCCTGTACGCTGAGTTTTGCTTTCCGGCTCGCCGGCGTTCAGACAGCTCGCTGGAATAGGCGGTCGTAGTGTAGCTGAAGCGTTTCATGGCACTCGCACGCGCGTTCACGAATCCGCGCGACGGCTTCGATATGCACATGGCCACGGCTGTAGGTAACAAGGCCCGCCCGCTGCAGTTCTCCGGCCACCTCGGTAACGCTGGTCCGTCTGACGCCCATCATCTGCGCGAGAAATTCCTGGGTAAGCGGCAGGTCGGTGCCGACAAGGTCGTGCATTCGGAGCAGCCACCGGCACATCCGCGCATGAATGTCGTGAACCGCATTACAAGCAGCGGTTTGCTGGACCTGCGCCAGGAAGAACTGCTCATATTTGACGAGAAGTGCCCGGAGATCGGGGACCGCGCCAAGTACTTCCCTAAGTCGTTCTACTTCGATAATCGATGCGACGCCGGAAACTTGAACGATGACTCTGTTGAGCGACACCTTGTCATCGAGCGCTTGCATGGCGCCGAAGACACCATCAGCGCCGATCATGCCGGTTTCGATTCCCTCGCCGTTTTTCAGTTCGACAACACAGGAGATGATTCCCCCGTGCGGGAAGTAGACCTTGTTGACGCATTGATGGACGTCGGCAAGCACCTCGCCCTGATGAAGTTGGGTAACGGTAAGGTAAGACTTGAGGCGATCGATATACCCGACGCCAAGACGCGCGAAAAGGCGGTTGTTCGAATGGGGCATGTCGTGCCCTCCGGCCCTGCAGGCGGGAGCACGACTGGTCTCTCTGCCACCGACGCCTACGGAACAAACAGCCTAGGCCGGTGATAGCTTACATATGGGGGCTTGGCGGCGGGAAGCGAGGGGTGAACCTCGCCCTATATGTGCTGATATGGCAACGCCGGCCAAAGTTCCCGCCGCACGCGTAATGGCCCTGAAAATTCGGAATCCACATCAGCGTGAGGCAAGGGACCGTATTTCCAATGGCAAGCGTTGGTTGCTGCGAAGGTCCATCCGGGGACAGGAGTTCCGCCCATGTCGCGTGGGATTGCCTGGCGCCCGCCGTTTGTGCACAGCACCCTTCACTTGCCGCGCTCGGCGATCGATCTTTCGCGACGCCCATCGGCGGCGCCAGGACGTCATGGCGGATGTCATCGCAACGCTCGACGAGCGCCCGATCACCGCGCTGACCTCGTTGGTCGGCGGCATGCGCGGCCACGCGACCGCTGCGTGACGACGCGTCCGGCAAGAAGAAGAAAGCAAGCGAAGACAAGATGGAAAAGGACAAGGCCATGACTGACGTACCATTCACCTTTATTTCCCGCGCCGCCCGCTCGGCCAAGCCGCGCAAGACTGGCCTCACCGAAATCCGCGGCCCCTATTACAGCGCGTACGGCCCGCGTCATCTCGCCGACCTGTTCGAGACGGTCGGTGCGTGGGTGGATGGAATCAAATACGCCGGCGGCTCGTTCGCCCTCATGCCTGCTGACGTCGTCAAATCAATGAACAAGATGGCGCATGATCATGGAGCTTATGTCTCGACAGGGGGCTGGATCGAAAACGTGCTGCGCTTCGGGCCGAGCGCCGTCGACCGCTACATCGAGGAAGCCAAGGTGCTTGGATTTGATGTCATCGATATTTCGGCCGGCTTCATTAGGCTGCCAACCGACAGCCTGCTACGCATCGTGGAAAAGTAAAAAAGGCCGGGCTGAAGGCCAAGCCCGAGCTTGGCATTCAGTTTGGCGCGGGTGGCAGTACCGCGGCCGAAGAGTTGGAAGCCGAAGGCACCAAGGATGCCGGCTGGCTCATTGCTCAAGGCCGGCGCGCGCTCGACGCTGGCGCCGACATCATCATGATCGAAAGCGAGGGCATTAGCGAGAACGTCAAGTCGTGGCGCACCGATGTGGTGGCCCGCATTATCAACCAACTCGGGCTAGAACAGGTGATGTTCGAGGGCGCGGACCCGCCTGTATTCGAATGGTACATAAAAAGTTACGGCAATGAGATCAATCTGTTCGTCGATCACAGCCAAATCGTGCAACTCGAGGCGCTGCGCTCGGGCATCTGGGGCACCAAGAGCACTTGGGGTCGTATTCAAGGTGAGCGGATGCCATGCTCGCATTATCGCGCGGCTGCGCCTTCGAGGTCGGCGTTCCTGGTCTCCGGCGTGGCAAGAATAGCGAGGATCGCCAGCACCGCGTATGCCATCGCCAGCAGTCCGATATAGACATAGGCCTCGTGAATACCGTAGCTGCGTAGAATCTGCCCGGCGATAATCGGGATCAGTCCGCCGCCGTAAACCTGCGCAACCTGATAAGCCGCGCTCGCGCCCCGAGGCCCGATACCGGGTCGGGAAATTTTCCGTGTAGAACGCCGGGATCGCGCCGTAGCCAAAGCCGAATACGAAGCCAAACCCGATGATCTCGGCCATCGCCGCGAGAACGATGCTGCCGGTATTCACCAGATAGAAATACGGGATCGCGAAGATCAGGAACACGATGGCGGCGATCAACAGGATCACGCGGCGGTTGATGACGTCGGCCAGCAGCGAGCCGATGATCATGAACGCCAACATGAAGGCCGCGGCGATCAGCCCGATGATCTCGGGTGACGATCCGGTGAAGCCGACCGCCTTCATATAGCCGGTGCCGAACACGAAGTAGAGGAAGAAGGCCCCGCCGAACATGGCGTTGACCAGCGAAGTCCGCAGCACTGTCCCCGGCATTTCGCGCCAGACCTGCGTCGCCGGACTTTCGAGGACAGCCTGCTGCGCCTTGTGCTGCGCGAAGACGAAGCTGTCCTCGGTGCGCGTTCGGATGAGGATTCCGACAACAGCGACAAGGAAGCCGACAAAGAAGAAGATGCGCCAGCCCCAGGCGGCGAAGCTTTCGGGCATCATCAGAGCCTTGACCAGGATCACCGAGCCGAAGCCAAGTAGTAGCCCGATCGGGATCGCGAATCCGACCCAGGCACCCCAGAACGCGCGGTGCTTCGATCGCGCCGCCTGTTCGACCACCCAGGTCGAGGCAGTGCCGAATTCGGCGCCAAAACTGATCCCTTGCAGCAACCGGAACACGATCAGCAGTACCGGCGCGATCAGGCCGATGCGCTCGTAGGTTGGCGTCAACCCGATCAGCAGCGTGCTGGTGCCCATCAGCACCAAGGCAAAAACCATCGCGTCCTTGCGGCCCCGGCGGTCGGCGATATGACCAAAAATGTAGGCACCGACCGGGCGGATGATGATGCCTATGCCGTAAACACTGATCGCCGCCGCAACGGCCGCAAGGCTAGGCAATTTGAAGAACACGTCGCCCCAGACGGTCGCCGCGATCACGCCGGTGACCAGGAAGTCGTACTGCTCGATCACCGAACCGACGATACTCGCCAGTGCGACCTTATAGACCTGATTGTTGTTCGAGCTTGCCGGGCGATCCATTCATTTGCCCTCGCCTTCCGGTTAGCCTCTCCCCTTCGCAATTTATCGAACTTTTTTCCAGCCACTGTCATTCATAAGATAAGCCCGACAGCCCCGGAAGCGTTCCGTTGCAGCCGAACCGAGCGGCATCCAAATCAGACACTCAGGCCCGCTGCGGCGCACGCTGAAGCGATGCAACCAACTGCGAGCCGATAGATCCGAGGACAAGGTGGTATGCGCGGTCGACGATTTCGTCCAGTGACGGGGTACGCACGAACATGGCTTGCGCCTGGGCCAGTAACTCGTCGCGCGTTGGCATCCTCTTTAGATGCAGGGTCGCCAGCACGTCAGCGGTATGGTTCCGCGCTTGATTGAGCGTCTCCCGCAGCGCGGCCAATTCGGACGAGTGCAGCGCTGACGTGATCGCAAGCGCAATGCGTTCAGGATTGAAACGCGTAGCGAGCTGTTCGGCGGCTCGATTGACGACCCGCGATGCCAGCCGCTGTTCGTTGCGCATCACCTGCTCGGTCGGGGTCTTGAGGTCCCAAACGATCCCGAGCCAGGATAGCGCCTTCAAAATATAAAAGGTCACATCGATTTCCCACCAGCGAAAGCCTTGGCGAACGCTACTTTGGTAGGCATGATGATTGTTGTGCCAACCTTCACCCATCGTAAAAAACGCCAGCAGCCAATTGTTGCGCGAATCATCCCCTGTGACGTAGCGCTTGCGGCCGTGAACGTGCGCGAGAGAATTGATGCAAAATGTCGCGTGATAAAGCAGCACCGTGCTCCACAGGAATCCGACAATCAGGCCTGACCAGCCCGCGATGAGAAAGCAGAGCACAGCGATAGCCACCGCGGGCAGGACTTCAAATTTATGCAACCACCGCAACTCGGGAAAGGACGCAAAATCCGCGACCTTCACCAAGTCGGTCTTATCGTGCTGTCGAGCGAAAATCCAGCCGACATGGCTGTAGATGAACCCCTTGTGCCGGGGAGAATGCACATCTCGACTTGTATCGGAATGCAAGTGATGGTGACGATGCTTTGCCGCCCACCACAGAATGCTCTTTTGAGCGCTGCTCTGGGCGAGAACCGCAAGGATAAATTGAAACGCCCTGCCGGCAGAATAGGATCGATGCGAGAAGTAGCGGTGATAGCCCGCCCCGATGGCGAACATCCGCAGCCAGTATAACGCTGCGCAAATTACGATCGCCTGCCATGTGATGCCGGACCAGATCGCCGCGGCGCACCCCAGATGGATCAACACAAATGGAAGAGCGGACGGGTAGATGATATCATCATGCTCGTCATCGACGTCGGTGTTGCGGGTCATGTCAATAACTCTCGGCCCCCCCGTGGTCTATTGTGGAGCACATGCCCACCTTTTTGCGCAATGGGAATGGCTCAAGACGCGACATTCACGTCGCGCATCTTTGATAATCGGCAAAAGGAACCCCGCTGCTGGCGAGCCAGACGGCGGGGTTCCGAACCAGAGGCTTTGCCGATACATCCGTGGTCAAAGCATGCCGGCGTTTCGCAGCCGCTTATACGGCGCGCAGATTGTCCGCAGAAGACTTGCCGGTGCGGCGGTCTGCTACGACTTCGAAAGAAATCTTTTGCCCTTCGTTGAGGGTGTTCATGCCTGCACGTTCGACCGCGCTGATATGGACGAAGACATCCTGGCCGCCTTGGTCAGGTTGAATGAAGCCGAAGCCCTTTTGGTTGTTAAACCATTTCACTGTTCCCGTAGTCATGGGCAGATCGTCCTTTAGGTACGTGTATCGTTAAGATCGCGCCAAACGCGATCGGCTTAGTCGAGGATCTGGGGAGAGGGTCGTCAGTCAGGCGCGCTACATGCGGCGAGGCCAAGTCGTTCGGCCGAAACTCGATAGCTCCATATAGTCGTTATTCAGCGATTCCGCAAGCAATGTCAGGGGGGTGATCCGGGATTCTACGGAACCCCAGAACCTGCATCTCGTTGCCACCGAGGGGTGCAAACAGAGCTGGATGTCGATTATGTTCCTGCATCGCATCAAGATCGTCACGTTGGCCGGATTCACGGTATGGATCGACGCCTCCTGGCTGATATTGGCCGCGCTCCTGACTTGGACGCTCGCGCTCGGGGTCTTCCCCACGCTGGTACCGCACCTGTCGCGAGCCGCTTATTGGTGGATGGGAGTCGGCGGCGCGATCGGCCTGTTCATCTCCATTGTGCTGCACGAGCTGTCGCATGCGCTGGTGGGGCGGCGCTATGACATGCCGATCGCGGGCATCACGCTATTCATTTTCGGTGGCGTCGCCGAGTTGCACCACGAGCCGACCAGCGCCAAGGCCGAGTTCCTGATGGCCGTTGCTGGTCCAATCTCGAGCATCGTGCTCGGGACGATCGTGATCGCGATCGCGATCGTCGGCGAAGGCACCCTGCCCCGGCCGGTTATTGGAGTTATCGATTACATCGGGCAGCTCAACTGGATTCTGGCGATCTTCAACCTCGTGCCCGGATTTCCGCTGGACGGCGGGCGAATCCTGCGCGCCGCACTTTGGGGCTGGAAAAAGGATTTTGCCCGGGCCACGCGGATTGCAGCGGGTACCGGCCAATTTTTCGGCCTGGCACTTATTCTGCTTGGAGGGTGGCAATTTGTGACTGCCAATTTCGTTGACGGCACATGGCTATTCTTCATCGGCTTGTTCCTGCATGGCGCAGCGGGCGCCGCACGGCGGGAGCTGGAAGCGCAGCCGCCGCCGCAGCATGGACCGATGACCAGGACACTTCTCCATTCGGGCACGCAGCGCGTTGACCGCAGGCCCGACAATCGCGCCGCGACCGGGCAACTTGCACTCCGCCACCTCCTACACGGCACTGGCGTTCGCAGCCTTGAAATGCCGCTTGGCCCTATTACATATGAGCTAGCGATACGGACGCCGTTCGGCCCGCTTTGTGTCCCGACCAAGTGTCGTGGCCGAGCCTCCCGCAATCATCAGATCCTCGTAGTCGCGAGGCTTGATCGCCGTCTTGCCGGCGCACGTCCGTTGACCATCCTGCAACATAATGACTTCTCGAATGAAGGTCGCGCCGCCTTCCCGGCGCAGCACACGGACCAAACATGAAACACACTTCTCGACCTAAACCGACGACGGCGCAGAGGCGCCAAAACACGAAACCGATGACCAGCCTGACGGGACCAAGATTCCCGGCGGCCCGGCAGAATAGACCTTCCGGCCCCGGCCCCCACGGCGACTCTCAAAACGCGGAGCGAAATTATCAACGCTATCTGGCCCTGGCCCGCGCCGAAACTCTCACCGGGGACCGGATCGCGGCGGAGAATTACTTCCAGCACGCCGAGCACTATTTCCGATCGATGGCGAAGAATAATTCAACAAGCTCTGCCCCGCAGCCGGTCACCCAATAGCAATCGCAACAAATCGAGTTGCTTTACCTGACCTGTCGCGCGCCAATGCGATGCTTGCATCTAGCTGACTGCGCAAAGCCAGCGGTCTGACCCGCTGACGCTTATCTCACGGAAGCGCAAACAAGACAGCCTTGTCGGTCGCGGCGGCCCATCCT
>VAZG01000584.1 GCA_005885285.1 Alphaproteobacteria bacterium | reverse complement strand
ACGTCGGCGAGTTCGTCTGGACGCAAGAGAACAACTATTTCGGCTGGCGTTCGTTGCTTGGCAAAGAGCCGGGATCGGCCGATGTCTCGCCTTATGCGGCGGCTGCAAGAGCAGCGGATGTGTCGCGCTTGCCTTCAACCTACATTTCGGTCGGCAGTCTTGATCTCTTCCTCGAAGAAAACATGATCTATGCGGATCGATTGAGCCGCGCCGGGGTGCCGGTCGAGCTCCACATGTATCCGCGGACGTATCACGGTTTCTACCGGGTAACGAATGCCCGCGTGACCAAGCAGGCCGAGCACGACAATCGCGAGGCGCTGCGACGCTTTCTACACGGATAGGATCCTGCACGGGCGATTCTGTCTAAGTAAACACACCGAGAACGGTGACCTGGGATCACCTGCGCCACGTAGCGCCCCGTAAAGCTGGCGACAAACGGCGAGGCCGGCCGATTGTAGATCTCCTCCGGCGTGCCGATCTGGGCGATGCGTCCGGCATTGAGGATCACGATGCGGTCGGCCATCACCATCGCTTCCTGGCGATCGTGCGTGACATGCACGGTCGTGATGCCGAGCCTTTGCTGCAATGTCTTGATCTCGTGTCGCACATCCTCGCGGGCCTCCCGGCCAGCGCGGGCCGCATTAGCTCGCTCAAAGAGAGCGACCGATTCGCCGGCTTACAGACGGAGCCGGAGTAATTCAGCCATCGATGACGGCGATCGCTTCAATCTCGACCATCGCGTCGGGGTCGCGCCTAGATCAGAAAAGACATCCACTAGATGCACTAGATCCACCAATGCTCCCATGAGCGGATTGGGACGCCGTTCGTCCCGAACACCTGGCCGAGGCTTCCGAACGCGGTGCGACCGCAAAATCGCCACAACGGCTCCCAAGGATCGGCCGTGGCCAAAGCCGTGCAGGACTCCCACCAATCGCCCGGTTGTGATCCGATTCCGGGCGTCACCGCCACCCCCAGCGGGTCCTTGGTCACGATCACCGGCGCGCAAGAGATCGAGTACGACGTCACCACCGACGTGCGCGTAGGTCAGCCCACGGACCGGTTCTGTTCGATCTGCTCCGCCTGTTGTGACCGGCGCATCGGCACCGTCGCCGCCGCACGGCTCGATCTCGATGCCGCGCTCATCCAGCTCGATCCAGGTCTGAAATACAAAGCCGAAATCGTAGATGTCGGTCCTATCTCCGACACCCAGCCGGTAAAGGTTACCGGGGTTAGCGTCAGAAAGCGGGGAAGCGCGAGCGACCCCCCACTGACCCAAGGAGACATCCTTGCCCTGGATCTGGACGGCCACTCCTCGGATCCCGACGCAGGACTGTTTAGCCGTCACTACAAAGGCGCCTTCAGCATCACCCCGGGAAAATTCTCGACCGAGGGCGATTCAGGATCAGCCATTTTGAGCTTCGCCACCAATGACATCATGGGGCTCCTGTTCGCCGGCAGTGACACTGTCACGTTGGCGACGCCGATCGATCGGATCCTGACGGCCTTCGACATCGGCGTCGAAACCGCGGTAGCCGCAGGCGTGGTCAAAACCGTTCCCGCAGGCGAGGGCACGTCCATCGCCCAGCCCGACGCCACGCCCCTGTTCACCAAGGCATTGCCGGCGCGCCTTGAACAGATGCACCGCGAAATTGCCGCTACCGAGGCTGGGGCTGAATTGATCGTTGCGGTGGAGCATCACACCGACGAAGCCCGTCGGTTGGTGAGTATCAACCATCGGATAGCCACCGTGTGGAATCGCTCTACCTGCAACGGTGGCTGGAAGCGCCCGTGAGCATGCCGGATGGCACCTCGGTCGAACGGACGAGAGGAACGCCGCAAGGCGCGGTCGTCAGCCCTGCGCTGGCGAATCGCGCGTTTTATAGAGTTCATTAGCCAAATCCGGTAGGATCCGGTCATCCGCGCCGGGCTGCTGGTCATGTTGACGACCGGCTCACATCAACTCGTCGGCAGCTCGCACGGACTCGACGGTGGTACAGGCCCTTTAATCGTCGGCGGCCACGGTCAATGGGCGGTGGCGGCGCCCGCGCAGCAGCAGCACGGGGAGCGTCGCCAGCGCGATCAGCATCATCAGCCGGAAATCGTCGATATAGGCGACCATCGCAGCTTGCCGCGTCACCTCGGCATTGAGCGCCGCGATGCCGCCTGGCGTCGACAGGCTGTACGGCGCCGCGAGGTACGGAGCCTGCGCCAACGGGTTGTCCG
>VAZG01000583.1 GCA_005885285.1 Alphaproteobacteria bacterium | reverse complement strand
TGCGCCGGCACGCCGCCACCCTCTCGCTGGACCCAGCCTTCACCGTGCTCGACCGCGCCGACAGCGCCGATCTGATGGACTGGGTCCGCAGCGATCTCGGCCTCGCCCGCACCCGCTCCCGGTTCCCAAAGAAGGGCACGTGTTTGGCCATCTATTCCTACAGCGTCAATGCCGGCTGTCCGCTCGAGGAGACGCTGGCCGACCACTTCCCCTGGTGCGATGAGTGGGAAGCCGAGCTGAAACGCCTCTTTGCCTCTTATGTCGCCGCCAAACAACGTGACAACGTACTCGATTACGACGATCTGCTGCTGTATTGGCACGAGGCCGTGCAAATGCCCGGCATCGCCGCGCAGATGCGGGCGGATTTCGACCACATCCTGGTTGACGAGTATCAGGACACGAACCGGCTGCAAGCCGTGATCCTTCGCGCGCTGGCGCCCGATGGCACAGGGCTCACCGTGGTCGGCGACGACGCCCAGTCGATCTATGCCTTTCGTGCCGCGACGGTGCGGAACATTCTCGATTTTCCCGATCAGTTCTCACCGCGAGCGGCGGTAATTTCGCTCGAGCGCAACTATCGTTCGACCCAACCTATTCTCGACACTGCCAACGCGGTCATCGCTCAGGCTCGAGAAGGTTTCTCCAAGACGCTGACCTCGTCGAATTTGTCTGCCGAGCTGCCTCACCTGGTGACCGTCGAGGACGAAATGGCGCAGGCAGTCTATGTCGCCGACCAGGTCTTGGAGCACCGCGAGGCCGGGATTGATTTGCGCCACCAGGCCGTCTTGTTCCGCACCTCGCACCATAGCGGGCGGCTGGAGATCGAGCTGGCGGGCCGCAACATCCCGTTCGTCAAATATGGCGGGCTCAAATTTATCGAGGCGGCACACGTCAAGGACCTGCTGGCGATCCTGCGCTGGGCGGAGAACCCGCGGGACGCCCTCGCCGGTTTTCGCGTTCTGCAATTGCTGCCGGGGATCGGGCCGGCCAGCGCAAAGAAGGCGATGGCGCATCTCGGCGCGCACCGGTTCGACCTGGGCGAGCTTGCTGGTTTCGCACCCCCGGATGCGGCGGCTCTGTCCTGGCCGGGCTTCTGCCGCATGCTGCGGCGTCTATGCGATGCCGCGACTGCCTGGGCTGGGCAGGTTGGCCTAGTACGAGCGTGGTATCAGCCGCAGCTTGAGCGGCTCTACGATTACGCACCCTCACGCGCCGGCGACCTCGACCAGCTCGAACAGATCGCCATGGGCTACCCAAACCGCGAACGCTTTCTCTGCGAAGTGACGCTCGACCCGCCCGAGGTGGCCGGCGCCGAAGCCGGCCGCCCCGGGCTCGAC
>VAZG01000572.1 GCA_005885285.1 Alphaproteobacteria bacterium | reverse complement strand
TGCTGGGTCATGTTCGGCAGCATGCCGATTTTTTGCGACCCGCCAAGTCAAAGTTTCGCGCACCTGGCGGGGAACACGGCCTTTGCCGCTATCAGGGTTGCCCGGAAATCGGATACGCTACCCGCAAATGGGATCGCCCGTCCGCCAGATCAGCCTCGTGCCCGCGCCGGATCGCCGTCAGTCGGAGACGGCGCTTGCGATCGCGCGTGGCACCGCGCGGCTGTTGCGCTCGTTGGGATTTTCCTGCATCAGCGAATTGCCGCTGCCGTCGGGACGGCGCGCCGATCTGGTGGCGCTGAACGAGCGCGGCGAGATCTGGATCGTCGAGATCAAGTCCTCGCTCGAGGATCTGCGCGCCGATCACAAATGGGAAGACTATCGCGCCCATTGCGACCGGCTGTTCTTTGCGTTCACGCAGGATTTGCCGTGCGAGATTTTTCCAAAGGAGACGGGCCTGATCGTGGCCGATGCCTATGGCGCGCATTTGCATTGCGAAGCGCCGGAGCACCGCCTGCCGGCTCCGACGCGGAAACTGATGACGGTGCGGTTCGCAATCGCCGCCGCACAGCGGATCAACCGGCTGGTCGATCCGCTCGGACACGGCGAGTTTTAGCGAAGTCAATCGCAGGGCAAAGGCGCCCTTGCGCCGTGCCCACCATTATCCCGACCGTGATCCAGGTGGGTACGCAAGCGCTTTGCGGACCCTGCGATCCCGTCACTCGCCTATCGCGGCGCGCGCTTGGCGAGAATGCGCTGCAGGGTGCGGCGGTGCATGTTGAGCCGCCGCGCGGTTTCCGAGACGTTGCGGTTGCACATTTCATAGATGCGCTGGATGTGCTCCCAGCGGACGCGATCGGCCGACATTGGATTGTACGGCGGCTCGGATTTATCGGTGCCGGTCGCCAGCAGTGCTGCGACGACGTCGTCGGCGTCGGCGGGCTTCGACAGATAATCCACCGCGCCCATTTTCACCGCGGTGACGGCGGTAGCGATGTTGCCGTAGCCGGTCAGCACGATGGCGCGCGCGTCGGGCCGCTTGCGCTTTAACGCCGACACCACGTCAAGCCCGTTGCCGTCGCCGAGCCGCAGATCGACCACCGCGAACGCGGGCGCCGCTTTGCCGATTTGCGCGAGGCCGTCCGATACCGTGTCGCAGGCGGTGACGGTGAAGCCGCGGGTTTCCATGGCGCGCGCCAGCCGCTCCAGGAACGGCTTGTCGTCCTCCACGATCAGAAGCGAGCGGTCGGCGCGATCGGCCAGTTCGGCGGTGACGGTCAAGGTCAGGTATCCCTTATGTCGGACGTGGCAACATATGGCGTCACAACGCGGCGCTGCCAAGGCCGTCTAAAGTCGTTAAGATGCCGGCTCTTCAGCGGTTTCGCGGGCCTCGAAGCGCTGGCGCGGCCAGGCGATCTGCACCACCGCGCCATGATCCGGAAAAATCCGGTTGGAGAAGGAGACCTTTGCGCCGGTCCGCTCCAGCAACGTGCGGGCGATGAACACCCCGAGCCCCAGCCCCTGATGCTCGCTTTGGGCGTCAGTGACGTTGCGCCGCCGCGACAAATAGGGCTCGCCGATCCGCTTCAAGAGGTCCGGCGGAATGCCGGGTCCGTCGTCGGAAATGACGATCTCGACGGTATCGTTGTTCCACCATGCATTCACCTCCACCGTGGTTCGCGCAAAATCGACGGCGTTTTCCAGGATATTGCCGACGCCATAGAGAATCGCCGGATTGCGCGAGCCGACCGGCTCGGCGGTGCCAGCGACCGCGATGCGAACCTTGATCGCGATCCCGAAGTCGCGATGCGGCGCCACCGTCTCCTCGATCAGGGTCGACAGCTTCATGCGATCGAACGGCGCGCCGGTGGCCGATAGCTGAGTGATCTTGCCCAGGATGTCGCGGCAGCGCTGCGTCTGCTCGCGAAGGGTCTTGAGGTCGCCTGCGAGCGGACCCTCCTGCACGGACTTTTCCAATTCGCGTAAAATCAGAAAGATGGTCGACAGCGGCGTACCGAGCTCGTGCGCCGCGGCAGCGGCAAGACCGTCGAGCTGGGTCAGATGCTGCTCGCGCGCCAGCACCAGCTCGGTGGCGGCGAGCGCGTCGGAAAGCTTGCGCGACTCTTCGGTCACCTGAAACGCATAGAGGCTGGTGACGCCGATCGCCAGCACGATCGAGAGCCAGACGCCGAGCAGATAGATCGGCGGCAGCACCAGCGGCTCGTCCGTGTCCCATGGCAGCGGCAGATGGAAAAACACCAGGATGGAAGCGCAGGCGACCGCCAGCATGCCGAGCGCCATCGTCAGCCGCACCGGCAACACGGTTGCCGAAATCAAGACCGGCACCAGGAACAGGAACGAAAACGGGTTTTCGAGCCCGCCCGTGAAATACAATAGCCCGGCGAGTTCGACGATGTTGATCGCGAGCAGCGTCGCGGAGTAAGCCGGCTCCAGCCGCCGCATGGTATTGAAGGTGACCTGCAGCGCCAGATTGAGCAGGGCGGACAGGCTGACGATGGTGATGCAGGGCACGATTGGAACGTCGAATTCCAGACCCTGCGCCACGATGAAAATGGCCGCGAGCTGCCCGAGCACGGCAAGCCAGCGCAGCCGCAGGATCGTATCCAGACGGACATAGCGGC
>VAZG01000340.1 GCA_005885285.1 Alphaproteobacteria bacterium | reverse complement strand
TCGTCATAACCTGTCAAGAGTGGCTTAACTGGTTATGGGCTGACGGCCCCTCGGCGATCCCAGGAGCAACAGGATGGCGACAAAGGATGTGAGCGTGGTGCTTGCCCACGGAGCATGGGCGGATGGATCAAGCTGGGCACCGGTAATAAAGGCACTGCAAGCAGAGGACGTGAAGGTGTTGGCGGCGCCGCTTCCGCTGACCTCTCTTGCCGAGGACGTCGTTGCGCTCAACCGCAGCCTGGAGCGGACCGAAGGGCCGATCATATTGGCGGGACACGCCTATGCCGGTGCGGTCATCGCTCTCGCGCGTCCCGAACGGGTCAAGGCTCTGGTTTATGTAACCGCTCTTGCTCCCGACGAGGGCGAGAAGGTCGCCGATGTGTTCTATCGCCTTGAACCCTATCCCCAAGCGCCAAAGCTTGCCCCCGACAGCAACGGCTTGATTTGGCTGCCCGAAGAAGCCTTCGCAACGGCGTTCGCGCAAAACGCGTCCGCAGACGATCTGGCGGTGCTCGCTGCCGTGCAGCGGCCGATTTCACTTGATTGCATCACTGTTCCGGTCGGGCGCCCGCTTTGGAAGGATATTCCGAGCTGGTTCCTGGTTGCTGAAGACGACCGCATGATCGTGCCCGAAACGCAACGGTACATGGCGGCGCGGATGAAGGCGAACATCAGGGCGCATGCTGTTGATCATGCCCCCAGCGTCACCGCTCCAGGAGCTGTCGTCGACATCATCCGCGACGCAATCCGCTGCGCAGCCGGCAACTGAAGCAGGCCCCTGCAGGTTGCAACCGGCGCATTATCGCGCCTCAGGCGGTAACCACTTCGACGGGTAGACGAGGTTACAAGCAAAGGAGGGTTCGATGGCCCCTATCATGTACCGCACGGCCGATGCCGATGGCTTCAAGATCTTCTATCGCGAGGCGGGACCAGCCGATGCGCCGAAGCTGCTGCTACTGCATGGCTTCCCAAGCTCGAGCCACATGTTCCGTGACCTGATTCCGCTCCTCGCCGACAGATTCCATATCGTCGCGCCCGACCTTCCCGGGTTTGGCCAGTCCGATATGCCGCCACGAGAAAAATTCAGTTACACGTTCGACAATATCGCGCGCGTGATCGACCGCTTTACCGAGGTCATCGGCTTCGAACGGTTCGCGGTGTACGTCTTTGACTACGGCGCACCGACAGGCTTCCGGCTTGCCGTCCGCCATCCTGAGCGGATCACCGCCATCGTCTCGCAGAACGGCAACGCCTACGAGGAAGGCCTCAGCGGCGGCTGGAGCCCAATCAGGGCCTACTGGCAGGACCCATCGCAGGCGAACCGAACGGCGCTCCGCGCTTTTCTCACTCCGGAGACAACCCATTGGCAGTACACGCAGGGCGTACCCGACCAAACGATGGTGTCGCCGGATGGTCAGAACCTCGACAATTTTTATTTGGCCCGTCCCGGTGCAGATGAAGTTCAGCTCGATCTCCTCGGTGATTACAAGAGCAACGTCGCACTCTATCCCTCATTCCAGGAATACTTCCGCTCGCACAAGCCGCCGCTCTTGGCGGTGTGGGGCAAGAACGACCCGTTCTTTGTGCCGCCTGGCGCCGAGGCATTCAAGCGCGACAATCCTGATGCGGTTGTCCGCTTCTTCGACACCGGTCACTTCGCCCTGGAAACGCATGCCCGCGAGATCGCTCAAAGCATCCGCGATTTCCTGAAATGACCAACTCGCAACGCCGCTCGCATATTCTCTCAATTGCGCCATGGCAGCGGACGCCTGACCTTGCACTGTCAAAACCGCAGGAGAAGAATATGGTTCGCATAGAGGTGGGCGGGGTGAGGTGATGGTAGAGGGCCGAATCCTCAGGGGTTTCGGCAGGACATCGAATCGGTGGCTATGAAGGAAAGGGGTGACGGCCGGTCGCACGTCAGAAGGTCCCCGGAACGACTGAACGCGTTTTCGGACGGCGTGTTCGCTGTCCTTATAACGGTGCTGGTTTTGGAGCTGCGCCCGCCCGAACTCCCCACCTTTAAAGCGCTCCTGTCGCTCTGGCCGACATGGCTCAGTTATGCGGTCAGCTATCTCTTCATCGCCATCGTTTGGGCTAATCACCACCATCTCATGCGCTATGCCGGGCAGGCCACTCCCCGGCTCATGTGGTTTAATTTCGCGCATCTGTTTTCCGTATCGCTGCTTCCACTTTCCACCGCCTGGATGGCCGTGAGTGAGTTGGCGCCGCAGCCAGTTGCCTTCTATGCCGCGGTCTTCTTCCTCGTAAACGCAACTTATGCAGCGCTGATTTGGGAACTTATTGAGCGAGCTGCGGTCAAAGACGTCTCGCCGAAGGAGCGCAAGATCATGCGCTTCCGGTCGATCGCCACTTTATGTATTTTCGCGGTAGCCGCGATGGTTGCGCTGAAATATCCATTGGTTGGACTTGGAATGTGTTGTTGCTGCCTGATCCTCTACCTGAAGCCGGAGGCGCCAGAAGCCGGGAAGTAACGATCCCGGAAGACCTGCGCGCACTCCCGAAGAGCACAGGCATTACGCCCGCGAAGCAGGGTGCCAGCCCGGTTGTGCGTAATGCGGAAACTCAAGACAGCTTCACTTTATCAAGAAATGGTCTCCAGGAGAGCGCCTCACTGTTGGCCCGCTCAAAATGTCCATCCTCCAAAAGCCTACCGACGCATCTGAAGTATTCACAAAGGAATGACGCATCCGGCAATTGGTAGACGTGCTCATTCGGGACCCACAAATCGAATTTCCTGGCGGAGATAAACGCAGACAGGATGGCTGGTCTAAGATCACGCACATTGTCCGGCCATCCTGACGCGGTCCGAATTTTGATGTTGTCTGAAAGACTGCGAAATTTGAAGCCGAGGCTTCGGAGCTCGAAAGCTTTTCTTTCGTCCGATCTCCGGTTTAACGATTCCAACAAAACGCCCATTACGATTCCGGTCAAAAGGACCAACGCAAATTTAAACCAGCGCTGTTGGCCCAGTGCGAGGAGGTTGTTAAATATGGTGGTGGCCGTTGCGTTGGGAAAAACCGTCGCGGCCACACCGTTAGGCTTGGAGAAGACGTTTTCCTCCAACCATTTATCGAGGATAGGCGCGATCAGGGGGATCAGCAGAAGACCCCAAATCCCAAACAGAAACTGTTTAAGCCATTTGGACATAGAGCGTTATGAAGCTCGAACGCGACCAATAGTTCGGTAATCGACGATACGGCCGAAGCCACCCTGCGTCTTCGGCATCCGTTGCGCTGAAGCTTAGGCCAAGTCCATTGGATTTGTTAGCAACAATCCATGCTGCGACGCCGGAAACGCAACGCGTTGGCGAAAGTGGCCGTGCCCGGAGCGGACATCTCACGCACAATGTGAAACGACGTCCAATTTCTTCTTTATTAGTCTTACGGCGTCATAACGGGCCTAATTCCTCATTCTGAGGAGCTTGCGTAGCAAGCGTCTCGAAGGATTGAGGCCGAGAAATCAGCACCGAGGCCACATGGTTCGAGACGGCGCATTCGCGCCTCCTCACCATGAGGGTTTGATGACGCAGTAAGATTAGTAGCACCGCATGATATTTATGGTTTGCTCTTCGCCATTGCGCCTAGGAACCGTTACGGCCTCCGAGGGGCAGCTCGACACATAGGGTCGATCAGAAGGTGTGACGATCGGCGGATATCGATGTGCCCAATCCCAGGGAACGCCATAGGTGTCATGGATATCGCCCGATGCTGGTTGCGTACCGTCACCTAAGGGTTCGCCATTCGATGGCCCGTAGGAATAGTCCTCCACTCCCGGCCAGAAGGTCCCGAAATTGTTTCTCCCGTGATGCCGAAGCGATCGGGCGAGCGGCCGATGGGAAATCGAATGCGTCGAAGCAAACGCGCCATGAACCGCGGCTCCGGACCGCGCGAATGTCTCGTTCGCGGCCAGCATCAGCGCGGCTGCGCTAAGAGACGCGATAAACGTCCCATACATTCTATACGTCATGGCACGTACCCATTCGTTGGTTGCCGAGCAGCCCTCCAACGAACGCTAAGCCGGGCCTTTCGTGCCCGCAAACGCATGATTAATTATTGGTTAAGGCTTAATATTAATCGCGAGGCATTCTTCAGACGCCATTTGGTAGGGCGGGCAAAGCGCGCTGGCGCGTACCCACCTTCTTTTGTTGGACGATATTGGTGGGCACGCAAGCGCTTTGCCCACCCCATTGCCGCCGCGCCTACACGATCCCCGCCGCGACCTGGCCGCGCAGCCGTTCCAGGCTGTGCAAGGTGTTGGCGCATGCTTGCGCGACCTCGATGCCTTTGGTCGCAAAGTGCTTGCGGAAGAACTCGAAATGCGCCGCGGTCTCGTGGAATTGCTGCGGCGTCAGCACCGCCGAGAATACCGGCACTTCGGTGCGCAACTGCACGTCCATCAGCGCCTTGATTACGGTGTCGGCGACGAATTCATGGCGGTAGATGCCGCCATCGACCACGAGCCCGGCTGCTACGATCGCGGTATAGCGACGTGTCTTGGCCAACAGTTGCGCATGCAGCGGGATCTCGAATGAGCCCGGCACCTCGAACAGGTCGACGCGCGCGCGCTCGATGCCGCGCGCCTCGATCTCGTCCAGGAAGGCGATGCGGGCTTCGTCGACCACCTCGCGGTGCCAGGATGACTGCACGAAGGCGACACGCTGCGGCTTTGCAAACCGCGGATGGGTGGGCGGCGGTGGAGCGTCGGGGGTTTCGGGAGTTTTTGGTTCGGGTTCTTTTAGTTCGGTTTCTTGCAACATCTGATTCATGGCTTTCCTCTTTCAGGACCAGAATCAGGGCACACGGAACGAGACGCCACGCGCAAAACGCGCGGGGAGCATCGCAACCGTTCTCTTTCATCCGGACTTTAACCGTCGGCCTCGGATTCACACCGAATCTGCTGACCCTTCTTCCCTGGGCTCATTCCTTGGGCTCAAACCCAAGAATGGGAAGAAGGCGCTCGCGGGCTTGGGCGACCTCACCCTTACCGCCGGTGGGGAATTTCGCCCCGCCCTGAGAACATCAGCTGCCCGGACGGGCAACCTGAAGGGAATTATGACGAACGGTCGCGGGACCAGCAAGCGCCTTTGCCATGGGAAATCGGCATGTCGCCATGCCGCCAGCGGGTTTCCGGGCCCTTTTTCGCGGAGGAACCTGGACCAAAACAATTAACGATTTGGTAACGATTTGGGCGGGGACGAATCCGATTCCGATTTGTTCTCAAATTAACAACTATGACGGCGATGAGTTGTGGACGAGCGGTCCTTTCGTTGTGGACGGACTCGGCGTCCAGTTGCGCGGATTCCGCAAATCACATCACTTGATCCCGGCAAGCCCGGACCGCTCCAACGGGATTGCAGCCGGCAGCCACGCGCGGGACACGCGCGCGCCGGGCGGCTCCCGTGTGTATCAACAAAGTGCAAAGGTAGAGGTCGAGACGGCATGTCCCTGCTCGAAGGCATTATCGATTCCCGGAACAATCCGCTCGCGGTGGTCGAAGACATCGCCGCCAACAACAACTGGGCGTTCGAACGCTCCGGCGACGACGAAGTCACGATCGTCTCCAAGGGCCAATGGACCGACTACCAGCTCTCCTTCACCTGGATGGGCGAGATCGAGGCGCTGCATCTGGCCTGCGCCTTCGACATGAAGATTCCCGCAGGCCGGCGGGGCGAAGTGCAGCGGCTGATCGCCGCGATCAACGAGCAATTGTGGATCGGGCATTTCGATATCTGGACCCACACTGGCATGATCATGCACCGCCAGGCCCTGGTGCTGCCGGGCGGCATCACCGCCTCGACTGCGCAATGCGAGAGCATGCTGGGTGGCGCCATCCACGCCTGCGAACGCTATTACCCGGCGCTGCAGTTCGTGGTGTGGGCTGGCAAATCGACCGCCGAGGCCATGAGTGCGGCGATGTTCGATACCGAGGGCGAGGCTTAGCCCTGTCCCCGCCGCGAGCCGCTTGAGAGAACGATGCATCTCTCCGCGTCATGCCCGGGCATAGCCGTCCGAAGGACGGCGTCGCTTCCGCTCGCCTATGCCCGGGCATCCACGTCTGTGCTTCCGGCGAACAAGTAAGGCGTGGATGGCCGGGACAAGCCCGGCCATGACGAGCTATATGTTGTAGCGGTAGCCCATCAGGATATCGCAATGAACGACGCTCAAGCACTCACCCAAATCAGCGCCAGCATCGTCCTCGCCGGCGCAGGGAAGATGGGCGGCGCGATGCTGAGCGGCTGGCTCGCGCAGGGGCTGGATGCCCGGCGCATCGTGGTAATCGAACCCGCGCCCTCGCCCGAGATCAGCGCGCTTGCGAAACACGGCGTTCGGCTCAATCCGTCGGCCAAGGACGCCGGTGCCATCGCAGCACTTGTGATCGCGGTCAAACCGCAATCGTTCCGCGAGGCCGGCGCCAGCCTGAAGCCATTCACGGCCTCATCGACGCTGGTGGTCTCGATCATGGCCGGCACCACCATCGCTTCGCTGGAGGAGGTCTGCGGCGGCGGCAACGTGGTGCGCGCCATGCCCAACACGCCGGCTTCGATCGGCCGCGGCATCACGGTTGCGGTGGCGGCAAAAAAGGTCAGCGCCGCGCAGCGTGCGACTGCCGACGCGCTGTTGCGCGCCATCGGATCGGTGGAATGGGTCGAGGATGAAGGCCTGATGGACGCGGTGACCGCCGTGTCCGGCTCCGGCCCGGCTTACGTCTTCCTGCTCGCCGAGGAATTGGCGCGCGCCGGTATCGCGGCCGGCCTGCCGGTCGAGCTTGCGACCAAAGTGGCGCGTGAGACGGTCGCAGGCTCCGGCGAGCTCTTGCATCGCTCGGACCTTGCGTCGGCGACGCTGCGGCAGAACGTGACTTCGCCGGGCGGCACCACGGCGGCGGCGCTGGAAGTGTTGATGGGCGCGGACGGCCTGCAGCAGTTGATGACGCGCGCGGTCGCGGCGGCGACGCGGCGTTCGAAAGAATTGGCGAAGTAGATTGCTCCGACCTCATCCTGAGGAGCCGCGCTTTTGCGCGGCGTCTCGAAGGATGGGCCATCGCGCACCGCCATGCTTCGAGACGCGGCCAAGGCCGCTCCTCAGGATGAGGCCGGAACTATTCAGCTACTTCGCCGCAAACCGCTTGTTGAACGTCGCGAGATTGACGAGGCCGCGGGCGTGGCGGCCTTCGCCGATCTTGCGGTCGTCGTCGAAGGCTTCGACCTCGAATCGGATCACGCGGCGTTCGACCGCGATCACCTTTGCCGTGGTGCGAATGGTCGCGCCGACCGGCGATGCCGCGAGATGGCGGATATCGACCTCGGTGCCGACCGTGATCCAGCCTGGCGCGAGATGAGCGTTGATGGCGTCGCCCGAGGTCATCTCCATTTCCAGGATCATCATCGGGGTCGCAAACACCATCGGCATGCCCGCCAGCAAATGCCCGACCGTGCGCTCCGGCGGCACCACAAGGGTGCGCTCGGCACTCATGCCGATCCTGATATGATCGCGTGCGTCCATGGGATGGTCACGTCATTCCGGGACACGCGCCTTCGCGTGGACCCGGAATCCAGAGATTATGGGCGCGAGATTCCGGGGCAGCCCGGTGGGCTGAACCCGGAATGACGGTGAGCCGTCACTTCTTCGCGAAGCGCTCCACAAACGTCTTGCCGCCCTTCATCTTGTGGGTGAGCGGGGCTTCGTTGATCTGAATCACGACGGCTTCGGCGTCGACGCCGAGATTCTTGACCAGCGCCTGCGTGATGTCGCGCATCATGCCGGCCTTCTGTTCTTCGGTGCGTCCGGAGGCCATGTTCACGGTAATTTCGGGCATTTTGGTCTCTCCCTGTTGTTTCCGTCATGGCCGTTCCGGCCATCCACGATCTCTTCTATCAAACAAGACGTGGATGCCCGGCACAAGGCCTGTGCTCGGGCCGGCGAAGCCGGACCCGGATGCCGGTATGACGCCTGAAATGAATAGCTATCCCCACCTCACCTCATGCCGCGCGAGCACCTCGCGCACCTTGGCGACGATCTCGTCTTCCCTGCACGAAAATTGCGCAGGCCGGGTCTCGCGCCATTCCTGGTTGGAGGCGATCGCGGCCGCCGCCTTGGCGCCTTCGACCAAATCCTTGATCTGAATTTCGCCGCGCGCTTTTTCGTCCGACCCCTGAATGATCACGCAAGGCGAATTGCGACGGTCGGCGTATTTGAGCTGGTTGCCCATGTTCTTGGGATTGCCGAGATAGAGCTCGGCGCAGTGACTACGACCGGGCCGAAGTCGGGGCGCGTGTCGAGCTTGCCGAGCATCGTCAGCGCCGCCTGCAATCTTGACACGCCGATCGAGAAGCCTGTGGCCGGAACCGGTTCGCCGCGGAAACGCGACACGAGGCCGTCGTAACGCCCGCCGCCGCCGACCGAGCCGAAGCGCACCGGGCGGCCTTTTTCGTCCTTGGTTTCGAGGAGGAGTTCAACCTCGTAGACCGGGCCGGTGTAATATTCGAGGCCGCGGACAACGGAGGGATCGATGCGGATCCGATCACCATAATCCGAAGCTGCAACGAGTTGAGAAATCGCCGTAAGTTCGTTGATGCCTTCATTGCCAATCTCGGAATTGGCACCAAGCATAAGTTTTGTAACGATTTCCGCGTTGGTACCTGTCATCGGGCGGGTAGAGGCAAGTACACGACTTATTCCATCGTCTTCTAAGCCGGCACCTTTTGTGAAGTCGCCGCTTTCGTCCTTGCGGCCACCACCAAGTAGTGCACGGACTCCCTCTTCACCTAGTCGATCAAATTTATCGATAGCCCTCAGTACCGTGAGACGTTGTCCCGCCTTGTCCTCTCCGCCAATGCCGACACTCTCCATCACCCCATCGAGCACCTTGCGGTTATTCACCTTCACCACATAAGAGCCGCGCGGAATGCCGAGGGCTTCCATCGTATCGGCTGCCATCATGCACATCTCCGCATCGGCGGCTGGCGAGGCCGAGCCGACCGTATCGGCGTCGAACTGCATGAACTGGCGGAAGCGGCCGGGGCCCGGCTTCTCGTTGCGGTAGACGTAGCCGGCGCGATAGCTGCGATAGGGTTTGGGCAGCGAATCAAAATTTTCCGCGACGTAGCGCGCCAGCGGCGCGGTGAGATCATAGCGCAGCGAAATCCATTGCTCGTCATCATCCTGGAACGAGAACACGCCCTCGTTCGGCCGGTCCTGGTCGGGCAAAAATTTTCCGAGCGCATCGGTATATTCCATCGCCGGGGTTTCCACCGGCTCGAAGCCATAGCGCTCGAACACCTCGCGGATTTCCTCGACCATCTGCCGCGTCGCTGCGATCGCGGCCGGGCCACGGTCTTCCAGCCCGCGCGGCAGGCGGGCTTTGAGTTTTTGCGGCTTTTTGGGTTTCTCGGCCATGGGCGGCGTTGGTATCAGCGCATGCCCTGTGCGGCAAGCGCGGCTCTTTCTTCACCTCGCCCCGCCTCTTTGCGGGGAGAGGTCGCCGGGCGAAGCGCAGCGAAGTCGGGCGGGTGAGGGGCATGGCTCGGTGCCTGTCGCGAGTTCAGTGTTCGCGGACAGAAGAGCCCCTCACCCCAGCCCTCTCCCCGCGAAGTGCGGGGCGAGGGAGCGGAGAGAGCTCGTTTCGCCTTACGCCGCGGCCTGCTTGCCTTTGGGCTGCACCTCGGCGGTGTAATCCTTCATCAACGCTTCCGAGATCGCGCCGGGCGTGAACTTCCACTTTGCGATCTCCGACACCGGCGTCACTTCGGCGGCGGTGCCGGTGATGAAGCATTCGGAGAAGCCGTCGAGTTCCTCCGGCATGATGCGGCGCTCGATCACCTCGATGCCGCGGCGCTTGGCGAGATCGATCACGGTGGCGCGGGTGATGCCGGCGAGGAAGCAATCGGCGGTCGGGGTGTGCAGCTTGCCGTCCTTGATGAAGAAGATGTTGGCGCCGGTGCATTCGGCGACCCGGCCCTGCCAATCCAGCATCATGGCGTCGGAATAGCCCTCGCGCTCGGCCTTGTGCTTGGAGATGGTGCAGATCATGTAGAGGCCGGCCGCTTTTGCCAGCGCCGGGATCGTCGCCGGATCCGGCCGCTTGTAGTCGGCAAGGCTCAGCCGGATGCCCTTGAGCTTCTCGGCCGGGTCGAAATAGCTCGGCCACTCCCAGGCCGCCACCGCCAGATGGATGGTGTTGGTCTGCGCCGAGACGCCCATCATCTCCGAGCCGCGCCAGGCCACCGGGCGCACATAGGCATCGGGCAGATTGTTCTTGTCGACGACGAGCTGCTTGGCGGCATCGATCTCGGCAACCGAATAAGGAATCTCGAAATCGAGGATATTGGCGGAATTCTTCAGCCGCTCTGAATGCTCCTTGCTCTTGAATACCTTGCCGCCATAGGCGCGCTCGCCCTCGAATACGCAGCTCGCGTAATGCAACCCGTGGGTCAGCACATGGACGTTGGCATCCTTCCACGGCACCAACTTGCCGTCGTACCAGATGACGCCGTCGATCTTATCGAATGAAACTCCCATGGGCCTTCTCCCGGATTGGCGCGGAACAGGCGCCGTTACTATGCTTGGCACCGGCCCCCTGCCAGCCTCTTGAAGGCTGGCCTCCCTGCCAGCATGTCGCGTGACGACATGCTTTTGCGGAATGCGGAAGTCCAGTATGTTTGCCGATATGCCGCTCGACAATCGCACGGTAGACAATTTGCAACGTCGCCGTCTCGTTTGGCTTCCTCAAGCCGTTTTGAAACGCCGTCGCGGCCAAAACGATCTAATATTTCGTAGTGGCTGGTTGTTTTGTAACATTGAACTCAAGATATGTCAACATGCCTGACGTAAATTTCTCGAATCCCGCATCGAACCCCGATTCGCGGGCTGCCGAGGCGCGTGCCGCGGCCGCCCGGGATGGCGATCTGCGCTGGGATATCATCGAATTGCTGTTCTTTGCGTACCGCGACTTCGTCGGCGACGCCGACCACGAGCTCGAAGCATTCGGATTCGGCCGTGCGCATCACCGGGTGCTGCACTTCGTCTACCGTTATCCCGGGCTCAAGGTCGCCGACCTGCTCGACGTGCTGCGCATTACGAAGCAGTCGCTGGGCCGCGTGCTCAAGCAGTTGCTCGACGAAGGCTATATCGTGCAGAAGACCGGCAACAACGACCGTCGGCAGCGCCTGCTTTTTGCCACCGCCAAGGGCGAGGCGCTGGTCGGCAGGCTGGCCGGCCTGCAAACGACCAGGATCAACCGCGCGCTCGCCGACCTCGCGCCCGACGACGCCGAGACGGTCAGGCGCTTCCTGCGCGCGATGATCGATCGCGACGATCCCGACAAGGTGCTGGAGACGATCTTCAAAACCGGCCCTGCAACCAAAAAGGATTAATCGTGCCCCAGGCCGCAACAATCGCGCGTACGCCGCAGCAACCGGCCGACGATGCCCCGCATCTGCTCTTGGTCGACGACGACCGCCGCATTCGCGATCTGTTGTCGCGCTTTCTCTCCGCCGAGGGTTACCGCGTCACCACCGCGATGAGCGCCAGCGACGCCCGCGCCAAACTCAACGGCCTGCACTTCGACCTCTTGATCCTGGATGTGATGATGCCCGGCGAGACCGGATTCGACCTGGCGCGATTCATCCGCTCCTCGTCCTCGGTGCCGATCCTCATGCTGACCGCGCGCCATGAAGCGGAAAGCCGCATCGAGGGCCTGCAGATCGGTGCCGACGATTACGTCGCAAAGCCGTTCGAGCCGCGCGAGCTGGCCCTGCGAATCGGCAACATTCTCAAGCGCAGCGCGCCACCGCCGGTGGCGACCCTGGAGCAGGTCGCGTTCGGACCTTACGTATTTCATCTCGAGCGCGGCGAGCTGCGCATCGGCGAAGAGATCATCCATCTCACCGATCGCGAGCGCGAGATGCTGCGCATCCTTAGCGTCGCTCCTGGCGAGACCGTGCCGCGCGCAGCACTCACCGGTAACGGCACCGTCAACGAGCGCGCGGTCGACGTGCAGATCAACCGCCTGCGGCGCAAGATCGAGCGCGATCCGGCCAATCCGCTGTTCCTGCAGGCGGTGCGCGGCATCGGCTATCGCCTGGTCGCTTCACCTTAAAGCATCGCCGATGGCCCCTCCCCGATGAGCACCCTCGACAGCGGCCTGACCTTGATCCGAACCGCCGCCGTGCGCGTTTCCGCGGCCAACGGCTGGATGGGCAATGCGTTCAAGGGCTGGATGCCGACCGGGCTCTATGCCCGCGCGCTTTTGATCATGATTGTGCCGATGGTCGTGCTGCAATCGGTGGTGGCGTTCGTGTTCATGGAGCGGCACTGGAACACGGTGACGCGGCATTTGTCGGCGGCCGTCGTGGCCGACATCGCCGGACTGATCGACGTCTACAAGACCTATCCGCAGGACAAGGACCACGCACAATTGCGGCGCATCGCCCAGCAGCGGCTCGGGCTCGTGGTCGACTTCTTGCCCGTCGGCAATATGCCCCCGCCCGGCCCCAAGCCGTTTTTCTCCCTGCTCGACCAGACCCTGCCGGTGCAGCTTGTCCGCCAGATCGGCCGGCCGTTCTGGATCGATACCGTCGGCCGCTCCAACCTCGTCGAAATCCGCATCCAGCTCGACGACGCGGTGATGCAGATATTCGCCCAGCGTAGTGCGGCCTACGCCTCGAATTCGGCGATCTTCCTGTTCTGGATGGTCGGCACCTCGTCGATCCTCTTGATCGTCGCGGTCTTGTTCCTGCGCAACCAGATCAGGCCGATCCTGCGGCTTGCGGACGCCGCCGAAAGCTTCGGCAAGGGCCGCGAGGCGCCGAACTTCCGCCCCAGAGGCGCGCGGGAAGTGCGCCGCGCCGCGCAGGCTTTTTTAGAGATGAAATCGCGCATCGAGCGCTCGATCGAGCAACGCACCGCGATGCTGGCCGGCGTCTCGCACGATTTGCGCACCATCCTCACCCGTTTCAAGCTGGAGCTGGAGCTGATCGGCGACAGTCCCGAAGTCGACGGCATGCGCAAGGATGTCGACGAGATGTCGGGGATGCTGGAGGACTATCTCGCGTTTGCGCGCGGCGACAGCGGCGAACAGGCGCAGCCGACCGACATGGCAATGGCGCTGGAGGAGATGCGCAGCGACGCCGAGCGCAACGGCCATGCGGCGACCGTGTCGTTTCATGGGCTGCCGGTGGTCACCGTCAAGCCGGCGTCGTTCAAGCGTTGCCTCGGCAACCTTGTTTCCAATGCCGCGCGGCACGCCAACACCATCTCGATCGCCGGCCACCGCGATCACCGCTATCTGACAGTGACGGTCGACGACGACGGACCGGGCATTCCCGCCAACATGCGCGAGGAAGTGTTCAAGCCGTTCCTAAGGCTCGATGGCGCCCGCAACCAGGACGAGGGCGGCACCGGCCTCGGACTTGCGATCGCCCGCGACATCGCGCGCTCGCATGGCGGCGATATCATGCTCGGCGACAGCCCGATGGGTGGCCTGCGCGCGACGGTGCGGATCCCCGTGTGATCGCTTAGAGGCAGGTAGCCCGGATGGACCGAAGCGTAATCCGGGAATAGCTCGCGGCTTCCACGGCAGTCCCGGATTTCGCTTCGCTTCATCCGGGCTACGGGCTGCGGATTACCTCGGCAGAAGCCCTTTCAGCTTTTCCGCGTCCTTGACGTTGAGCTTGAAGCCGCCGGGCATCACGATGTCGCCGGGCTTCTGGTCCGCCTTGCAGGCGCCCAGCCATTTC
>VAZG01000571.1 GCA_005885285.1 Alphaproteobacteria bacterium | reverse complement strand
AATTTCCTCTGATTCTCACCTCCGGCCGCCTCGTCGATTACGAGGGCGGCGGCGAGGAGTCTCGCTCCAATAAATGGCTCGCCGAGCTAAGGCAGTACATGTATGTCGAGATCAATCCGGCGGACGCGGGCGCGCGCGGCGTCAAGGACGGCGACTGGGTCTGGGTCATGGGCCCCCAGAACAGCTCGAAAGCGCGCATGAAAGCGCTGGTGACAGAGCGGGTCGGCAAAGGCCTCGCGTGGATGCCGTATCATTTCGCCGGCTGGTTCCAGGGCGCCGATCTGCGCAGCAAATATCCCAAGGGGGCCGACCCGATCGTGCTTGGCGAGAGCGTGAACTCGCTGACGACCTATGGCTTCGATCCGGCGACGGGAATGCAGGAACCCAAGGCTACGCTCTGCCAGATAAAGCTCGCGTGAAGGAGATCGTTCAATGGCTCGAATGAAGTTCCTTTGCGACGCCGAGCGATGCATCGATTGCAATGCTTGCGTTACCGCCTGCAAGAACGAGAACGAGGTGCCATGGGGCATCAATCGGCGGCGCGTCGTGACCATCAACGACGGCAAGCCCGGCGAACGTTCGGTGTCGATGGCCTGCATGCATTGCACCGATCCGCCTTGCGCGGCGGTCTGCCCGGTCGAATGCATCTACCCCACCGAAGACGGTATCGTATTGCACAACAAGGACCAGTGCATCGGCTGCGGCTACTGCTTCTACGCCTGTCCGTTTGGCGCGCCGCAATATCCGCGAGTCAGCAATTTCGGTTCGCGCGGCAAGATGGACAAATGCACTTACTGCGCCGGCGGCGGCGGCCCCGAAGCGCCGGGCAGCGCCGAGGAATTCGCAAAGTACGGCTCGGACCGCTTCGGCGAGGGAAAGTTGCCGATGTGCGCCGAGATGTGCTCGACGAAGTCTTTGCTCGCCGGCGATGGCGATGTCATTGGCCAGATTTACAAAGAGAGGGTCGTTCAGCGCGGCTATGGCTCCGGTGCCTGGGGTTGGCTGACGGCGTATCACGAGGACGTCGAAGTATGAGGGGCTACGCTGCGACAGAAGGCAAGCAGCCTCGCGGGAAGAGCAGCTTGGCAATCTTTCTCGCACACCTTCGACTCGCGATCGCCGCAGTGATGTTTCTCGCGATTGCCGGGGCCATGCCCGCGACCGCTCAGCAACTCGCCCCCGACGGCGCGCCCAATCCGACGGCAAGCGGCGTGAACCAGCAGACGCTCATGCGGGCGGAGCCGCGCATCGAGGGTTATATCGATATTCCCGACACCAGAGCGCGCGTGCTCGAACAGCCCGTGGGGCGGACATGGGATCACTTTCACGAGGTGACGCTGCATTGGTTTGGCGCGATTGTCATCCTTGGCATGATCGCGGTTTTGGCAGCCGGCTACCTGATTGTGGGCCGGTTGCGGATTTCAGCCGGCCGGTCCGGAAAAAAAGTGCATCGCTTCAGCGCATTCGAGCGCTTCTCGCACTGGCTGACGGCCGTATCCTTCGTCATCCTCGGCCTGACCGGGCTGAACATTACCTTTGGAAAAATTCTGCTCCTGCCGGTGCTCGGCCCGGACGCCTTCAGCAGCCTCTCGCAGGCCACCAAATACGTTCATAATTTCACCAGCTTTGCGTTCGTCATCGGCCTCGTTCTCATCG
>VAZG01000570.1 GCA_005885285.1 Alphaproteobacteria bacterium | reverse complement strand
ATGTTCCACCGCGAATCCGGCGTGTTCAAGACGAGCTATGCCGCCGATATGGGGCTCTATCCGCTGCCCATCGCCAAATGGGCGGTGGCGGCCTTTGCCGGTTTGTTCATCGTCATCGCGCCCCTGGCGCTCAACGAATATTACGTCTCGATCCTGAACCTTATCCTGATCGCCTGCGTCGGCGCGCTCGGGCTCAACATCCTGGTTGGCTATACCGGGCAGATCTCAATCGGGCATGGCGCCTTCATGTCGGTCGGTGCCTACACCGCGGCCAATCTGGTGACGCAGCTGCACGCGCCGTTCTGGATCACGATCCCGGCCGGCGGGGTCATGGCGGCGTTGATCGGCGCGATCGTCGGTATTCCCTCACTGCGCATCAAAGGGATCTATCTCGCGATCGCCACACTTGCGGCGCAGCTCATTATCGAGTGGACAATCAATCACGTGCCGGCGATCTCGGGCGGCGTGCAGGCCTCGATCCAGGTGCCGCGCCCGACGCTGTTCGGGACGCCGTTGCGGACGCAGACGCAGCTCTATCTCTTTCTGATGGCCTTTGTCGTGTTGGCGATCGTTGGCACCTCCAATTTGGTGCGCAGCCGCGTCGGACGGGCGTTTATCGCGATCCGCGACCAGGACATCGCTGCCGAGATCATCGGCATCAATATCTTTCACTATAAGCTGTGGGCGTTTGCGATCTCGTCTTTCTACGCCGGCGTTACCGGGGTGCTTTACACCTATTATCTCGGCATCGCGAACTACGAGCAGTTCCAGCTGACGGTCTCGATCGATTACCTCGCGATGATCATCATCGGCGGGCTTGGCTCGGTGCTTGGCTCGATCTTGGGCGCCATTTTTGTGACGCTATTGCCGATTTTGACGCGCTGGTTCCTCGAGGATTTCGGCTGGCTGTTTTTCTCGCAGGCCGATTTGTTGAACGCCATCCCCAATCTGCGGCTGATCATGTTCGGCGGCTTGATTATTTTCTTTTTGGTCGTCGAGCCGGAGGGTCTAAGCCGGCTGTGGCGCAACATCCGCAATTATTTCCGGGTCTGGCCTTTCTCGTACTAACGCAATCAACAGCAGGCGCAAATCAACATCGGGGAGGACGCAATGAGAAACATGACCGCATTGGCGACTATCACTTTAGCGGCGGCGCTGAGCCTCGCGGGGCCGGCAATGGCGCAGCAGAAGGGCGAGATCCTGATCGGCACCCAGTGCGATCGCACCGGGCCGACGCAGATCGTCGGCATCCGGATCTGCCCGGCGATTCAAGACTACATCAGCCTGATCAATTCGAAGGGCGGGGTTGAAGGGTTCAAGATTGTCGCGCCCGAGATCGACAATGAATACAAGGTGCCGCCGGCCGTCGAAGCCTATGAGCGCCAGAAACAGCAGGGCGCGGTCTCGATGATGCTGTACGGCACGCCGCAGGTGCAGGCGCTCAACCAGAAGCTCCAAGAAGACAAGATCCCGAGCACCTCGCCCGGCTTCGGCATCTCCGCCTCGGCCGACGGCAAGCGCTTTCCCTATCTGTTCCCGATCGCCGCGACCTACTGGTCGCAGGGCGCGGCCGCAATCCAGTTCATCAAGGACAAGCTGGGCGGCAGCCTCAAGGGCAAGAAGATCGCGTATGTGTTCTACGACAACCCGGCGGGACGCGAGCCGACGCCGATCCTCGAAGATCTGCAGAAGACCGAGGGCTACGAGCTGCGGACTTTTGCGGTGCCGCCGCCCGGTGTCGAGATGGGCGCTCAGGTGCTCGACATCACGCAGCGCTACAAGCCGGATTTCATCATCGACCATCTGTTCGGGCGCTCGCCCTCGGTCGCGATCAAAGAATACAAACGCGCCGGGTTTCCGCTGTCGAAGGTGATCGGGCTGGTGTGGGCGTCGGCGGAGGCGGACATCGATGCCGCCGGGGGTTGGGCTGTCGCCGAGGGCTATCACACGCTGCAGTTCGCCGGCGCGGGCGACGAGTATCAGACTCGTCAGGACATCAAGGCGATGTACAAGGCGCAGGGCAAGGAGCCGCCCAAGGAGATGGATGACACGGTTATCTACAACCGCGGTCTGTTGATCGCGGCGGTCCATGTCGAGGCGATCCGCAACGCGGTGAAGGCGAATGGCGGCCAGAAGCCGACCTCCGAGCAGGTCAAGAGAGGATTCGAGGCGATCCATGACTTCACCCTGGGCGGTCTGGTGCCGCCGCTGAAGGTCACCGAGGAGGACCATGAGGGTGGCGGCTGGGTGCAGGTCTTCCAGGCGAAGGGCGGTAAGTTTGTCAAGGAGACGGAGTGGTTCCGCGCCTATCCGGAGGTGGTCGCCGCCGCCGTCAAGAAAGCGGAATAGATCGGCTGCCGCAGGCTGGGCTCGCCATACGCTCCTGCGTGCCGCCGATCGGAAGTCGAGCTTCACCAATGGCAACAAGAAAGGAGATGCGACGATGAAACGATCAGGCAGCATGCTGGGGCTCGTGGCGGGCGCCGCCGCGACGCTCTCGCTCGCAGGAACCGCGATTGCGCAGGACAAGACGCTGATTATCGGCGTCCAATGCGACCGCACCGGGGCGACGCAGATCGTCGGCACCGTACTGTGCCCGGCGATGCACGACTACTTCAACCTCATCAACTCGAAGGGCGGCATCGAGGGCTACAAGATCAAGCATGACGAGATCGACAACG
>VAZG01000339.1 GCA_005885285.1 Alphaproteobacteria bacterium | reverse complement strand
ATGTGGTGACAGAGAAACGGCCGTCGCGGTCATCGATATCAGCCACCCCTTGGAGTTTGATTACCACTCAGAATGCACGAATTTGTTGAATATGGGCCGGATATGTCACGGAGACGACATATTATAACTTTCGCCATTACAAATCATCGTCAAGCCATTGGGCTAGCTTGAGTTTTTCAGATCGGCCTTTTTCGGCCCTCAGCTCGCCGTTCGCCCGATCCGGCCGAGATGGGTGAAAGTGAATCCAGCGCCGTATTTCAAACCATAGCCA
>VAZG01000338.1 GCA_005885285.1 Alphaproteobacteria bacterium | reverse complement strand
GTAGACGACGGCGCCGGTTTTTGCGTCGACTAGGTAGGCAGCAAAACTCAGATCGGGAAGCAGGAACAGGACGGCATAAACCCACCACGATCCATCCCAGATCGCGTAGAGCAGCGTCATCCCGGCAAACAGCGTCAATCCTTCCAGCCGGAGCAGGATTTTTACGCCGCCGCTTGCGGCACCCGTGGCGTTGGTGGCGGTCATTTCGCTCATCTTCTCAAGACTCCTTGCCAATCCTAAAGTGCATCTTGTAGCGCCGATCTGGTGCCGAAAGCGGCGGGAAACCAGGTTTCCGCTTCCGAAAATGCCGTGTTAGAACCCCTAAAATCGGACCGAAAATGGCGGGCGGGAGCAGATGAAAGACGTTCTGGACACCCTTGCGGAGCTGCGCGCGGGGGCAAAGCTCGGCGGCGGCAAGAAGCGTATCGAGGCTCAGCACGCCCGCGGTAAATTGACCGCGCGGGAGCGCATCGAGCTCTTGCTCGACAAGGGCTCGTTCGAGGAACTCGACATGTTCGTCGAGCACCGTTCGATCGAATTCGGCATGGAGAAGACGAAGATACCGGGCGATGGCGTCGTGACCGGGTGGGGCACCGTCAACGGCCGCAAGGCCTTCGTATTCGCCAAGGATTTTACCGTGTTCGGCGGCTCGCTGTCGGAAACCCACGCGCAGAAGATCGTGAAAATCCAGGACATGGCGATGAAGGCGAGGGCGCCGATCATCGGGCTCTACGACGCCGGCGGTGCGCGCATCCAGGAAGGCGTCGCCGCACTCGCCGGCTATTCCTATGTTTTCCGCCGCAACGTCATTGCCTCCGGCGTCATCCCCCAGATTTCCGTCATCATGGGCCCGTGCGCCGGCGGCGACGTCTATTCGCCGGCGATGACCGACTTCATCTTCATGGTGAAGAACACGAGCTACATGTTCGTCACCGGGCCGGACGTGGTGAAGACCGTCACCAACGAGGTCGTCACCTCGGAAGAACTCGGCGGTGCCAGCGTGCATGCGACGCGATCCTCGATCGCTGACGGCGCGTTCGAGAACGACGTCGAGGCGCTGTTGCAGATGCGCCGGCTGATCGACTTCCTGCCTTCCAACAACTCAGACGGCGTGCCGGAATGGCCGAGCTTTGACGATATTGGCCGGCTCGACATGTCGCTGGACACGCTGATCCCCGACAATCCGAACAAGCCCTATGACATGAAGGAATTGATCCTCAAGGTCGTGGACGAGGGCGACTTCTTCGAAATCTCCGAAGCCTTTGCGAAAAATATCGTCACCGGATTCGGGCGGATCGCCGGGCGCACGGTCGGCTTCGTCGCCAACCAGCCAATGGTGCTGGCCGGCGTGCTCGATAGCGATGCCTCGCGCAAGGCGGCGCGGTTCGTGCGCTTTTGCGACGCCTTCAACATTCCGATCGTCACCTTCGTCGACGTGCCCGGCTTCCTGCCGGGCACCGCCCAGGAATATGGCGGGCTCATCAAGCATGGCGCGAAGCTTTTGTTCGCCTATTCGCAATGCACCGTGCCGCTGGTGACCGTGATCACGCGCAAAGCCTATGGCGGCGCGTTCGACGTCATGGCGTCCAAGGAGATCGGCGCCGACATGAACTACGCCTGGCCGACCGCGCAGATCGCGGTGATGGGCGCCAAGGGCGCGGTCGAAATCATCTTCCGCTCGGACATCGGCGACGCCGAGAAAATCGCCGCGCGCACCAAGGAATATGAAGACCGCTTCCTGTCGCCCTTCATCGCCGCCGAGCGCGGCTATATCGACGACGTCATCATGCCGCACTCGACAAGGCGGAGGATCGCGCGGGCGCTGGCGATGTTGCGGGACAAGCACGTGGAGGTCCCGGCGAAGAAGCACGATAATTTGCCGCTGTGAGGCTGGTAGCGATGGGCGGAATAGCGTATCCGCCGCTCGAGAACAGCGGCGGTTACGGCTTCGCCTAATCCTGCTGCGTCATAACCGGTTTATCTCCTCGTCCTGAGGAGCGCGCTCTTGCGCGCGTCTCGAAGGATGAGGCCGACCAGGGGGCGCCGGACCCTCATGGTTCGAGACGGCGCATACGCCTCCTCACCATGAGGGTCTAATGACTCAGTAAGACTGACCCGCCCTACGATTGCGGTGCCTACGCCGCCTTGCCTTGCTGCTTCATGAACTCCGCTGCGCGCTTTTTGAGTTCAGCCGGCGCGACGTCCTCGACATGCGTGCCGATGTGCCATTGATTGCCGGCTGGATCCTTCACGCCGCCGCTGCGGTCGCCATAGAACATGTTAGAAGGCTCCATCACCGAGGTGCCGCCGGCCTTCAACGCTTTCTGGTAGACGGCATCCACATTGGGCACGTAGAGATATAGCATGGCGGAAGTGGCCGGCGCGCGTTCGGAGGCGTCCGAAATCATCATATTGGAATCGCCTATTTTAAACTCCGCGTGCATGACCTTGCCGTCCGGCCGCATCATCGGCTCGAATACGGGTTGGGCCCCGAAGGCCTCCTTCATGAAACGGATGACCTTCTCGGCGCCGTCGACGACGAGATACGGCGTGACGGTGTGATACCCGTCGGGAACGGGCTTAACTTTTGTTACCATGGCGAACTCCTGTGGGCTTCTTAAGGGATCGCTATCAACGCGGAACCGACGTTCCGGTTTGCCTGTTGTTCTCCAATTCCTTGTACAAAGTGTGACAGGTGCGCTGGATCTGGTCAGGAACCGCAGCCGGTCGCGCAAATGTGCGCGTGATGATAGGCTTCCATGAAGACCGCCGCGCCGCCGCATCGAGGGTCACCATGTCCACGCTGTTCGCCTTCCTCCACCACCTCTGCGCCTTCACCCTGGTATCGGCGGTCGCGATCGAGTTTGTGCTGATCCGGCAGGAGCTGACGCTAGCCTCCGCGCGCAGGCTGCAAGTCACCGACATGGTGCTTGGCATCGCTGCCGGCGCGCTGTTGTTCGTCGGGCTGGTCCGCGTGTTTTTCCTGGAGAAAGGGCCGGATTACTATTGGCACAGCCACGCCTTCCTCACAAAGTTCTCGCTGTTCGTCGTCATCGCGCTGGTGTCGATCATCCCGACGATGGAGTTCCTGTCGTGGCGCAAGGCGATCGGTGCCGGCCAGGTGCCTGTCATCGATGCCAAAAAACGAAAGCTCGTTGCCGCGGTCATCCACGGCGAACTTTTGGGCATTGTCATTATCCTCCTCTGCGCGGCCATCATGGCGCGGGGAGGGTGGGTGTAACGTGCGGCGTCATTCCGGGGCGCGCCAGCGCGAGGTCGGAATCTCGATCTTATAATCTCCAGATTCTGGGTTCATCGCGGAGCGATGCCCCGGAATGACAAACGAGAATTGTAGGGGGAAAAAATGCCCGCAGCCTTCTTTGTCGTCCGCGCCACCGTCGCTGACGCCGCCAGGCGCAAGACGTTCGATGCCTGGTACCAACGGGAGCATTTGCCCGACGCTGCGAAATCCTTTGGGGTGACCAAAGCGTGGCGGTTCTGGAGCCTCACCGATCCCTCATTGCATCAGGCGACATATCAATTCCCGGACGAAGCCTCGCTCGAGCGCGCGATGAAGGGCGAGGACATGAAGCGGCTGATCGCCGACTTCAACCGCGACTGGCCGGATGTCACGCGCACGCGCGAGACCTTTGTGCTGGCGCAGGAGTTTGCGGCGTAATCGGCACGTCACGTCCACGAGTCGCAAAGGCCATCGCCGGCCGCTAAAGCTGAACGCGCAGTTCAGCGAACATTCATCTCGTTCAAGCGACACTCTCTCCATCACTTCAATCGAGGAGGAGATGTCATGGAACGCCGGGATTTTTTGAAATTCGCCGTTGGATTTGCTGCTGCGGGGGCCGCCGCCACGCTGGCCGTGAGCGCGCAGGCCGCACCGCTTGTCCCGCAGCCGCTTAATCAGAGCGGACGGCTTCCCGCCAATGAAGATGCCCGTCCCGCCGTAACCACCAGCGACGAGGTCGATCGCCTCAAGCCCGAGGAAGTGCGGTGGGGACATCACTGGCATCACCGCCATTGGGGCTGGCGCCGCCGTCACTGGGGTTGGCGCCATCGTCATTGGGGCTGGCGCCACCGTCATTGGCACCGCCGCTACTGGTGAAGTCCGGACCGCTAGATTGCGTCAATCTGCAACCGCCGCTTCGCGGCACATTGAGAGGAAAGGAAGACTCGTGAAGATTTTCGCTGCTTCTGCATTTGCCATCGGGCTCGGCCTGATGGGAATGTCTGCATCACAGGCAATGCCGATGGCGCCGGTCAATCAGGCCCAAGCCACCTCGGGCGACGTGATTCGCGTGGCCGGTGGCTGCGGCCCCGGCTGGCACCGCGGTCCCTATGGTGGCTGCCGCCCGATGTACAACTGCCCGCCCGGCTGGCATTCGGGTCCATACGGCCGCCAATGCTTCCGCAACGGCTGGTAAGTTTGTGAGGCGGGGATCGCAACATCCCCGCCTTTTTCTTATGCCGAAGGAATCACCTGCCGAGAAAGTCGAGCAGCAGCTCGTTGTATCTCGCAGGCGCTTCCAGAAACACCAGGTGCCCCGTATCGGGGATCACCTCGGCGCGCGCGTCGGGCATCAGGCTCGCGAGTGACTTGGCGAGTTCGGCGTTCTGGCCCATCTTGCCCCGCAACGCTTCCGGCGCATTGGGACGGCCCGGCGCGTTGTGATCGTCGGCGCCCATGATGAACAGCGTCGGCTGCGAGATCAGTGGAATCTCGTGCACGACCGGCTCGCGATAGATCATCTGCCCCGACGAGACAAAGGCGCGCAGCCAGCGCGGATATTCGGCGCTGCCTTTGATGTTGAATCGCTGCTCGATGAATGGCGTCACCTGCTCGGGTGGAAGCTTCAGCGAATAATTGGTCTCGAGCTGCTTGCGGTAGCCCTCGGCCGTGAGCTTGTCCTCGTTCTCTAGGATCTTTTCGGTCGGTATCGGTGGCACATAGATGCGGTAGTCTTCAAGGCCGATCGGCGCGGTCAACACGAGATGGTTGATGCGGTCCGGATAGGCCCGCGCGATGCGCACGGCGAGCATGCCGCCAAGCGAATGCGCGACGATGTCGGCCTTGGGGATTTGCAAGGCGTCCAGCAGCGCCATGGTGTTGCGCGCCAGCGTGTCGAAATGCAGCTCGCCGGACGGCTTTGAGGATTTACCGAAACCGATCTGGTCCGGCACCACAACGCGGAAGCCGGCCTCGTTCAGCGTCTTGATGACGGGCGCCCAATAGCTCGACGGGAAGTTGCGGCCGTGCAGCAGCACCACAATGCGGCCGTTCGGTTGCGCTGGCGCCACGTCCATATAGGCCATCCGCACTTGTTCACCGTCATTGACAAGCGGCAGCAGCTTGACCGGGTACGGGTAGGCGAAGCCTTCAAGGTCGATGCCGTAGGGCTCGCGTTCGGCAACGTCGGCGGCAACGGCCGGCATGAAGGATAGAGCGAAGAGGGCGGCGCAAAGCGCGGCCGCGACAGGACGGTTCATGGAAAGCTCCGCGAAGATGTAGTGGGCTTGTTCGTACGGCCCGGCCGTGACGAGAGCGTGGCGTTCAACTTGCGCCGTTTCCGAACAATGCCGAAAACCGCCGCTCGCCGTTGCGGGTGAAATTGACGACGCGGCTGCCCGGCGCGCTATCGCGCGCGGCCCATTTCAATTCGGTGAAGCGCGACATCATGGCGGCGCCCAGCGTGCCCGCGAGGTGATGGCGCCGTTCGCTCCAGTCGAGACAGGCCTTGCATATCGGGCGGCGCGGATGCGCCAGCATGTCGGGCGATATCTGCAAGGCCTGTTGCAAAAATCGTTCGCCCTCCGCGGTCAGTTCGATCTCCTGCTTTTTCTGCCGGACCAGTTTTTGCTGTTTCATGCTGTCGAGCATCTGCACGCCGAGATCGCCGGCGAGATGGTCATAGCAAATCCGCGCCCGGCGCAGCGCCGGGTCCTTCGGTCCCGTGCGGACGCGCATATGACCGGCACGCGCAGCGAGGCCCGCAAGCCCTTCGAGCACGCCGGCGACATCGGGGTCGGTGAGACGGTAATAGCGATGGCGGCCCTGCTTCTCCGGCTCGATCAAGCCGCCGACCTCGAGCTTCGACAAATGCGAGCTCGCGGTTTGCGGCGTAATGCCGGCTTCCTGCGCGAGCTCACTCGCGGTCAGCGCGCGGCCGGTCATCAGCGCCGTGAGCATGTTGGCACGGGCGGGATCGCCGACCAGGGAAGCGACCATGGCGATATCGGGGCCTGCTTTCATGGTTCGATGATAACCGAAGCATTCATGACGATCAAGGGGCTATCCTCAAGCCCTAAAGAAATGGAATCGTCATCGCGAGGAGCAACGCGACGAAGCAATCCAGGCTGGTTCCGCAGGAGGCCTTTCTGGATTGCTTCGCTAGCGCTCGCAATGACGGCTAAAGAGCATCGGAGGTTCCATGGCAATCACGGTCTTCATCCGCTACCAGCTCGATCCGTTCAAGCGCGGGATGTTCGAGGAATACTCCAAGCGCTGGCTCACCATCATCCCGAAATGCGGCGGCGATCTCGTCGGTTACTTCATGCCGCATGAAGGCACTAACAATATCGCTTACGCGCTGATTTCATTCGAGAACCTCGCCGCCTATGAGGCCTATCGCGCGCGGCTGCGCGACGACCCCGCCGGCATCGCCAATTTCAATTTCGCCGAGGAGAGCAAATTTATTCTCAGCGAGGAACGCACGTTCCTGCGCAAGGTGACGCTGTAAGCACGACTGGCGGGCGGCGCGCCGCGTCGTTATCTATCTCCGCGAGCCCAGATCGAAAAGACCACAGGGAGTGATCATGCCGACGACTTTGGACAAGCGCGCCACCTTTCGCAAGATGCACGAAACCGGTTGCTTCGTGATCCCTAACCCCTTCGATGTCGGCAGCGCGAAGGCGCTTGAGCACCTCGGCTTCAAGGCGCTGGCATCGACCAGCGCCGGCTTTGCCTGGAGCATCGGCAAATCAGACAATCACATCACGCTCGAGGACGCGTTGGCGCACCTCACCGCGCTGTGCGCCTCCGTCGGGCTTCCAGTCAATGCCGATTTCGAAGGCGGGTTTGCGGTCGAAGCCGCAAAGGTCGGCGCCAATGTCGCGCGCGCGGTCAAGACCGGCGTCGCGGGATTGTCGATCGAGGATTCCACGGGCGACAAGGCCAAGCCGCTTTATGACCGCGGTCTTGCTATCGAACGCATCAAGGCGGCGCGCGCGGCGATCGATGTCGACAATAGCGGCGTGCTCTTGACCGGCCGCTGCGAGGCGTTCCTGTGGGGGCAAACGGATCTGAACCTGGTGATCGATCGGCTGAAGGCCTATTCCGATGCCGGTGCCGATTGTCTCTACGCTCCGGGCATCAAGACCAAGGAAGAGATCACCGCAGTCGTCAAGGCTGTCGCTCCAAAACCCGTCAACCTCCTGATCGGCGCCTCCGGTCTTTCGCTGAAAGAAGCCGAAGCGCTTGGCGTGCGCCGCATCAGCGTCGGCGGCTCGCTGGCGCGCTCGGCCTGGGCCGGTTTCATGAAGGCGGCAAAGGAGATGGCGGACAGGGGGACTTTTGGCGAACTTGCCGGCGGCTATCCCGGTGGCGAACTGAACAAGATGTTCGGCTGACCGCGACGAACAAACAGACGGCAGTTTCGTAGGATGGGTAGGGCACCTGCGAAACCCATCGCGTGACCACCTAAAATGGTGATGGGTTTCGCAAAGGGCTCAACCCGTCCTGCGACCCGCTGACGTTACTTGGTTGGCGAATTGGCCGAGCGGTCGATTTCAGTCCCCGACGGGCCTGGATGCAGCCGGCGTCGGCCGCTTCATCGCCGAACCGGTGGTCGTGCCGGGCTGGCTATTCGGCTGCGTCTGCTGGGCGCTCTGGCTCGGCGGCGTCGTGCCGGCATTGTTGATGGTCGTGTTGTTCAGCCCGTAAAACACCGCACCCAGCACCAACGCTAGGGCGACGGCGAACAAGGCTACCCTGCCGGTAGAGGCGCGGCCTTCTTGAAGCACCGGATCCGGCTGCACCTCGTTGTCGAGGCGAGAGGCGCGGCCAAAATCATCATCACTCAGCTTGGGATGAAAAG
>VAZG01000569.1 GCA_005885285.1 Alphaproteobacteria bacterium | reverse complement strand
ATCAGGTTGATGTCGATCGGAACATTGAGAATGTTCATGCCGTTGTTTACCACACCCAAGAAGAACACGCCCAGCAGCGTCCGCGCCACGGACCCGTTGCCCCCCATGATGGTTGTCCGGCCCAAAACGACAGCTGCGATGACGTCGAGCTCCGTGCCGAATGGCCCGTATGTCGCTAGCGCTGTATGGACCTGGGAAGATTGAATGATCCCAGCGAGGGCCGCCCCGACACCGGAGATCCCCTAGACCAGCGTCTTGGTCACACGGGTGCGATGACCACTCAGATAGGCGGTGGTCCTTGTCAATCGGCGTGGCGAAGCCTTTAAACTCAATACCTCAGCTGAACGACTACTGAACGGTGATGTTCGGATCATCAAGCGCAGGTTGACCGCGAAGGATGCGCGGGCAACTGCCGAGGTGGATCGCGCGCTTAGTGATCTGTTATGGCGACGCACCTCTGGATTCAACCTTTCGCCGGTGATCGCCTTGCCAAGAGAAGGGCGACGGCCCCTTCTGGCGTACCCTGTCGACCCGGCGCCTACCGTAAATCAGATGCGAGCATATTGGTGATGTAGCCCGCCGAGAACGGGGCGGCAAAGAATACGCCCTGCCCTCTCAACGGCGCGAGAGACCGGCGCATCCTTTTCCGAGGATAAATGCGTCCGTACCTCATTATGATATTTCATGTACGACAGCAGCACGTGACGCAGCTGTCGCTCGCCGAACACAACAACGTGGTCAAGGCATTCCCGTCGGATCGAACCGATTAGCCTTTCAGCATAAGCGTTTTGCCATGGGGAGCGCGGCGCTGTCGGTCGATCGCGAATGCCCATTGATCGAAGTCTGCGGATGAATACCTCACCATAAGCCCCATCCCGGTCACGGATGAGATAGCGGGGAGCCTGTTCCCAGCCGTATGCTTCCGTGATTTGATTTGCGATCTGCAGTCGGATGCGCGGTGACACCGAACCACAAAATCTATCGTCGGCCATGCCCCATAATCAATAGGCCGTACAGCGGACGAAACGAGATGGTCGGCACGACAAACATATCCATCGCCGCAATGCCGTCGGCATGGTTATGAAGGAACGTCTTCCACCCTTGCGACGGTGGTCCTCGTCTTTTGACCATATACTTGGCTACGCTCGTCGGTCCGACGTCGATGCCGAGCTTGAGCAACTCTCCGTGGATCCGCGGCGCTCCCCACAGCGGATTGGCAATGCTCATCTCGCGGATAAGCTTGCCTATCTCCAGCGGCACAGTTGGTCGGCCGCCACGGCGCCTCGACTCCAAACGCCAAAACGATCTGAACCCGACGCGGTGCCATTCCATGACGGTCTCCGGTTTCAAAATTGCCAGAGCGTTCAGGATTGTTGGCGCCAATCGATACAACCCGGCAAAGATCAAGCGGTCCATGGCGCTGAAGGTCTGCCTCTTGGGCAAATGCCGTCGCTGTGTGTTGATCTGATGCCGAAGGACTAGGATCTCAGCTACCAACGAATCGTGAAAGTTTGCGCGCGATGCGGTTCCGATAAGGGAACACCGTGGTTCCCCGGAGTCCACAGAGCCTGTGGATAACTTTAAGATAGTCGTTGCCGGGGGTTGCTTTTCATTCCGAGTTAATTTCACCGGCAAGGGGTCGCTGAAAGGCGACCCCTTTCGACTCTGGCTCTCGCGGCCGCTGGGTCCTTCCGCTGATTGGGTTCGCAAACCCAACCGTGGAGCAGTTCGTGATCGACGGCGAGGCCGTCGTGCCCGGGCGTCGACGGCGTCGCCGACTTTAACACCCTGCACTCCCGCAAGCACGATCACGAGGTCCAGCTCTACGCCTTCGATATGCTGGCGGGTGACGGTGACGATATGCGCGGCGTTCCCCTATCGATGCGCAAGACCAACCTCGCGCGGCGGCCCGATGGCATCTTCGTCGCGCCGTTCTAAAAGGGCGAGATCGGTCCCAAGCTGTTCGAAGCCGGGTGGGGCTGCGCACCAAGAACGACGACCAGAAGACCGGCGTCGAAATCGTGCGCAAGGCATTGTCCTACCCGGCCCGCCAGATTGCGATCAACGCGGGTGAAGACGGCTCCGTCATCGTCGGCAAGATCCTGGAGAAGGACCAGTATGCTTACGGTTTCGACTCCCAGACCGGCGAGTACGTCAACCTTATCTCCAAGGGCATCATCGATCCGACCAAGGTTGTTCGTGTGGCGATCCAGAACGCAGCCTCGGTTGCGGCGCTATTGATCACCACCGAAGCCATGGTGGCGGAAGTGCCGAAGAAGAACCAGGGCAGCGCCGGCAATGCCTCCGGGCGCCGGCGGCATGGGTGGCATGGACTTCTAATTCCTCAGAGACACACAATGAGAAAGGCCCGACAGCAATGCCGGGCCTTTTTCGCAAATCCGCCCCCTGATTCCATTTCAGCGCTTCTCTCGCTCTTCCAAGAGGGATTCAAACCCCGGAAGTTTGCGCTACGAGTTATGGCTCTCGCCCTTCACTTTTCTGAACCGTACTAAACCGATGCAGTACCGCTTCATATTCTCAAATGAGTCTTCGGGATAGCTCGCCGCATCGTTCGCGCAA
>VAZG01000520.1 GCA_005885285.1 Alphaproteobacteria bacterium | reverse complement strand
CGACGGCCTGGATCAATAGGCCGAGATTGGAGAGCAGGCTCGCAAGCCAGATACGGCGGAACACGGGATGCCGCAGCGGCGCTGCCACGCCGTGGGCAGCGAACAGCTGATGTTTCGGCTGGTCCGTCATGGGGGATCCGTTTGAATCGTCACTGCAAGAGCCTGATTGTTCAGACATGCCCGCGAAAGTCCTGTCTTGTCCAGCGCTTACGTGAATATCGGTGATGCTACGGGGTTGGTAAGATGTCGAAAAATAAGGGGAGGGCGATCAGATGAGCCTGTCACGGCGAACGATCCTGAAGGGCGCAGGCACGTTACCTTTGGCGCTGGGGAACTTTGGTCGGAGCGCGATGGCCCAAACCGCGGCCGCGCCAATTGCAGGGACCGAAACCCCGCCCGTTCTGTTCGTGCACGGCAATGGCGACCATGCAGCGCTCTGGATCACGACACTGTGGCGGATGGAATCTAACGGAGTTCCACGCGACCGCATGTTCGCGATCGATTTCACCGATCCCTTGGCGCGCAGCGACGATAGCAAGCCGGAGCCGAACAAATCCTCCACTGAAGATCAGCGTCGCGAGCTTGGCGAAGCGATCAAGGAACTAAAGCGCCGCACCGGCGCCTCACGCGTGGCGTTGGTCGGCAATTCGCGCGGCGGCTATTCGATCCGCAGCTACATCAAGAATGGCGGGGCCGCGGACGTCAGCCATGCCGTGCTGTGCGGGGTACCCAACCACGGCGTCTTTGCGTGGGACGATAATCTCGGCAATGAGTTCAACGGCCGTGGTCCGTTCCTGCGCGGATTGAACGAGGGCGAGAGCGAGGTCACACCGGGGATCGCGTTTCTGACGCTTCGCAGCGAGGGCCTGGACAAATATGCGCAAGCCGATGGTCGCATCCTTGGCAAGCCGGGCATACCGACCGGGATCACCGCGGAAGGCCCGGCGCTGAAGGGCGCCACCAATCTCGTGCTCGGCGCGGTCGATCACCGCGAGACCGCGTTTCACCCGCGGGCATTCCGCGAGATCTATAAATTCATCGCCGGCCGCGAGCCGGACCGGCTTGCGATCACGCCGGAGGCACAGGTCAAGCTCAGCGGGCTCGTGACCGGCACGCCCGGCGGTGTTCAAACCAATCGTCCGGTGACGGGCGCCTCCGTGGAAGTGTATCGCGTCTCTCCGGATAGTGGCGAACGCATCGGCGGCGCCATCCATGCTTCGCAAACCGGCGCCGAGGGACGCTGGGGTCCGGCCAGGGTTGATCCTTCCTGGTATATCGAGATCGTGCTGACATCGCCGGGCTCGCCTACCACGCATGCATATCGCTCGCCGTTTCCACGCTCCTCGGATGTCGTCCACCTTCGGGCCGCCGGCCCGCTGCGACCGGCGGATGCGGGCGCTGGCGCGATTGTGATCATGTCGCGGCCGCGAGGATATTTCGGCATTCCCAGAGATGTGGTGCTGTTCGACGGCAAGGAGCCTGCGGATGTGAAGGCCGGCGTGCCGACCGATTCGGCGACGACGCTGCGGATTTCGGCCGCGGAGGTTGGACGTCAGGTGACCGGCCTGTTCAACGAGGAACGTATCGTCGCGCGAGCCTGGCCGGCTGCCGAAAACAGGATTGCGGTCGCGGAACTGACCTACTAGCTGTTTCGCAGCCCTCTAGATGTTTCCATCCCGTGGATCGCGAGGCCGCGAAGTGAGCACAGCCGAAACCTGCGATATTCCGGCCATGCGGCAGCCGCTGGTGCCGCCCAGCCCGCCGCGCGCGCCTGACAACATGACGGCCTTTGGCCGGATGGCGCTCATGCGTGACAGCGCGATCGCAACCTGGGGTCAGCGCGCCTACGAGGAGGACATCGTCAAGGGCCGCTTCTTCGGCCGCTCCAGCTTCATCGTCAATACGCCTGATGGCATCAGGCACGTGCTGATCGACAATTACGAGAACTATCGCCGCACGCCTGCGGGCTACCGGGTGCTGAAGCCGGTGCTCGGCGAGGGCCTTTTGATCGCGGAGGGCCGGGCCTGGAAACACCAGCGCAGGACGTTGTCGCCGGCCTTCACGCCGCGTGCCGTTGCGACGCTGATCCCGCATATGGTTGCGGTGACGGAGCAGACCATCGCGAAGATCAAGGCGGCGCGCAGCAACGGGCCAGTCGATCTGCGCGAGATGATGCAGCGCATGACGCTCGAGATCGCCGGCCGCACCATGTTCTCGTTCGAGATGGAGCGTCACGGCGCGACCCTGCGTGATTTCGTGATGGAATATGGCCGCAACCTGGCGCGCCCGCATTTGCTCGACCTGATGCTCCCGCTATCCTGGCCGAGCCCGCAGGATTTTGCGCGGGCGCGATTCCGCAAACGGTGGACGCGGTTCGTTGCCATG
>VAZG01000337.1 GCA_005885285.1 Alphaproteobacteria bacterium | reverse complement strand
CGTCGCTCGCGATCATAGTCATTGCGGCCGTGATGCTCGCCGGCGCCTGGTTCTTCCAGCTGGTGCTGGAAATCATGCCCTGTCCGCTCTGCCTCGAGCAGCGCTACGCCTATTATTTTGCCGTGCCGTTCGCGGCGCTGCTTGCGCTCGCAGCGGCGAAGGGCGCATCGCGGCCGCTTTTGCTGGCAGGCCTTGCGATCCTGGTGCTGGCGGCGCTCGCCAATGCCGCGCTCGGCACCTATCACGCCGGCGTCGAATGGGGGCTTTGGCAGGGACCGACCGATTGCACAGGGCCGATCGGAAATTTCGGCAGCGCCGGCAGCCTTCTGGAGCGCCTCGACAAGGTCAAAGTCGTGCGCTGCGACGAGGTGCAGTGGCGCTTCCTCGGCCTGTCGCTCGCCGGTTACAATGTGCTGATCTCGCTATTCATGGCCGCGATCGCGGCGTGGGGCATCGCCAGAACTTCCCGGCGAGCCTAATCATCCACATCTTCCTGCGGCCGCCCGAACAGATGGACGATGCCGGGCGTTGCGATCGTGACGAACACGAAGCGCGACAGATGATGCGCGCCGACGAAGATCGGATCGATGTGCAGCGTCAGCGCCAGCGCCAGCATGGCGTCCATTGCGCCCGGCGCAAACGCGACGATGATATCGGCGATCCGCACATGGGTGGTTAGCACGATGATCGCGACAAAGATCGCCGAAATGGCGATGGCGATCGCAAACGAGCCAAGCCCGGCATTGACATGGCCGAGCAGGGTCTTGGTCTTCATCCGCGCGAAACGCGTGCCGATCAACGCGCCGATCCCGACCAGCGCGACGCCGCGCACCCATGACGGCAGGCCGCCTTCGACATATCCGATGCCGTGCAGCAGGCTGGAGGCGATCATCGCGCCGAACATCCAGCTCGCGGGAAATTTCATCAACCGCAGCAACAGCGATACCGCCACGGCCGCTACAATCAGCTCGAGCAGTTCGAGCGGCGAGGCGGTGGCCGCCGCGACGGCCGGCGGAGATGACGGGGCGATCCCGGTCAGCGCCAGCATCAACGGTAATGCGGCGGTGAGAATGACTTGCCGCGAGGAATGCGGAGGTGCGGTCCCAGTCGTGAACGCGCTGCAGGTAGAGGCTCTAGCCGAAGCTCGAGCAGAATGGCGCCACCGCCAACAGGCCGATGGTCAGCGGATAGGCGCTGATATGCTGGATCAGTTGCCGCGACGCCAGCGAGCCCAGCGAAATCCCGAGCAGCACCAGTACCGTCTGAGTAATGTGCGCAGGCACAGCGAGCGGCCGCCCGGCCAGTGCCGCGATGCCGACGGCAACCATGGCGCCGGAGATCAACCCGCCCGGAAGATTTGCCCAAAGAAACAGCAGACCCCCAGCGGTGCCGATCGCCAGCGTTTCAAGCGCACTGAGTATCTTGGCGCGGCTAGGAAATGCCACCGCTATCGAAGCAGGAAATTGAGACACGGCGCCTTATGGCAAATCCGTGGGTAGGGGACAAATGCGCTAATGCAGATGCAGCAATGCGCATGTCCCGATTGTTTGACCCTCCTAGGGGAGGGTCAAACAGGAGCGATCACTTCGCCTTATCACTTTGCCTTGGGGGCCGCTCCCTTCTTGCAATCGGAGCGGAATTTCTTGCGCTCCTTGCCGTGCAGCCCCTTGGCGTCGGCTTCCTTCGAGCATTCGAGCGAAGCCGCGGTGCGGGGCTTTTCGGCCTTCTTTTCCGTCGCCGCGGGAGCTGCGGCGGGCGGCGTGGTCTGTGCGTAGGCCGAACTCATCAAGAGCAGGGAGGCAAAGGCAGCGGCCGCGGCCGTGCGGGAAGCGATCGTCATCATGGATGCACCTATAGGATTGAAAAGAAGCGCAACCTCGGCTGGCGAGGATGAACCGTCGATGAATAAAGCCATCCCGTCCGCCCGCGGGGGCCACGATATTTTCGCCGGGCCATTGTGGCGCTCCGTTGTCATGCGCTGGCGCTGCGTTAGGATGGCATCCCCACATATGTCCCCCAGGGAGACCAAGGAATGTCTATTCAAGCAAGATTATTGTGCGCAGTTGCGGTGTCGGGTTTTGCCGCGCTGGCGGCGACCGCGCCGGCGCAGGCCCTGACCACGCAGGAATGCAGCGCGAAATATCAGGCCGCCAAGTCCGCCGGCACGCTAGGTGGCCAGAAGTGGAATGACTTCCGCAAGGCCCAATGCGGCGCCGATGCCACCCCCGCGGCAGCGCCGACTGCTGCAGCCCCTGCCGCGCCGGCGGCACCGAAGGAGGCGAAGAAGGAAGCGGCACCCGCTGCTGCGCCGGCCGCACCTTCCGGGCCGGCCGTTTTCCCATCCGCAGTCGATCCGAAATACGCCAAGGAAAGCGCCGGCAAGGCCCGCATGCACACCTGCGTCGATCAGTACAATGCCAACAAGGCCACGGGCGGCAACGGCGGCCTGAAATGGATCCAGAAGGGCGGCGGCTACTACAGTGAGTGCACCAAGAAGCTGAAGGGCGCCGCCTGATCGGCCAACCGACCTGATGCGGCCGGACGGAAGATTCCGGCCGCATCTCAGCCTTGTCCTGCCGAGATAGCGGTCGGCAGAGATTTCTTCTAGGGTCCGACGGTGCAGTCGAGTCCTCTCTTTTGATCCTCTCCGCAACGCAAAGCCTATTGGGACTGGCATCGGGGGCGCTGGTCGGATTTTCGCTGGGCCTCGTCGGGGGCGGCGGCTCGATCCTCGCCGTGCCGCTGATGGTCTATGTCGTCGGCGTGGGCGAACCCCATGTCGCGATCGGCACCAGCGCGATCGCGGTGGCCGCCAACGCCGCAGTCAACCTGTCCAACCACGCACGCGGCGGCACGGTGGTGTGGTCGTGCGCGCTGATGTTCGCAGCGGCCGGAATAGCCGGCGCCTTCGGCGGCTCGATCCTTGGCAAGATGCTCGACGGGCAGAGGCTGCTCGCGTTGTTCGCGCTGGTGATGCTCGTCATCGCGATGCTGATGCTGAAAACACGCACGCGGCTCGGCTTGCCCGACGTCAAGATGAGCTTGACCAACCTGCCTGCCATCGTCGGCCTCGGCCTTGTCACCGGCACGATGTCCGGGTTCTTCGGCATTGGCGGCGGCTTCCTGATCGTGCCGGCGTTGATGCTGGCGACCGGCATGCCGATCATGAACGCGGTCTCGTCCTCGCTGGTCGCGGTGACCGCGTTCGGCCTGACCACCGCCGCGAGCTACGCCTGGTCAGGCCTGATTTCGTGGGGGTTGGCCGCGCTGTTCATCGCGGGCGGTATTGCCGGCGGATTGGCGGGGACCTATTCGGCGCGGCACCTGTCGGAGCGGCGCGGGGCGCTCAACACCGTGTTCGCCGCCGTCATTATTCTTGTAGCGCTGTATATGTTGGCGCGTAACGTGTACCCGTCTTGAGCGTACAGGCTAGCTAGGCGTGGCCGGGAGACCAGAAATGACCAAATTGATCGATCCAACCCGGCTCAATCGGAAATGCACCCGGCGTGAAACGCTTGGCCTGTTCGGCGCGGGTGGGGTGATGGCCGTTGCCACCGCCCTGCCGCGTTCGGCGTTCGCGGCAGCCGACGATGAAAAAGTGCTGACCGAAGCCCTGGTGCTGCGCGACCCAGACGTTCCCGTCACTGGAAATCTCCAGGGCGACATCACCATCGTCGAATGGTCCGACTATCAATGCCCTTATTGCCGCAAGCTCGAACCCGAGCTGCGGCAGGTGGTGCACGACGACGGCAAGGTCCGCCTGGTGTTGAAGGATTGGCCGATCCTCGGGCCGATTTCGGTGGTCGCGGCGCGGATGGCGCTGGCGTGCAAATTCCAGGACAAATACGACCAGGCGCATGACGCGCTGATCGGCGTTAACTCGAAACTGACGGAGCCGCGCATCAACGAGCTGCTCGCCGGTGCCGGCATCGATGTCGATCGCGTCAAGCGCGATCTTGCCGGCAACGCCAAGACCATCGATGCCATCCTCGCCCGCAACAACGATCAGGCCACCGCGTTCGGTTTTCGCGGCACGCCGTCCTTTATTGTCGGAAAATTCCGCGTTCCGGGCGTGCTGACCATCGCCGAATTCGAGCAGGTCATCGCGGACGCGCGCAAGGCGAAGATCAACAATTAGAACATGGTCCCGAAGAAAAGGCGCCCTCATTCATCACGAAGGCGCCGCATTCCAATGTGGCTCTAAGGTGCCAATTATTTGGACGAGATCCTGATCCAGTCGTCATGGGCGCGAGCCTTCAGGGCGTGCCACTCGTTTGCCACGACATCCCAGTTCACGATGGTGCGGCTGCTCTGCGCGACCTGGCCGTTGGCGACGCTCGAGGTCCGCATCGAATCGTAGGCGTAAACGACGACGACCAATAGCAGCGCACCCAAGACCATTCCCAGAAAAACGCGCATGACAAATCTCCCGTCATCCAGTGACGACAGCTAACGCGCGTACCCAGCGCTGGTTCCACATCGTCGTCCCGCCCAGGTGCCGCCATCCGCGCGGCGGCCTCGGTTGCGAATTTTTTGTCGCGGATCAGCCGTCTCATCGCCACCGCGTCGTTCACCGAGCCGCCCGGCGAATTCAGCGCCACGGTCTTGACGTATTCGCACCCGTGCGCGCCGCCAACCTGCCGTTCATCGTTCGCCGTTCATCCATTTCAGTATCTCCGCGTTCATCTCGCGGGGATAGCAATGGCTGAGGTCGTCGAGCTCGCGGTAGGTCACGGCGGCGCCGGCCGCAGACAGCGCGTCGCGTGTCTGCCGCGCCACCTGGACCGGAAACATCCAGTCCAGCCGGCCGTGGACGATGTGAACAGGCAAGCCGCGCAATCGTTCGGCGTCGGCAATTTCCGCCATCAGCGGATGAAACGTCGCGGCGACCGGGGCGAGGTGGGTAACGGGCGAGGTGCTCGTAAATCCCGTGACGTAGCAGAACGTGCCGCCGTCGCTCATCCCGCTCAGCAGCATACGCTTCGAATCGACGTTCCAGCGCGATCGAACCGAGATGAGAATGCGGGCAAGGTTCGGCGTGTCGGTATCGTCGCCCATCAACGCCCAGGTCGGGCCGGTCGCGGTCGGCGCGACCAGGATCGCGCCATGACTGCGGGCGTCGCGCAGCCAGCTCCACAAAAAGCCGCGGCCGTTGCCGCTGCCGCCATGCAGCGCCATCACCAGCGGCCAGGCGCGGTCGGGGGTGTAGTATTCCGGCACATAGAGCGAGAAGCCGCCGCGACTGCCGGGCTCGTTGTGGTCGTGCATGATTCCGGTGTTGCCGGGCGCAGGCTGCGCGAGCCGCGCCAGCAAATCGGGATCCTCGCGCGAGGCGGGATCGAGAAAGAAACTTGATATCGGCGGAAACCTTGTCGCAAGCGGATACAGCGCCTCCTGCGCCCGCGGCGCATAACGCAGCGCACGAAACACCGCGACCAGATCGCCGTTGCCATGCTGTACGGCGCGCAGTCCGGCGAAGGCCGCCAATGCCGCGTTGCTTGCGGCTTCGAGCGAGGTCCGGATCTCGGAAAATTCCTCCGGCCAGTCGGTCAAGCGGGAGCGCACCGCCTGCAATGCTTCGTCAGGCGCGCCGGCGGCCTCCATCACGCGATCGAAATCCGGCGGGTTCAGATGCCGCGCCACAAAGCCGAGCGCTTCCAGCGATTGCAGCAAGGGCGGCAGCAAGGCCACGATGTCGTCCACCACGGCCTCGCTCATTGCATTTCCTTTGGCACTTCCTTTTGAAGCTAGTGCAGCCTCGTTAGTGCAGCCTCGATTAATGCAGCCTCGATTAATGCAGCCTTGGCGCCTTCAGCAATTTGGCGCGGTCGGTCGAGGCCAGCACCACGTCGAAGGTGACGCCTTCGTGGTGAACGGTGAGCGGCACATCGACGCCGGCCGGCCCGAGCGCCCAGAGTTTGCGGTAGAAGGCGCTTTGGCTCGCGATCTCCTCGCCCTTCACCGCCAGGATGACGTCGCCGGCTTTGAGCTCGGCGCGCGCCGCCGGGCCGTTGGCGGAGATGCCGATCACCACGACCTTGTTGTCGATCTCGGTCGAGTACATCCCGAGCCAGGGGCGTGCCGGCTTGTTGACGCGGCCGAATTTGCGCAAATCGTCGATCACCGGCTTGAGCAGGTCGATCGGCACAATCATATTGACGTGCTCGGCCTTGCCCTCGCGCTCGCGTTCGAGCTGCAGCGAGCCGATGCCGATCAACTCGCCTGCGGCCGAGATCAGCGCGGTGCCGCCCCAATTGGGATGCGCGGGGTAGGTGAAGATCGCCTCCTCCAGCAGGTATTCCCAATAGCCGGCGAATTCCTGCAGGGCGGCGATCTGGCTCGCCACCGAGCGCGTGCGCCCGCCAGCGCCGCCCACGACGACGCGGTCGCCGACCTTGGCCGCGGCCGACGAGCCGATCGGCAGCGGATCGAGATCGATGCGGCCGAGCGCCTGCACCAGGCCGAAGCCAGTGACGGGATCGAAGCCGAGCGCATGGCCTTCGACCACGCGGCCGTCGCCGAGATGCAGCCAGACCGACTCGGCTTCGGTGATCAGATAGCCGATCGTCAGCACCAATCCGTCATCGATCACCACGCCATTGCCGGCGCGCTCGGTCCCGAGCGTCTCCGCGGTAAAGGCGTCGGCAGGGATGATGGAGTGCAGGCCCACGACCGAGGACAGCGCGCGATCGAGATCGAAACTGTATTCGCCCGAGCGGGGCTGATATGCGGGCGGCACTCTCCATTCGGTCAAAGAGGGCATCGATATCTCCCGGCCTCAAGGGGCGTTAGAGAATGTTGAGCAATTATGTGGCGCTCCTTCGCATTCCCGCAAGGTGAAATTTTATTTCCGCTGAACGCGAAGCGGCATTTCAACCAGCCTTCGCTCGCGCAGGCTTCGGCATGATCCGGAAGCTTCGGCCTTGCTCCAGCCAGGCTGCGCGTTCGTCGCGCAGCAAGGTGCGGCGGACTTTGCCGGAATCGTCGCGCAGGCCAATGCTGACGACCTCAAAGCTTTCCGGGTGCTTGTACCGGCTGAGCCGTTCCTTGAGGAAATCGCCCATGCCGTCGGCGACCGATTGGGCGTCGACGGCGTCATCAAGTTCGACGACCGCGTGCACGCGTTGTCCGAATTCGGCATCGGGCAGGCCGACGACGACGCAGGAGCGCACATCCGGATGCGCGCTCACCGCCGCCTCGACTTCGGCGGGATAGATATTGGCGCCGCCGCGCAAGATCATGTCGGCGAGCCGGTCGCCAAGATAGAGATAGCCATCGGCGTCGAGCCGGCCGATGTCGCCGAGCGATTCCCAGCCATCGGGACGGCGTTTCGGCTCGGCGCCGAGATAGTGATAGGTGCTGCCGGCGCCGTCGTTGGGCAGGAAATAAATCTCGCCGGTTTCGCCGGGCGAGACGTCGTTGCCGTCTTCTCCGATGATACGCAAGCGGCAGGTTTCGCCGATCTTGCCGACCGAACCTTTATGCGCGAGCCATTCGACGCCGGAGATCACGCAGGCGCCCTGGCGCTCGGTGCCGCCATAGAGCTCCCAGATTCGCTCAGGTCCCAGCCACTCGATCCATTTTTCCTTGAGCCAGGGCGGCATGGGAGCTGCCATGTGAAACACGATTTTGAGGCTCGACACATTGTAGGCATTGCGCACCTCGTTGGGCAGCGCCCAGATCCGATGCATCATGGTCGGCACGAAATTGACCCACTGCACGCGATTTTCCTGGATCAGCCGCAACGCTTCCTCGGCGTCGAATTTCACCATCCCGGTCAGCCGCCCGCCGTTGAACAGGCCCAAATGCGACACTGTGAACGGCGCATTGTGATAGAGCGGGCCGGGATTGAGCATGGACACGCCGTGGGGAATTCCGAGCAGCGGCTCCATCGTAGTTTCCACCACCGCCGGTTGATGGTCGAGGATCACCTTGGGCCGTCCCGTCGAGCCGCCGCTGGTCATCGCCTTCCAGTAGCGTGCGACCGGACCAGCCAGCGGTTCGTCCGACATGCCTTCAGGCACGAAACCGGCCGGCAGCGCATTGGGGGCATTCCAATCGGCTTCGCCGCCGACCACCAGCGCCGGCTTGAGGATTTCGAGCACCGCGGCGGCTTCGCCCCGCGGCAGCCGCCAGGACAGCGAGGTCGGGGTGGCGCCCAATTTCCACACCGCAAACGTGGTTTCGAAAAACGCGTTGCTGTTGGGCAGGCCGATCGCGACGAAATCGCCCGGCCTCACGCCCTTGGCGGCAAAGGCGCGGGCGCGTTGGTTGGCGCCGCGCTCGAGTTGCTCCCAGCTCAGGGTCTCCGTGCCATGACTAACCGCAACCGTGCCCTGAGGCGTTCGTTCGGCGTACCAGCGCGGCACGTCGGCCATGGGAATCAACATGTGGAGCGTTTCCGTGAGTTGAGGCTTCTCGACGCCGCTCTTTTAGGGGCTCGTCGCGACGAGCAAACACTTCACCAATAGGAGCTGTGGCGAGTCAAGATGTCCAGAGCGAAGCAAAACAAAAACCCGCCGCCCACGCCGCGGCTGCCGCGGCGCAGGCGTTTGCAAAAGCGAGCCTGCCAAGCGGATGTTTTAGCTCTTGCCGTTGATCGCGATGCGGCGAACGTTCTGCTTGGCGCGCTCCGATTTCGGGAGCGTGATCGACAATGCGCCGTTTTTGAACGACGCGTTGGCCTTGCCTTGTTCGACATCCCCGCCCGCCGGTGTTCGCTTGTGCTTGAAGAGTGCGCGTGGCGGCTCATCGAGGTCGATCAAGGCGTCGATCACCTTGTCGAGCCGCGCAAAATCCTTTTGCGCGATTGCCCGCGTCTTTGCGCAATCGGTGCGGTATATTTCGAGCGCCCAGCGGCGCAGAATTTCGCGTTTCTGTTCGGGCGAGAGTTGCGGATGACGCACGATCCGCTCGGGCTCGTCGAATGCCGCAACCGGATCGGCCAGCGCACGATCAAGATCTAGTCCGTCGTCCGCGGCATCTGCGGGTTTCTTGTTTGATACCAACATCTGCCCGGTCAACCTCCATTGCTTGGAATGCGCCCGGTGGGACGCATAGCGTGCCGCGCAAGAAAACCGGCCAACTTGCATCTGGTTTCAACCCTTTAGTTGAAATTTTTGACTTGGAACCGTCGACCCTTTGTCCGGTTAATGCGCCAACGAGTCTTCCTTTTTGCGGAGGCACAAATGGTTTTTCGGAAAGCACAAATGGATGAACCCAACCTGCCACGGCATGTTCTCGAGCGCGCCGAACGCCGATGGGCGGCGGTAGTTTCTCGGCAGGCTGCACCGCGGCCAGGCTTTGCACACCGCGGAACGCAGGAGCCGTTGCCCGATGGCACAACCCAGCCGCCCGAAAGCGAGCCCGCCCAGCCAACATCGAAGCGGCCGGGCTGGAACCGGGCGTTCTGATCGCGTTGCATCGCTGAAATATCGGAAAGCGAATTTCCTAGTCTAAATATCCGGAACGGGCGGTGTTGACATCGGCATCGTCCGAAGAAAGGAGGATGTCATGAACGTGTGGTCGAACGAGAAATATTGCGATCTGGCAAACCTGATCCTCGGTGCG
>VAZG01000519.1 GCA_005885285.1 Alphaproteobacteria bacterium | reverse complement strand
TGAAGATGCCGATGACCCCCTCGGACTTGTCCTAGGCGACGTCAGGTGCGCCCAGCCCGGCCTCGGACGACCCGGTAAATAATCGCGGACCCCGGTTCAGATAGGCCGGTATCTGCCAGTATCTGGCCATACATGCCGCCGGCGAACAGTGGCCGTCCTAAGCCATGGTTGAATCTCCCGCAGTTCTCGGAACGGGCGCTTGCCTTAACGTGGCGTATGGGCAACGATGCCCAAAATCATCGAGAAAGGAACGCCGATGAGCCAGGTCATGATCGTCGTCGAGTTCGAAACGAAGCCGGAGCACCGTAGCCAGTTCATCGACCTGATGCGCGAGCATGCGGAGCGCTCTCGCCGTGATGACGGCTGCCTGCAATTCGACTTGATGCTGCCGAAAGACGACGACAAGCACGTCTTTTTGGTCGAGAAGTGGCGCGACCAGGAGGCGCTCGAAGCCCACGCGAAGGGGCCGATGCCGGGCAACACGTACAAAGACTGGATCGTCGGCCGCAAAGTCGCGCGCGGCGCGCCGGCCGATTAGTAGGAGAACCGCCATCGGCTTCGCGCTACGCGGTCTTAAGATCTGACTCGTGGCGGTGCTGATAGCTGTCGGCGCGGCCACGGGTGCCGTCGCTGCCGGCATAACGATGCCCGCCGACTTGGTAAACGCTGACAGAGGTTTCACCCAGGTCCACCGGTTCCATCGCCAGCAGAACGATCTCAGCTTCTCGAAGTGAAAGGCCTTCACCGCGGTGCTCGCGAGGGAGCGATGGTTTGCAGACTCGCCGGTGGAGCAAGCCGGATTCGAACTCGCGGTCGCACCCTGATGGCGTTCGGCTGGGGCATCGCGGCACTCCATCGTAGATGCAGCGACGAAGTTGCCATTTCCTTGTACCTCTGGCGGGCGCTTGGTTGGATTGTCGTAAGCTAGCCAGGCGGGCCGATCCGCCGGGAGCTACCGTGCCATTTCCTGTGCTTGAAGCACCTCGGCGAGACATGTGCCCCGGCGGATTGGCCACGGCGGATGCCCCGTAGGAAGTTGCGCCCTCGAGCGCCAGTACAAGGATCGGCAGGCGTCGTGACGGCCCGTGCGTTGTAAAAGGGGGATAATATGGCTGAACATGAACAAGAAACCATCGCATGGTTTGCCGGTGTCGATTGGGGCTCCGAAAGACACCAAGTTTGCCTTCTCGATGCTCGAGGCACCACAGTTGGAGAGCGCGAATTCCCGCACAGTGGTGAGGGTTTGGCAGAGCTGGGAGACTGGCTTCTCTCGATGGCGAGCGCGGCAAGTACGGTCGCCGTGGCAATCGAAGTACCGCACGGACCTGTCGTCGATGCGCTGATCGATCGGGGGTTCGTCGTGTATGCAATCAATCCCAAACAACTCGACCGCTTACGCGACCGGTTCAGTGTCGCGGGTGCCAAGGACGATCGCCGCGACGCCTATGTGCAGGCCGATAGCCTACGCACGGACCGGCGTCTGTTCCGCCGCCTTCAGGTTGCTGATCCACGGCTTATCGAATTGCGTGCGTGGTCGCGTCTTGCAGAAGAACTCCGGGCGGAACGGGTTCGGCTGGGTAACCGGGTGCGTCATCAGCTCTGGCGGTATTACCCGCAGATGCTGAAACTGACCAACGACCTCGCCGCGCCGTGGTTTCTCGAGCTTTGGGCCATTGCATCGACACCGGCCAAAGCAGGCCGGCTACGCAAGTCGACGGTGGAGCGGCTACTCAAACAGCATCGCATTCGTCGCCTGGATGCGGAGACCGTCCTCCGTATTTTACGAGAACCCGCCATCAAAGTTGCGGAGGGCGTTGCCGAAGCGGCCAGCATCCACATGCGCTCGCTTGTCGCTCGCTTATGCGTTGTGAATCGTGAGCTGCGCGAGGCCGAAAGAAAACTCGATGAGCTCTGCACGGCCGTCAGCGAAATCGAGCAGACATCGGGTGAAGGCCTTCAACGGCGAGACGTAGCGATCCTGAGATCCATGCCGGGTATCGGCAGGATTAATCTCGGCACATTGCTCTCCGAGGCTTCTGGGCCGCTCAGCCGCCGTGACTACGAAGGGCTCCGAACGCTGTCCGGTGCCGCGCCGTTTACCAAGCGCAGCGGCAAGTCACTTATCGTCGTCAGGCGCTATGCTGCGCACGTCCGATTGCGCGACACGGTCTATCACTGGGCACGTGTCGCCACCCAGCGCGATCCCAAGTGTCGCGCCCGATATACTGCGCTGCGCAAACGCGGCCACTCGCACGGTCGTGCTCTCCGTGGTGTCGCGGATAGACTGCTTGCCTTGGCGTGTGTCCTTCTACAGCGACAGACGCTGTTTGATCCGTATTTTGGCCGATCTACCACATGACAGGTGCCAGTATTCACAACGCGCCAAAACCTCGTGTGACCACGGTGAGGTTTCTTTGTTCGGCTCGAGCGCCCGTCTCCGTTCGCTAATCGCGGGTCATTTAGCCTTTTTTCGACAGCCCTTTGTTCGACCCGCCGGAGGCGTGGTCGACACCGTTGGGACGCCCTTCGTCCCGACGAGCATCCCGCGGTCATGGCGCGCAGGAGCGGTCAAGGGATGAAACCGCTTGCGGCGCGCGCTTGCGCGCGTCCCTTGA
>VAZG01000518.1 GCA_005885285.1 Alphaproteobacteria bacterium | reverse complement strand
TTTCGAGATCAAGGTCAACCACGACGCTGTAGCCCGCGGCAACGTATCGTTGCGCTTGGGCCACCGCCTGATGGGCGGAGCGTCCCGGTCGGAAGCCGTAACTGTGCTCAGAAAACGTCGGGTCCCACCGCTCCTGGAGAACCTGCAGCAGGGCTTGCTGGATCAGTCTGTCGACGACGCAAGGGACGCCGAGCTTTCTGACCCCGCCGTCCGGCTTGGGTATTTCGACCCGCTTGACCGGTTGCGGCTGGTAGGTTCCTGCGAGCAGTTGAGACCGAATGCTAGGCCAGTGCTCACGCAGGTAGTCCCTGGCGTCGTCGATGGTCATCCCATCCACGCCAGGACTGCCCTTGTTCTGTCGAACGCGTTTCCACGCTCTTACGAGATTCTCTCGGTTGCACACCTCCTCCATTAATTGTTCTGTCAAAGCCGGGCTTTCGGGTGGATCTGCTGCCGCGTTCCATTCATGAGTCGCCAATCCTACTTGCCACTCCCAATCGTTTGGGCCTTCGGTCATCGTTCCCGGCTCGGCCTATCCGTTGCTCCGCCTTTCGGCTTTGGAGTGCCTCACTAGCCTTGCCGACGGCTTGGCCTACTATGCCGTCTGCTGACTCCTGCGCCGCGATCAGGTCACCTCGCGGTGCCCTCAGTTCCGAAATCGGAACACGGCGCAGGCCTCCCCAGGTAAGTTCGGTCGCCTTCCCCGCACACCTGCCGGATCTACAGCCTTGGCCCTTGATGGATATGGACTTCGTGATTAGTCGCCCACTCGTCCGGCCAGGGATGCCTGATATCCGCTTTCTGTTCGTCAGGTCGCGGTTTTGCTCCGCACTGCCTTCAGACGCCACCTCGCGATGACGCCCTTGTGCTTCGCTAATCCTTCACCTCCATCAGGTTGGATAGGGGACTTCCACCCCCAAGCTATCGAACATGCTGGGCACACGACTAAACCGCTCTCGCGGTAATTGGTGGCAAGAGGTGGAGTAGCGGGAAGCCGGCATCCTGTCTTGAGATTGAGGGGCTCAGAACCTCACCCAAGACAGGAGCCTCCAATGACCGACAAGGCCATCAGTCCGTTACGCCGGCGCCTGATCGACGACATGGCAATCCGGCAGCTTAGCCCCAAGACGCAGCTCCACTATATCCGCCACGTCAAAAGGTTTGCCGATTTTCTGGGCCGGTCTGCCGACAAGGCCACCGCCGAGGATGTCCGTCGCTATCAGTTGTGGCTGGCGTCGATCGGGACGACGGTACCGACCGTCAACGTCAGTGCCACGGCGCTGCGGTTCTTCTTCAGGGTCACGCTGAAGCGCCGCGATCTTGCCGACGCGGTCGTGTCGGTCCGCGAGCCGCGCCGCCTCCCCGTCGTTCTCAGCCCGGAAGAGGTCGGTCGGCTCCTCGCGTCGGCGACCAACATCAAGCATAAGGCGGCGCTGAGCCTGACTTATGCCACCGGCCTGCGGTCATCGGAGGCCGTATCGCTCAAACTCACCGATATCGACAGCGACCGAATGGTCATCCGGGTCGAACAGGGCAAGGGCAAGAAGGACCGGTATGTCATTCTCTCGCCCAACCTTCTCGAGCTATTGCGCGAATGGTGGCGCGTCGCGCGCAACAAGGGATGGATGGCTCCCGGCCAGCGCTGGCTGTTTCCCGGCTATCGCGGGCAGCACATGAGTGCGCGCCAGCTGCACCGGCTCGTTCGCCTGGCAGCGGCCCGTGCCGGGATTACAAAGCGTGTCGGTGTTCACACGCTGCGGCACAGCTTTGCCACGCATCTATTGGAGCAGAAGACCGATATCCGGGTCATCCAGGTTCTGCTCGGACACAAGAAGCTCGACACGACGGCGCTTTACACCCGCGTCGCCATCAGCGCGATCGGCGAGGTGACGAGCCCACTCGATCTCCTGCTGAAGATGCCCGGCTAAGCGCGGCCGTTGCCGCGGTCGGCGGTCGAGGTGGCGGACATCTTCCGTCATCACGGGCCGGCTTGGCGTGCCTCCCACGCCGGCCATGTGAGCCTCGGCCAACTGAAGGTGATGTCGGCGATCGAGCGCTGCCGAACGGCGGCGTTGGGCGGTCATGTCGAACGCTGCGAAGCCTGCGCCCACCTGCGCATCTCTTACAACTCCTGCCGCAACCGGCACTGCCCGAAGTGCCAGGCTGCCGCTGCCAAGGAGTGGCTCGCCGATCGCCAGGCCGAACTGCTGCCCGTGCCCTATTTCCACGTCGTCTTCACCCTGCCGGGGCCGATCGCCGACATCGCCTATCACAACCAGGCGGTCATCTATGACCTGTTGCTCAAAACCGCCGCCGAGACCCTGATCACGATTGCGGCCGACCCCAAGCACCTCGGCGCCCGCATCGGGCTCACTGCCGTGCTCCACACCTGGGGATCGGCACTGACCCACCATCCCCATGCCCATATCATCGTACCCGCTGGCGGCTTCTCGCCCGATGGCCAACACTGGATCGCCTGCCGACCCGGCTTCTTCCTGTCCGTCCGGGTGCTCTCACGCCTCTTCCGCCGTCTGTTCCTGGAAAGGCTGACCGCCACCTACCATGCCGGGCGCTTGAAGCTCTTGGCTGACCAAGCCGCCCTGGACGAGCCGGCAGCCTTCAAAGCCTGGCTTGCCGCAATGCGCAAGCTCGAATGGGTGGTCTATGCCAAGCGGCCTTTTGGCGGACCCGACGCTGTGCTCGCCTACCTGTCCCGCTACACCCACCGGATCGCTATTGCCAACAGCCGGCTCGTCGCCTTCGATGGCCAGCGCGTGACGTTCAAATGGAAGGATTACCGGGCCAAGCCCGACGCTCGCTACAAGCTCATGACGCTCGACGCTGACGAGTTCATCCGCCGCTTCCTGATCCACGTCCTGCCCGACGGTTTCCACCGCATCCGACACTACGGTCTCTTCGCCAACGGCGGGCGCGCCGAGAACATCGCGCGAGCGCGTCAGCTGCTCAACGCACCGGCGCCACAGAATGCGCCCAGTGACGCCGACAGCAC
>VAZG01000517.1 GCA_005885285.1 Alphaproteobacteria bacterium | reverse complement strand
GTCGCAAGCAGGTTGGTGATATCCAATCGGACAACCTCCTTTCCGTCCCGGTCGATCTCACCATCGTCCCCGCTAAGTTGATCGCCGCTGCAGCTATGGTGCTCCGTGAAGCAGACACCGACACCCTGCTCGTCTTTGCCGCGATTATTGCCGGCCAGGTGAACGCCGGATGCGGTGTTGAACGCGCTGTTGTTGGCGGGCGAGGAACCCGAGTAGGTTCCCGCCTCCCCGGTGATGCTGGGGCCGCCTGCTGCCGTGTAGGTGTGGGACTGCCCCAGGTCGACATTTGCTCCGGAAGTCGGGCCAATGAAGTCATAGGTGATCGGCGCCGCAGTTGCGCCGTTTGTCATGCCGCAGGCTGCGCCCACGACGAGCGCGAGTGTTACTGCCGAGATAGTTTCATGGCTCTGCCTGATCGGATTGTTCTTCGAGAGACTGCATGTAATTAACTCGAATACGTCAGAGATCCTAGACAGGAAGATAGTTAACGTCAAGAGATCGTGTTTAATATTTTGTCATATCTCCAAAGATTTGCATTAATCTTAATAAACTATAACAACGATTCTCCGACGCCCGAGGTTGCCTGTGCGCGTCAACATCACCGCGGGTAGAGTCGGGATGTGGCGCGGTGGCAGTAGGCCCCGCATGTCTGTTGCCGCCCCTTTCGTCTGGCGGTGCCTTAGTGGCTCGACCATAGCTCCGTTTCCACATCCCTCTCATCGAACCGGACATGCGGATTTCCCAGCATCCGGCTCTCGGACAAGATCTCACGCCTTCGCCCACGGCACGTCGCGCCCAAGCCGGGTCAGACGCACGAGCCCGAAGGTCTCGTAAAGGTGCGAGAGTGGATAGCTGCCGCCCTTGCTTCGTCTGGTCTTGTGCTTGAAACGCAACCACCGACGCAACCGCACAGCCGCATAGTTGTCGAGCGCCCGATACGCCGGATTGACGGTGCCTACTGAGAAGTAGTTCGCCCACCCGCGAAGCGTGCGGTTCAACTTTCCCACCAGCTCTGTGGTTTCTTGCCACGTATGCGCTCGGACGGTCAGTTCATGGACCTGTTCGACCACGCGCTTGATGCTTTTCTTCGATGGCCGCTGTCCCAGGCGAACCTGGCCGGTTCTCGGAGAATACATTCGTCCGAACGTGTACCCCAGGAAGTCGAACTCCCCTTCCGGAATCTTGCAGATTCGTGTCTTGTCCTGGTTCACCGTCAGCTTCAGCTTACCCATGATTTCGCGCAGGTGATGCAGCGCCGCTTCGGCGTTGCCCCTCCGGCACAGGATCACGAGGTCGTCGGCATAGGTGACAAGGCGAGTGCCGAGGCTCTTCTCAAGGCCGAGCTTCTTCCACCCCAACACGAACCGGCGCATGTAGAGATTGGCCAGTAGGGGTGAGAGGGGTGAGCCCTGCGGAATGCCGCGCCGATTGTCGCGCGCCTCGGTTGTGCGTATCTTCCGTCCTCGTTCGTCGGTTTCTTCGACGGGGCAGTCCAGCCACATCTTGATCAGATGCAGCACGCGGCGATCAACGATACGGCGCGCCACCGACTTTAGAAGGTCGGCGTGTGGAATGCTCCCGAAGTAGTCCGCGAGGTCGGCATCAACGACTTCCGGATGGCCACGAAACAGCAGCTCCTCCACCTCTACAACGGCCTGCTGGGCATTGCGCCCAGCGCGGTAGGCGTAGATTTCTGGTGGAAGGTCGGCTTCGAAGATCGGCTCCAGTACCAGCATCGCTGCTGTCATGCAGACCCGATCCCGCACGGTCGAGATGCCCAGCGGCCTGAGTTTGCCGTTGGCCTTCGGTATAAACACTCGTCTGATCGGCTCCGGGCGGTATGTCGCCTCCCTGAGCGCAAGCGCCAGTTCAGCCAGCCACCGCTCGACCCCGTACGATTCAATGTCCACAAAGTCCTGACCGTCTACTCCCGGCGCTCCCTTGTTGGAACGGCACTGGGCATAGGCATGCGCCAAGATGTCTTCACGGCTGATCTTGTCGTACAGGGCGTAGAAGCGATAGCCGGCTTCTGCCTTCGCTTTCGCGTGTAACGCCATCTGCAGCTTCTGAACACGTTTCGGAGTTGTTAGGTTGCCCAATCTCCAGGTCCCTCACCGCTTATTGCGTTTATCTTGAACTGAGGCCCCTTCCCTCCCCCGGCATTACCCGGCTTCAGCGGTACTGCGAGCCTCTCCGCCACCCCAGCGCGCCCGGCCTGTCCCTCACGGGCGTCCGGTTGATCGTCCTGATCACGCGTCGGGGTTTCCCGTGTTGCGTGCGCTTTCCTTGTGTACATGCTGCCGCCACTACCCCGGTGCAGCAGATGG
>VAZG01000538.1 GCA_005885285.1 Alphaproteobacteria bacterium | reverse complement strand
GGGTTTGCACCAGACTCAGCGCTGGAGGAGGCAGTCACGAGCGAACTCGTCTCTAAAATGCCAATTCCCTGGTTACTGGGAAAAATACAGGGAATTCCGCTCCGATTCCGACGCGATCGCTTATAAACGCCAGCCAATCCATGGTCTTACGACCTAAATTCCCTGGTGAGGAAACAGGGAAATTCTCAACGGCTGAGCAGCGAATTGATCTGCCGCATCAGGGTAAATTGTTGAGAGATCAGCGTAAAAAGCAGCCGACTGAGGAAAGAGAACGTGATCCGTGGCCCATCTGCCTCGATGCAACGCCGCTTCAGAAGCTGCAGCCGATCACGTAGGATACGATCTTTCGGCGGGAGCCGCAGCTAGCACATTGGAGATACGATCCTAAGGAACGTCTGAATAAGAGCTGGAACTTGGGTAAGGGGGCAATGGCGATTTGCTCAGTGAGTAGGAAACGGGTCTATTGGGCGGCGTTGATGCCGTATTGGGGCGGCTGCACGGTTGCCGGCCTGATTGCAGACACATTACGCCCTTTGGTAGCCCAATAGCTGCCGGCGCCCCATGAACAGATTAGCCAGCGCGCAGGTCACCAGCAGGCGATGTTTGTTCTTCTTCAGCCCGCGATAGCGCACCTTGGCAAAGCCGAACACCCGCTTGACGACCCCGATGACATGTTCGACCCGGGCCCGCACTTTGGACTTGGTGCGGTTTTTCGCCCGCTCGATCTCATCGACAACACCGCGGTGGCGGTAACGGCGATTGGTGAAATCGCGGGCCTTGGGCGCATGCTCTCGAATCACCGCCCGTTGGCCGCGGTAGGCCTGATCGCCCCACAGCCGGGTCTCTTGTCCATGCAACAGATCGGGCAATACCGTGCTGTCGGCGACATTGGCCGGCGTCGCGGCCACCTAATGGATCAGCTTGGTGCGGCTGTCGACCCCGAAATGCGCCTTCATGCCGAAATACCACTGGTTGCCCTTCCTGGTCCGGTGCATCTCGGGATCGCGTGCCTTGTCGGCATTCTTGGTCGAGGACGGCGCATTGATGATCGTCGCATCGACGATCGTGCCGGTCGCCACCTTCAGTCCCTTGGCGGCCAGGTGCCGCTGCACTTCGTCGAACAGCAGCTGGCCCAGATCGTGCGCTTCGAGCAGATGACGGAAGCGGCACACCGTCGTTTCGTCGGGCACCGGCTCGCGGCCGAGGTCGATGTCGACAAAATGCCGCATTGCCGACGAATCGTAGAGCGCCTCTTCCACCGCCGGGTCCGACAGATTGAACCAGTGCTGCAGGAAATAGAGGCGCAGCATCCGCTCGACCCCGACCGGCGGGCGGCCATTGCCCGGCTTCGGATAGAATGGCTCGATCAGCGCGCACAGCGCCGACCACGGCACAACCCGCTCCATTTCTGCCAAAAACGTGGCCCGCCGCGTCCTCTTGGCATAGCGCTCAAACCCCGCTGTCGCCAATGTCAACTGCTTCATTCCCCCAACCCAATCCTGTGCACCCAATCCACCCCTTTGGCATTATACCACGTTCATTGCAGCGGCCTTGTGCAGAGGTTCCCTAACGCCAATTTGCTCCTTTAAATGTTCGGCGAGGCACCCAACTCGGAAACTCCGCAGCAAGTGCTACTATTGGGGGCGTGCCAGCACTATAGCGAGAGGATCAGTTGGCTCGATTCGGCCCGGCCGGCAGTGGCCTCAAGTTGCCGATAGGGTGGGAACATCGGAAACCTACCCGGCTGCTCGGATGGCGTTCTACCCTCGAGGGAGAGGGGAGTTCTGCCGCCTGAGATGATATCTGCTTGCTCGTCGGAATAGTGACTTGGTCAAGGTCACGGCCGGCAGCCCGGGGAAACTGAGGATCGGCCCACGGATTTTGGAAATGCAGAGGATAGGCGCGGGAATGAACATATGGTGGATAGACTTCGATCGCCTCGAGGTATACGAAGCGGGAGCGTTGCTGGTCACGCTGCTCGCTTATCCTGAAGAAGGCGAGGAGACGCGCAGCGAGGTGCACGCGTCCCTCTGTGCGCATGCGCTCAGAGTTAAGTGTGCAATGGAGCCCGATTGGGCGCTTCCGTCGCAACCGATCAAGCCGATCTATGCGTTGCGCCGTCAGGATGAGAACGATCGCTTTTTGCGCACCCTGGAACGCCGGGTACGCGATCGCCTGGTCGCCGGGCGCATGGCGATCGGGTTTCTCAAAGAGGCGCTGACCGGTGAAGTTCCTCCTGGAGTTAAACGCGTGTCGATCAATGAACTCGCTCAGCTTGTGCTTGACGATGTCGGATATACCGAGCCCGAGAATGTCGAGACCCGCATTTGGCGCCCAAGCTTGCCAGTGATCCACCTGGCTTCAGCACTTCAACTCATGCTCCATCTCGCCGATCCCGTAACTGGGCCGATCGGCCTGGAGGCGCTGCTGCTGGGGCGCAACGTCATCGAATTGCTCATACGCACCGCGGAATATCACGAAGCGTTGATTGCTCAGAGTCGGCATCTGCGTATCGCGCCCGAGAGGTTGATCAGGTTTCGATTGGCCTAAGACAGTAGCTTCAAAAATTTTTTGGTTTTGTGAAGTCGAAGCGGTTTGCCCGCCCGTG